>DAISHS010000008.1:0-33393 GCA_036822415.1 Chloroflexota bacterium
CCATGGGCCACGGCGACACCCGTCACGTCGTGCTCTTGCCCGGCTCGGTCTCTGAGTGTTTCGATTTCGGCATCCAGGCGTTTGACCTGGCCGAGCGCTTGCAGACGCCGGTCTTTGTCTTGAGCGACCTCGACATCGGCATGAATCTGTGGATGAGCGAGCCTTTTACATACCCTGAGAAACCCCTTGACCGGGGGAAAGTGCTGACAGCCGCAGACATTCAGCGTCTAGGCTCGTGGGCGCGCTTCGAAGACGTGGACGGCGATGGAATCGGCTACCGCACGCTGCCCGGCACGAACGATTATCGTGCGGCTTACTTTACGCGCGGCACCGGTCACAACGCCAAGGCGGTCTATAGCGAACGGCCGGACGACTGGGAGCAAAACCTGGCCCGCCTGTACAAAAAGCATGACACCGCACGCACCCTGGTTCCCAAGCCAGTGGTGGATGACGCCGCCGCCAGCATCGGCATCATTGCCTATGGCTCGGCCGACTCGGCCGTGCTGGAGGCGCGTGACCGTTTGCGTAAGCTGGGCATCGAAACGGACTACCTGCGGCTGCGCGCGCTGCCCATCGAGGAGACGCTGCGCGAGTTCGTCGCCCGGCATGACCGCGTCTACGTGGTCGAACTAAACTTCGAAGGGCAGATGGCGGAAGTTCTAAGCATGGAACTGCCGCAGGATGCACACAAACTGCGCAAGCTCAACAAATGCGATGGCCTGCCGTTGACGGCGCGCTTCGTCACCGAGACCATTCTGAAGCAGGAGCGATAGGATCATGACAACTCCACTTCCAACCACCACGACAGTGGCCAGCGCGAACCCCAAGATCAAGACGAACGGTAATCTCAAGCTGAACCTGGTCGGCCTCGAGCTGAAGGATTATGACGGTGGGGCGTCAACGCTGTGCGTTGGCTGCGGCCACAATTCCATCTCCAACCAGATCGTGCGCGTGGCGTATGAAATGGCGCTGCAGCCGCACGAGGTTATCAAGCTGAGCGGCATTGGCTGCTCCAGCAAATCGCCGGCCTATTTCTTGAACCGCTCGCACGGCTTCAACTCGCTTCACGGCCGCATGCCTTCGATTGCCACCGGCGCGTGCCTGGCCAATCACACCCTGCGCGCCATCGGCGTCAGCGGCGACGGCGATACCGGCAGCATCGGCATCGGTCAATTCAAGCACCTGGTGCGCCGCAACGTGCCGATGGTGTACATCATCGAAAACAACGGCGTCTACGGCCTGACCAAGGGGCAGTTCTCACCCACGGCCGATGTCGGCCAGGTGCTCAAGTATGCGGGCACGAACGAATTTCGGCCGGTTGACCTGTGCATGGAAGCGCTCATCCTGGGCTGCGGCTTCGTGGCGCGTTCTTTCGCCGGGGACGCCAAACAGGTGCGCGAACTGCTCAAAGCCGCGCTGAGTTATGAAGGCACGGCGGTGATTGACATTATCAGCCCCTGCGTCACCTTCAACGACCATGACGATTCGACCAAGAGTTACGCCTACGGTCGCGCGCACGAAGAGCCGCTGCACGAGGTGACTTACATCCCGGCGTATCAGGAAATCACCGTGGATTATGAACCAGGCACGATGGTGGATGTCGAAATGCACGACGGATCGCACGTGCGGCTGAAGAAGCTGGACACCAACTACGATCCGACCGACTGGATGCAGGCGGTGCAAGTGCTGCGCGAGGCGGAAGCCACCCAGCAGATTATCACCGGCCTGATTCATATCAACCGGGGCCAGCCCACGCTGCCGACTCTGATGCACATCGCCGATCAGGCGCCGCTGTCCAGTATTGCCGATGAGAAGCTGCGCCCCTCGCGCGAGCGTCTCGCCGCGCTGATGCGCGAGCTGGCGTAATTTACCCAGGCAAGGTCGCCTGCGAGCGCGCAGCTTGCAGGCGACTTTTTTGTTGAAAATTGATCCGAAGACGTTCTGAACGGGCGCAAGGCCGCAACCATGCGGGCCTCTGCGCCGCGGCGAGAAAGAAAAGTTGATTTAGTCATGTCCCGCTCCGATCATTTGCTCCGGCGAATTTTACTGACCGGCCTGTGCAGCCTGCTGCTGCTGACGGCCTGCACCCCGGCGCCAACACCTCCCTCCCCATCAACGGCGCCCGCGCTTCCCAACGTGTTGGCCGTCGAAACTTTCCTGGCCGATATGGCGCAGCAGGTCGCCGGCACGCGGCTGACGGTGCGCGCGCTGATGCCGATCGGCGTGGACCCGCACAGCTTCGAGCCAGCGCCGACCGACATTGTCCAGGTCAGCGCCAGCACGGTGTTGATCGTCAATGGCGCCGGCGTCGAGGGCTTCCTCAACCGCCTCCTGCAAAACGCCGGCGGCCAACGCCTGGTGATCGAGGCCGCCGCCGGCCTGAGCAGCCGTCCGTCTGCGGGTCAGGCGGAGAAAGATCCCCATTTTTGGCTCGATCCTGTTCTCGCCATTCGTTACGTCGAAAATATCCGCGACGGGCTGAGTCAGGCCGACCCGGCTGGCGCCGCGCTTTACACCGCCAACGCCGCCGCTTACAGCGCGCGCCTGCGCGAATTGGACGCGTGGATCCGTGAGCAGGTCAACCAGGTGCCGGCGGCAAGGCGGCTGCTGGTGACCAATCACGAAAGTCTGGGCTATTTTGCCGATCGCTATGGCTTTCAGGTCATCGGCGCGATCATTCCCAGCGTCAGCACCGACGCCGCGCCGTCGGCGCAGCAGCTGGCCGCGCTAATTGACCAGATCAAGGCGACCGGCGCGCGCGCGGTTTTCCTGGAAACCGGCGCCAATCCGCAGCTGGCCGAGCAGATTGCGACTGAAACGGGCGTGCAGGTCGTCACTGGTCTGCTGACCCATTCGGTCAACGCCGCGGGCGCTGAAGGCGCGACCTATATCGAAATGATGAAGTATAATACCCGCGCCATCGTGGCCGCGCTCAAATAGCAAGCGCGCAACGGACGCACATGGGATAACGGGAACGACGTAACAGAAATGAGGCCCGATGTGATTGATTCCAACCCAGCCTCCCCGGTGGGCGACCGCTCACGGCTCACGGCCGCGCCCGGTCATTTGACGCCCCGCCTCGACGCGCCGGCGCGCCTGGAGGTAGAAGACGTTACCGTCGGGTACAATGGGCGGCCGGCGCTGCAGGCGCTGACCTTTCAGATTCCACACGGCGCGCAAGTGGCCGTGGTGGGGCCGAACGGCGCGGGCAAGTCCAGCCTGTTCAAAGCCCTGGTGGGCCTGCTGCCCCTGCGCAGTGGACGCATCTTGATCCATGGCCAGCCCCTGGGGATGCATCAGGACTGTGTGGCCTATGTTCCGCAGCGTGAGGCCGTGGACTGGCGTTTTCCGGTCACCGTGGCGGACGTGGTGATGATGGGGCGCTATGGCCGCCAGGGCTGGCTGCGGCGGCCCACCGCGGCCGATCGCGCCGCGGTGACGCACGCCCTGGAGACCATGAACATTCTGGCGCTGGCGTCGCGCGCGATCGGTGAACTCTCTGGCGGCCAGCAGCAGCGCGTCTTCCTGGCGCGCGCCCTGGCCCAGGAGCCGCACATCCTGCTGATGGATGAACCGTTTACCGGCGTGGACCTGACGACACAGGAGTCCACCCTGGCGCTGCTCGAGCGGCTGCGCGCGCAGCAGGTCACGGTGTTGATTTCCACGCACGATCTGGCCCTGGCGGCCAGCCGCTTCGAATACGTGCTGCTGCTCAACCAGCGTTTGATTGCGTACGGCCCGCCGGCGCGCGTTTTCACCACCGCGCGGCTGGCCGAAGCCTTCGGCGGCCAGGTGCTCATGCTGCCCGAAGGGGTGGCCGTGGTGGACCACTGCTGCCCCGAAGATGAGCCGGCCGCGCACGCGCTGACGCCGGCGGCGGGCTTGCGCCCCAGCGCTGTCTCATCCCCGGTCGCCCCCGCGGCTGACCGGCGTCACGATCGAGACCCACAATGATCGAATGGCTCTTGACGCCGCTGGCCTACGGATTCATGCAGCGAGGGCTGTTGGCGGCGGGCATGGTCGGCATCCTGTGCGCGGTGATTGGCTGCTATGTGGTGCTGCGCTCGATGGCTTTCCTGGGCGACGCCATGGCCCACGCGATTCTGCCCGGCGTAGCCGTGGCCTATCTGCTGCAAGGCAACCTGGTGGTGGGCGCCCTGGTCGCGGCCGTGCTGGTCGCGTTAGGCATCGGTCTCTTTTCACGCCAGGGAACCATCAAAGAAGATACGGCCATTGGCATCCTCTTTGCGGCCGCGCTCTCGTTGGGCGTCGTGCTCATCAGCTCGATCAAGACCTACGCCGTGGACTTGACCCATATTCTCTTTGGCAATGTGCTGGGCGTCAGCCCTGGCGATTTGTGGTTGACTGCCGGGCTGGGGCTGTTGATTTTG
This sequence comes from Chloroflexota bacterium, assembly GCA_036822415.1. GTDB lineage: Bacteria > Chloroflexota > Anaerolineae > SSC4 > Amarolineaceae > Amarolinea. Next base: position 4,392 of record DAISHS010000008.1, read on the forward strand.
GGCACGGTAGCCCTGCTCTACCGGCCCTTTTTGGTCATCTCGTTCGATCCGGTGCTGGCGGCCACCCTGCGTCTGCCCGCCGAACTGCTGCGCCATGTGATGTTGATCTTGCTGGCGCTGACGGTCGTGGTTTCGATGCAAACCGTTGGCGTGGGACTGGTGGCGGCCATGCTGGTTACGCCGGCCGCTTCGGCTTACCTGCTGAGCCGACGGTTGCCCACGATGATGATCATCTCCGCAGCGATCGGCGCGTTGTCCAGCGTGGCCGGGCTTTACGTCAGTTATTACCTGAACGTCGCCTCGGGCGCGGCCATCATTTTGACGGCCACCGCCATTTTTGTCCTCGTCTTCGTCTTTGCCCCTCAGCGTGGGATGGCGTGGTCATGGCGACGGCGGGCTTAGCCGAAAATGCCGCTTAGATTCGTTGTGCGCAATGGCTGCTTGGAGGCGCCGTGAGTAATCGTTACACCTGGCTACGTTTGTTGTTGCTGATGACGGCCGGCTTGGGCCTGCTGATCGGCGGTTGGTACAGCTTTGTCGGTTGGTATTACCACAAGAGCATCGTTCTGCCGGCCCAGGCGCCGAGCGCGCGCGTGGCGATTGTCTTCGGCGCGCTGGTTTACCCAAGCGGCCGCCTCAGCCCGATGCTGCGCGACCGCGTCGAAACGGCCGTGCAGCTCTACCAGGCCGGCAAAGTCGAAAAACTGATCTTGAGTGGAGACAACCGCTTTGTGGATTATGACGAGCCAGGCGCGATGATGGCTTATGCCCAAGCGCGCGGCGTGCCGCGCAGCGCCCTGCAGCCTGACTACGGCGGCCGCCGCACCTATGACACCTGTTACCGGGCCAAAGCCATTTTCGGCCTCGATGCGGCTATTTTGGTCACGCAGGAGTTTCATCTGCCGCGGGCGCTGTTCACCTGCCAGCAACTGGGCCTCGATGTGGTGGGCGTGGCCGCCGACCTGCAGCCCTATAGCCAGCGCGCGCTGGCCTGGTCAACGCTGCGCGAGGCGCCGGCGCGCTTCACGGCGCTGCTCGACATCATTCGCCGCGCGCCGCCGCCCGTGATGGGCGAGCCGATCGAGGTGCTGCCAGCGCCTACGTGATGAGCGGCTGCGCAGTGGCCGCGGCCACGTTCAGCTCGCGCAGGAAACGTTTGCGCAGTTCCTCTTCCACCCGATCCGGGTCGTTGCCGTAGGGAATACGTCCGCCGGCCATGTGGGCATGGCCGCCTGTGCTCCCCATTTCGCCTACGACCTGGCGCACCATGCGCGCCGCATTCGCCTGCGGCACCGAGGTGCGCACGGCCATCACCACATGGCTGTTGTAACGTCCCCAGCAAATCACCCAATCGGTGCCTTCCAGGCGCGCCAGAATATCGGCCATTTCCGCGGCCATGTCTGGGCGCTCCATCGGCCCCAGGCTTGCCAGCGCCACATCGTCATAAAGCACAGTGCGCGCCAGGGTGTCATTGAACGCCTTGAAGTAGCTGCGCGGCACACGCGCCTGCTCGATCTTCGCCAGCAGTTTTGGATCCATCAGGCCCAGCAGAACCATGTAAGCCCAGGCGTCGCAGTCGCAAGCATCGCGTGCCAGGCCGCGCGTGTCGGTTTTGATGCCGTAGAAGAGCGCAGTCGCGAGCTGGCTTGGCGGCTGCATCTCGGCCGCCACCAGGTACTCGGTCAGAATGGTGGAAGTCGCCCCGTAGCCAGGGCGGACATCGCGATAACGCGCCCGCTGCGGCGAGCGCCGAAACTGGTGATGATCGAACACCGCAACGATAGGCAGCTGCGGCGGGCGCGCATGGTTGGAAGCGCCAATTTGCGTATCAATCAGCGCGACCGCGTCGACGCCATCCCAGCTGATCTTATCCACCTGGCTTAGCTGCATTTCCAGGCTGGAGACCAGGGCGCGGTTTTCGGCCCGGCCAATGATGCCGCCGTAGACAATGCTCGCATGGCTGTCCAGACGGGCGTTCAGCAGGGTTTGCAGCGCCCACGCACTGGCGAGGGCGTCAGGATCGGGGTCATTGTGGGTCAAAATAACCAGGCGCTGCCGGTCGCGGCAGGCATTGAGCAGCCGTTGTAAGCGGCGCTGCCCGCGCGCCATGTTGAACATGGGCAGCGTCTGCCCATCGAACGGCATGGCAAAATGGGGAGTCTCTGTTTGTTCCGGCCAAACTGTCATTGGATGACCTCAACCCATTGCCCTTCGGCGACGCCGTTGCTATCCAACGGAATATGCACCATCCCGTCCGCATGCATCAAGGTGTAGATCAGGTTGGACTTGCCAAACACCGGCGCAGCCCAGCGCTCCTGACCGCGCTGCTCCAGGCGCACCGGCACATAATCCTCGCGGCCCGTCACCGAGGCGATGGGCCGCGCCAGGCGCGCCAGGCTGACGCAGCGCGCCGGTTCCTCGGCGCCCTGCAGCAGGCGCAGCGTCGGCGCCACCACCAGGTCGAAGATGACCATGGCGCTGACCGGGTTGCCGGGCAGGCCAAAGACAGGCTTGCCGTCGCATACGGCCAGAATCGTAGGCTTACCTGGACGCACGCTCAGGCCGTGGACTAAGACGCCCGGCTGCCCCAACGCCGCCACCACCTCGGCCGTCATATCGCGCACGCTGACCGAGCTGCCGGCTGAGATGACAACGACGTCGGCCAGGGCAAACGCCTGGCGAGCCAGCGCGGTCAAGGCGTCGCGCTCGTCAGGGGCAATGCCCATCAGGAGCGGTTCGGCGCCTGCGCGGCGCGCCAGCGCGGCCAGGGTGTAACTGTTGATGTCACGAATCTGGCCCGGGCCAGGGGTCTGCGTGGGCGGCGCCACTTCATCGCCCTGCGAAAGGATCGCCACGCGCGGCGGCCGCGCCGCCAGAACCTGGGTGATGCCGAGGGCGAGCAGGCCGCCCAGGTCAGCGGGGCGCAGACGGCGGCCGGCCGGCAAAACCACATCGCCCTGCCGGACATCTTCGCCGATCTGAATGACATTTTGACCAGGCGCGACGGGGCGCAAGACTTCGATGGTGTGCGGAAACGTCAGCGCGGCCGCTTCATCCGGGCGCGCGCCAGGTATGACCTCGGTTTGTTCGAGCATGACCACCGCATCTGCGCCGGGGGGAATCATGCCGCCGGTGTGAACGATGGTGCAAGCGCCGGGCGTGACCGCCAGGCTGGCGTTTTGCCCCATGGCCGTCTCGCCGATGACGGTCAGATAGGCGGGGAGGCTGCTCGAAGCGCCGTAGGTGTCGGCCGCGGCCAGCGCGTAGCCGTCCACCGTGGAACGGGCAAAATTCGGCAAATCGTGCGGGGCGTAGATGACGGCGGCCAGCACGCGATCCAGCGCCGCCGTCACCTCGATCGTTTCAGTGGCAATGGAGATCGGCAGATGCTGACAGAAAATCTGCCAGGCGGCGGCCGGCGTATGGACGTTGTAGAGTGCTGGCATGACTTTCTTCGCTCAGAGCCTCGTTTTGCGATGGTTGTGCAGAAACCCGGTTTCGGGCCGAAGCCGGGTTTCTGGATCACCTAACGACTGCTGTTGCCGCCCAGGGCTATCAGCACGATGAGACCGAGAATCATGATGGTCACAAGGAGGAAGAGCAAGATTGCGGGCAGGAAAACTGCCACCAGGGCGCGTCCCCATTGTGTCTCCTCGCCGACCACGAGGCCGTCAGCGCCGACGCGCTGTTGCACCCAGCCCAGGCTGACGGCCGTGGCTTTGGTGTAGATCAGCCAGCCCCAGATGGCCGCGACGATGGCGATCAAGCTGCCCAGGCAGGGCACCGGCGCCAGGAAAGCCAGGAGTTGCGGCACGCTGTAGAGCGGCGTGGTGGCGAAAAAGGCGCGCAGGCTGCCTTTGGCGCCTAACAGCAGCCGCGCCAGGAGCAGCACCCAGATGCCGTAGCTCAGCCAGGCGCCGAGGCGCACAAACGGGGATGACAGCCACAGCCCCAGGGCCTCCAGGAAACGGCCAAGCGGTCGCGGCAGGGTGGTGGGCAGGCCCATGATGCCTTCGGCAATGTTGATGCCGCTTTCGAACTGCTCGCGGATCATGGCAAGTTGCGCGGCCGGGATGCCGCTTGTCGTCTCCATCTGGCTAAACGCCTGGTCGAAGATCGCACGCACCTGGTCGAAGTCAGCGGTCGGACTGCGCACCACCTGCCACAGGAAGCTGAGGCTGCCTGCAAACAGGGTGACGACGACGAGCAAAGCGATGGCATAACGCATGCCATCCACACTATCACGGAAACGCAGGAACGCGCCGGTCTTGAGCGTCAGGATATCGCCAACCAGGCTGACCCATTTAACGCCGCTAAAACCGCGGTCGCTGGCGTTGTTCATCTCGGTTGTCATGGTGTCATCCTTCCGGCCACCAGGCCCGCGATCAAGGTGCTGAAAATGAAGCCGAGCACGACGATGAGAATGAAGAAAAGGATCGCCGGCAGAATCGTGGCGATGACCGCGCGCTGCCAGCTCAATCCGTGCACTGTCTTCAGCGCGAGGTAGCGGCAGAGCATTTGCCACGTGCCGATCACGCCGCCTACCACGACGAAGGGCACGACGGTGACCAGGCTGAGCAGCTGCGGCGCCTCGGCCAACGCGGTGGCGCCCAGGGTTTGGCTCAAGGTCCCTTTGCCGCCCAGCAGGCGTGCGCAAAGGTGCGCCACAACGCCCCAAATCACCCAGAGCAGGATCATTTCAACGGGGAAGAGCACGATGTTGAGCGCCGCGCCGCCCACATCAGGATAACCGGCCAGGCGCGGGAAGATTTGCCAGCCCAGGTCATAGAGCTGATTGAACATGTCCAGGGCCTGTTGCCCACCCGCCTGGACCATCTGGCCGAACCAGGGCATGTTGCGCAGACCATCGAGCACGGTCTGTTTCATGGCCTGCAGGTCAGGCGTGGCGGTCCGCGCCAGCAGGGCGCCGACCAAACCGGCCAGGGCGACGGCGACGCTGATGATGACGACGATGAATAATCCCTCGACGAACGGATTATCGTCGTCGCGCATGTCCTCGTAGACCTCTTGTTCGAGGAACAGCGCCCGCCACGCCCAATTGAACGCGCGTCTAACGAATGGCATTACATCCTCCTCATACGAGTTACAAACAGGTGATCGAACGAGACACCAATCCGATCATGATGGCATCATGCGCCGGGAGACGCTCTGTGGCGGGGCCGAGAAGGGCGATGCTGCTTCGGCTCCGAGCCTCCAGGGCGACCTATCAGAAAAAGTATAGCACAAGCTGTGAGGTCGCGCAATGCCCTTAGCGGGGGCTGGGGCCGGGACTGGTGCGCAGATCGTAGCCCCAACGCAGGTTGCTCACGGCGCGTTCTACGCCGACCCGCGCCAGCTCCAGCAAAAAGGGATGACTGAGATCGGCCGGCGGCTGCAGGCTGGCGGCCAGATGGCGCGCCAGCGCGGCCATGCTCAGCTCGCTGGCAAACGCCAGCCAGGGCGCCATCGCCAGCAAACGGCGGCGATAGACGATCAGGCTGTTGGCGCTGAAGTCGCGCATCACCAACTCTTGCAGGAGCATGTCAACCGTGGGGAAGGCTGGCCGGCGGCTGTCCAGCAGGCGCTCGGCCAGATCATACGCGGCTTCGGTGTGAACAAACCAGGAGCTGAAGGCGCGATGATCGAGCAGCGCACGCGACTGGTAACGCAGGTTGGCAATCGCCAGATCGCCGGTCAGGGGCGGGAGGTCTGGCGGGGGAGGTGAAACCGGTTCGCCAAACTGCCAGATCAACGGGTTGAGCAGCCGAAACTCGTGCGCAATCGGCGTCTGCGGGAGCGCCAGGTCCGCGGCCTGGCGTTCATAATTGAGCTGGACGGCGGCGGCCACCAGGCTGCGGCCATAATCGAAGGGGGCTTCGAGCAGGCGCAGGGGTTGGTCGCTGCGGGGGATGAGCAGCTCGCAGAAAGTGCCGGCCAGGTGCGGGGCAGGAATGCGCACATCGGGCATGCTGCCGTTGGCGAAGGAGAGGCGGATGCCGCTGACGTCGCTGAGCAGCACGCCCAGGAAGGTCGCTTCGCCCGGCTTGTACAGGCTGATGACCGGGGCCTGCGTGGGCGCCACAAACCAGACTGCGCGGTAGCCATCGCCATCAATGCCGCTGACCAGCGCGCGCCAGCCGCGCGCCGGTTGAGGCGGCGGTTCGGCGTTCACGCCGGCCAGGGCCAACTTGCGCAGGTTTCGCTCGACCAGGGTGCGTGTGGCGGGGGAGACCGTCGGCAGCAGCTGGCGCAGGGTCGTGACGGCCGCGGGCAGGCGGATGCGGCCCAGCGCGTTGACGGCCAGCGCGGCGACCATATCACGGCTATCTTGCGCCAGCAAACGCAGAAGCACCAGCCGTCCATCCGGCTCGATGGCATCGAGGCTGTTGATCAGATCGAGCACCACTTCCAGCGGCTGCGATTCAAGCTGCTGCACATAGTCGATGTAAACGTAGTCCGACTGCTGCGCGGCGATCAGCATTTCACGAACCGAATTGAGCATGATCGCGCGCGGGTCGGAGAGTGTGGCGTAGAGGGTTTCGTCTGGCGCCTGCCCGAGGAATCGCTCCAGAATGGTGATGGCGGTAATGCGCACCTGGTCCGGGCTGCGGGTGTCTTGGGCCACTCCGCGCAGAGACTCGATGACCGGAACGCCAGCGGCATGAAGAGCCGTCGCCACCTGCCCCAAACCGCCGCGAATTTGTGGATCGAGCGTGTCCAGCATCGTCAACAGGACAGGCAGCACCTGATCGCCCAGGCGGGCGATGGCGCGGGCGCGGGTGCGCAGGTCCAATTCGCCGTGCGCGTCCGCCAGGCTGCGCATGGCCGCTTCGATGGCCTCACGCTTGCGCCGCGCGGCTATTTTTTCTGAGAATGCGGTGGTGATGACGTTGTCTTGATTGGAAGTCATGATTGCTAACCATTGTACCATGACAAAAATCGCAAGACCAATATCCTACTTCCCAATCGGCGCGGCCGCGAAAATGAACAGGGCTGGATGATCGAAGAGGCGAAAAGTCAACTCCGCGCCGCGATCGTCCCAGGCAAACGGGCCAAGCTGCGGTATCACCCGGAAGGTCTTGATCAGGCGATACCCCGCTTCGCCGGCGAAGAGGCGGCGATAGAAATCGGCCTGGGCCGGAAAGCGCGCCGCGTCGAAGCGTTCGGCCCAGCTGCTGCCGATAATAACATAATCGGTCGTCAGCAGGCTCTGCAGATAGGCGGCGGTTCGCGCCGGCGTGACGACCGGCGCCTGGTAGCGCACGCTGGCCACGCCGTCAACCTCGTAGGGATTCCAGACGCGCCAGCGATAGCCGGTCAGGCCGAACTCAGCCTCGGCTTTGTGCAACAGCAGCCCTTCATCTTTTTCCACCAGGATCGACGCGCCGGCCGGCACCTGCTGCTGAATCCAGGCGGCCGCCTGCAGACGCACATCGGGCTGGCGATAGATCTGCACGAAGGCCAGGGTGTACAGCAGCCCCGCGCCAACGACGCTCAGCGCCAGGGCGCGGGCGCCAACGGTCAACCCGCGCGGCCGCCCGCGCCGCGTCCACACGTCGGCCAGCAGACGCCCGCCCAACAGGCACAAGGGCGGCGCCAGCGGCAGCGCGTAGCGGATGAACTTGGCATACGCGCCGCCGGCCACGATCGTATAGGCCAGCAGCCAGGTCAGGATGTAGGCATCGGCAAACCAGGCCGGCGCACGGCTGCCGGCTGGCTGTTGAGCTTGGGCCTGGCCGCGCCGCGCCTGCCCCAGCCGCCAGAGGCTGTAACCGATGGCCGCCAGGCTCAGGCCAGTCAGCGGCAGGCCTAACCCATAGCGCAGCCAGTTCGTCAGCACATACAGAAAGGGCGGCGTCCCCTCGAATTGGGCGGTGTAGAGCACGCGCAGGCTGCCGGCGACGACCAGGCTTTGCGTGCGCACGCTGTCGTTGCGGTCGAGATCAAAATAGGTCGCGGGGTTGAGCAGGGCGTAGGGATTCAGGAGCAGCCAAACGCCCACGACGACAAGCCCGCACAGCAGCAGCTGCGGCAGTCCCCACGTGGCCGGTCGGCGCAGGCGGCGGCGCGTCTGCGCCAGGTGCGCCACGACGATCGGCGCAGCCAGGACCGCGGCGCCGATTTTGACCGCCAGGGCCAGCGCCACCGCGACGCCGGTCAGCGCGTAAGTAGACCAGTCGCCGCGTTGCGCCAGCCGCGCGCCCAGCAGCAGCGCCAGCAGCATCAGCGCCGCCAGCAGCGAGTCCACGGTGGCAAAATGCGCCTCGCGCACCGGCAGCAGACTGATCGCCAGGAGCAGTCCACTGCACAGCGCAATGCGACGGCCCACCGCGCCATCGGTCGGATCGTGATACAGCCGGCCGGCCAGCGCCATCGTCAAGCCGACCGTCGCAGTGCTGGAGAGGGCGGCCAGCAGGCGTCCGCTGTAGAGCATGGGCGCAGAATCGAACGGCAGGGGAATCAGCGCCTTGAGCCAGGTCAGCGCCTGGTCGGCCAGCGCCGTGCTCAGCGCCAACAGATACAACGGCAGCGCGCCGTAGGAAGAGGCCTGCGGATCGAGTGAGCCGGTCTGCGCAAAACGCTGCGCCAGCTGGCTGGTCAGGTAGACCACGTGCGCTTCATCCACGTTGAAGCTGTGCGGAAAACCCCACGTCAACCCGCTGACGCGCAAAAACAGCGCCAGCAGCAGGACAGCGCCGCCAGCCCAAACCGACAAACGCCCCGCTCTCTCCGGTTTCCTGGGCGCCAGGCCCTCTGACGCTTTTTGCCTTGTCATGCTACGACTGACTTTCAACCTGGCGGCGCGCGGCGCGGGGCCGGCTCACAGCTCGCCACGCTTGAACGCGGCGATGATGCCCTCGGCCGTGCGCGTCGCCAGCGCGGAGATGGTCAGCGCAGGGTTGACGCCCGCGCCGGTGACGAAGGGGCTGCTGTCGCCAATGAACAGGTTGGGCACGTCGTGCGTGCGGCACCAGGGGTCAACGACCGAGGTGCGCGGGTCGCTGCCCATGCGGCAGGTGCCCAGATAGTGCGACGATCCGCCCGGCCGGTACTCCGGTTCCCAAACCTCTCGCGCGCCCGCGGCCTGCAGAATTTCGCGCGAGCGCTGCCGGATGGCCTTGAGCATCTCCAGATCATTGGCGCGTGGCTCGTTGATGATTCTCGGCGCCGGCAGGCCATACAGGTCTTTGACCGTCGGGTCGAGGCTGACGTCATTGCGCAGGTCAGGCAGCTGATCGCCGACCGAGGCCAGGCCGACCATGTGACTGAAAATCTCTTTGACGCGCTGCTTGTGGCTTGCGCCCCAGCCAGGCACCCGCTGCGCCACGTTGAGGGGCCACTGCCAGCCGGTGTTGACTTCCATGGTGAAGCCGCGCGCAAAGCTGTTGCCTTTGTCGGTGGCATAGAAATCCTGCATCATGCCGCCGGCCGGAATACCCCGCCAGGTATCGAGGCGTTCCGCGAACACGGCGTAGGTGAAGACAGCCAGGTGCTCCGTAAAGTATTTGCCCACCAGCCCGCTGGAATTGGCCAGGCCGTCGGGAAAACGGGACGATTTGCTCAGCAGCAGCAGGCGCGGCGTTTCCACGGCATTGCCGGCGATGACAATCGCCCGCGCCGCCACCTCTTGTTCGCGGCGCTCCGCGTCGAAATAGATGACGCTGCGCGCCTTGCCCTCCGGCGTCAGGGTGATCTCACGGGCCATGCACTGCGGGCGAATGTCCACGCGGGCGGTAGCCTCGGCCTTGCGCACGTAGGTTACGTCAATACTGCCCTTGGCCCCGATTTTGCAGCCCAGGCGGCAGCCGCCGCACTGCACCGAGGCCGGCCGGCCGTTCCACGGTTTGCTCGGCAGCGCCATCGGCGAGTGAACCATGTGCAGGCCCAGGCGATCGGCCCCGCGCTTGATGGCCTGGCTGGCGCAGTTGTACGGAAAAGGCGGCAGCGGAAAAGGCCGGCTGCGCGGCGGGTCGAAGGGATTGGCTTCCGCGCCTGACGGCCCGGAGATGCCGATTTCATACTCCACGCGGCTGTAATAAGGCTCCAGGTCGGCGTAGGTCAGCGGCCAATCGTCTGCCACGCCGTCCGCGCTGCGCACCCGAAAGTCAGACTCATGAAAGCGCGGGGAAACGCCAACGTACACCAGGGTCGAACCGCCCACGCCTTTGGCGCGGCTGTAGTTGAACCAGTCAGCGCCGCCGGAGGTGTACAGATCGCGGCGCGGGTCTTCGGGATCGAAGACGCGCGTGGCGCTGACCTCGAAGTCGCGCTCGGTGGAGCGGTAGTCCACGTAGGGATTGAAGCGCTTGCCAGCCTCAAGCACGATCACGTTCAGGCCGGCTTCGCCCAACTCTTTGGCAAGCACGCCGCCGCCGGCCCCGCAACCAATCACCACCACATCGGTGGTCTCAGGCGCGCGCGCCAGGTGAATCGCGGCTGCGCCCAAAGCCGATTTCTCGCGCGGGGCCGGTTGGACGCTGGTTGTCTTTGCATCGCTCATCATGACGTACAGCTCCCCAGGCGTCCCACGTAGCCACGCGGCATGGGCGGACCTTCATAGCCCAGCCAGTCCCAACCGACCTGGCTGGTGTAAAATGCCTGCATCACGTCATTGACCAGCTGAGGGAAGAGATCCAGGGCCGGCCCCATGCCCTCCCAGTCGTAGTAGAGGTCTTGCGCCTTCCGCTCCACGCGGTCGGGCAGCGACGCGGTCGCGCGGTTGGTGGTTTGCTGCGTCTGATCCACCGCCTGCAGCAGCGCCAGCTGCTCGGCCGGCGCCAGTTCTACGAACGCCGCGCCATGCGCGCGGTGCGCCAGCTCATCGAAGGCCAGCAAGCCTGGCGCATAGAGGGCGCGCCGGTGGTTGGTGGTGGCAATCAGCCGATCTATGATGTCAACGGCCTGCGCTTCGGGCGCGCCCGGCCCGTTGCTATCTGAAGGCAGCAGGTGCGAGGCCAGCGCGCCCAGCAGGACATATTCCTCTTGCGTCAGCCAGGCAATGCTGCCGGTCGGGCGCTGACGCTCACGCGCGGCCAGGATGGCGCTTCGTCCCTGGCTATCGAGCACAATTTTGCCGCCCAGCCCGGCCGCCGCCAGGCCCAGCGCGCCGCCGGCCAGCGCCGCGCGCTTGAGAAAGACGCGCCGCGCGATGTGGTTTTGATGACTCACGGTTTCTCCCAAATAATCAAATCGCCGCCGGCCGCGGCGCGGTCTCGATAGACCGCCCGCCAGGGCGCGGGCAGCGCCGCGCCCTCGCGCCAGGCTTGCAGCCCCGGCCGGCCGCCCAATTTGCGCGGCGAGGTGATGATGACATCTACCTGCGCCGCGTCGGCGTAACGTAAGACCTGCGCCGGCGTGCCGTTGGGCATCGGCACGTGGATTCCCCCAGCGTAGAAGGGAATCTGGCTGTGCACCGATAGGATGCGCAGACTGCGCGCCGGCGCCTGTTGCGCCAGCCAGACCCCGGCCCGCTGTTGATCCACGTCAACCGCGCGCCGGCTGCTGACCGTACTCGCACGCGGCAGTGAAAGCAGTAAAACCGCGGCCACGATCAGGGTGAAGGCGGCGCGCAGGCGCGGCGTCGGGCTGAGCGTTTGCAGCCACGGCCCCTCTCCCACCGCTTCCAGGCCCACGCCGGCCCAAACGCACCACAGGGGCAAGAGGGGAAACAGATAGCGTGTATAGACCAACGGCACCAGGGCCACCGTCAGCAGCGCCGCTCCGCTGAACGAGGCCAGGTAAAGGGTGGCCGCGCGCGGCGAGGTCATGCCTGGCGGCGGCGGGGCCATCAGCGTGCGGATGATCCCCGCCGCGATGGCTACCAGCAGCAGAAACGACAGCAGATAAAGCTGCATCTCGCGTTGGACGCTGCGCAGCCCCTCCAGCAGCTGACGCAGACGGTTGACCGACCACAACGGCGCGGCCGCTGGCGGCGCCGATTGCCGCAGCTGCGCCGTGCGCTCCAGAAAAACGCCGCGCGGACGCCCCTCTGCGTCCAAACCGTAGGCGGCGTCCACATAGCTTTCCCCCTGGGCCATGCGCTCGCTAATGACAAAGTTCAACGTGCTCTTGCTTTCCAGCGTCGGCCGGTCGAGGGTCAGGCTGAGCCAGAGCACGTAAGGCGCAGCCGTCAGGGCAAAGGCGCCGAGCAGCAGGATGATTTGGCGGCCTGCGGCGCGCCAGCGGGGGCGTGCGCCTGGCGCGGGTGAGGCCGGTCTGCGCAGGATAACCCACGCCACGACAACGACCAGGGCCAGCGCCCCTTCCACACGGGTGAGATAGGCCAGGCCCAGGCACAAACCTGCGCGGGTGGCCGCCCGCCCATGCCCCGGCTGCGTCGCCTGCCAGCCCCAGGCCAAACCGAGCAGCAGGAGCAACGCGTACAGCGTTTCGCTCCATTCCAGGCTGCTGTATTCGATCAGCAGCGGCGCGCCGGCGACCAACAAGGCGGCCCACAGACCGCTGCGGCGGCTGAAAAGCCGGGCGGCCAGCAGATAGGCCGCGGGCGCCAACGCCGCGCCGGCCAGCAGCGAGATCACGCGGGCGCTCCAGACCGCATCGCCGCTCAACGCGCTCACCAGGGCGATCAGCAGTGGGTAAAGCGGCGGCGCAAACGGCTCCACCGTGCCCAAGATGCCGACATAACCGTGGCCGGCCAGCAGGTTGCGGGCGATTGTAACATAGGTCGTACCCTCGGTCAACACAACCGGATGGCTGAGGAAGCCAGGCAGGCGGATCAACAGGGCGCCCACGGTCAGCAGTCCCAGCGCCAGGGGCGCGCTGAGGGGTCGTGGTTCGTTACGCGTCATAGGCGCGGCCCCGTGCGGCGTCAGGTTCGGGCAGATGGGTGAAATCCAAAACGGCCTCGCGGCCAGCCTGGCGGCGCGGAAGGCGAAAACAGAAGGTAGCGCCCTGCCCGTCGGCGCCGGGGCTTTCAACCCAGATGCGACCGCCGTGGTGTTCCACGATATGCTTGCAGATCGAAAGGCCCAGTCCCGTGCCTTTGTACAGGCGATTGGAACCGCCATCCACCTGGTAGAAGCGATCGAAAATGCGCTGTTGCTCTTCGAGCGGGATGCCAATGCCCGAATCGCTAATGCGCAATTCGACCATCTCTGCGTCCTCGCGCCCGTGCACGTTGATCACGCCCCCAGGCGGAGTAAACTTGATGGCGTTGTCCACCAGGTTCGTCACCACCTGCTCGATGCGCATCGGATCGGCCTCGATGGTGGCAAAATTCACGGCGACCTGGTTCATGATGCTGACTTTGCCATTGGCGGCCTGCGGCCCCAGCTTCGTCGCCACATCGGCCACCAGGTCGCCAACAGTTATTGGCTCCATGCGCAGCTTGATCTGGCCCGCTTCCATGCGGCTAAATTCCAGCAGGTCATTGATCAGCCGTTGCAGCTGGTTGGTCTGTTCCTTGACCGTGCCCAGGAAGTCACGCTGCAGCTCGTTGACCGGGCCGGTCTTGCCCAGCAGGATGATCTCGACAAAGCCCTTGATCGAGTGCAGCGGCGTCTTCAGCTCATGCGAGACCACGCTGAGGAAGTTGGTCTTCATGCGTTCCAGCTCCACCCGCGCCGTGATGTCGCGCAGCACCGTCACCACGCCATGGCGGGCGCCTTCGATGCCGGACATGGGAGAGGCCAGCGCCTGGTAAGTGTGGGCGCGACCATCGCGCGCGGTCACCAGCTCGAGTTCACGCACGATCGGCTGCTGCGTGCTGCTGAGCGTTTCCTCGATGACAGAAAGCAGCGGGCTGTCAGGCATCAGGGATGAGAGCGGCGCGCCGGTGGCGACATGGGGCACCCCGAAGATGCGCATGGCAACCGGGTTCATCAGGAGCAGGCACAAATGGAGGTCAGTCACGAGCACCCCATCGCCAATGCCGACCACGACGGCTTCCAGCTCGCTGCTTTTTTCCCAGGCTTCCTGGTAGAGCTGCGCATTTTCAATGGCGGTGGCGGCAAAGTAAGCGAAGGAAAGGCCCAGCTGGCGCTCCGGCTCGCCAAACGTGATGTTGGCGCGGTTATCGCCCAGGTAGAGCGCGCCGATAGCGCGCTGGCGCGCCAGGAGGGGAATGACCAGGCAGGAGCGCATCCCCCAGCGGTGGAATAGCTCTTGTTGCCCGGCGGCCTGGCTGGCTGCGGTATCTCCCACCATCACCGGCTGCTCCGCGGCCAGCGCCTCGGCCGTGGCCGGTTCAGCGTTCAGATTGATTTCGAACAATTCGGCGCTGGCCTGACCGCTGTCCGTGGTGATGCTGCCAAGCAGGCGCCGGCCTTCCTGGTCGAGCACGGCCACGGCGCAATGACTGGCGCCGAGCAAATTAGCCAGGCGTCCCACGATCACTTGCAGCACCTCTTCCATGCGCAGCGTGGAAGTCAGCGAGCGCATGACCTCTTGCAGGGTGCGCAATTCCAGGACGCGCTTGCCCAGGTCGGTGGCTGTGCGTTGCAGGACGTTGGTTTTTTGCGCCAGATCGCTTTCCTGGCGGGCCAGGGCATCGTTGAGGCTGTGCGCCGTGTTTTGCCAGCGCGCGACATACCAGGTGGCCAGGCTGCCGGCCAAAATCCATCCCCACAGCAGCCCATAGCGTAGGAGGAAATTCTCCTCACGTAGAAAACCGAGGTCGCCATGGTCATACCACAAAACGAGAATGTAGAGTGGGCCCAGCAGGAAGGGCAGCCAGGCGATTTCCTGGCGCACGGTGGGCGCCAGCAAAACCGTCTTGAGCGCCAGCAGGCCATAGATCAGGTAGAGCGGGCTGACCACCCCGCCGTTGATGGTGATCAGGTAGCTGGTGAAAGCGACATCGGCGCCAAAGCCAAGCCATAAGAGCCAGGCCGCCGGGCGAATCTCGATGACCCAGGTCAGAATAGTCGAGAGCAGCACGACGAGCGCATAGAGGAACCAGGTGAGCGACAGACCGCCGCCAAAGGGCGAAGAATCGGCCGCCAACACCGTCACCGCGCCGACTGCCAGCAGCAGCCAGCGCATGGGCACGCTGATACGCCGTTCTTGGCGGTAAGTCGTGATGAGGTCGGGAAATTTAGATACAGCCAGCGTTTTGCGTGTCGCCATAAGTAGTTTACAAAGAATCGGTTCAGCGCGCCGCAGGCAGCAGGGGAAAACGCCAGAGGCCTTGATCGGTGGCGGCCAGCAGGTAGCCGCCGCTGCGCCGATCCACGGTCAGTGCATGAACATCGCCATGCCGCAGGCCGCCGTTGACAAGCTGCCAGGCCTGACCCCCATCATGACTGACCATGACGCCTGTACGGGTCAGCGCCAGGTAGAGTGTCAGCGGATCATCGGCCGCGACGGCCAATGCCTGCGCCTCGTCGCCGGCCGCGGCCTGAAAAACGGCGGCCCATGAGGCGCCGGCGTCGGCGCTGGCAAACAGGGTGCGTTCTCCCCACGCGTACAAAGCGTCAGGATGAGCGGACGCCTCCGCCAATAACGTCACCGCGCCCTGCGTGAGCAGGCGGCTCTCTTCCCAATGATCGGCCAGCGCCGACGGCAAACGCAGAATATAGCCTGCGGTCGTGCCCAGAAGCAGCTGGGGCTGCGTTTGCGTCTGCTCTATGGCGCCAGCGCTGCCGCCTTCGCTCGCCAGGATGGCGGTTGCGGTTCCCAGCGTTTCTCGCCAGGTTGGCGTTTGCTGCCAAAGGCTGCCGCCCCCCAGGTTCAAGAGCAGGCGCTGGTTGTCGGCCAGATACATCGCGCCCAAAGGGCCGAGCGCGACAACCGGGTTCTGTTGACTGCCGGCAAAGCTGCGCATCAACTGCCAGCTTGCGCCGCCGTCGTTGGAACCGTAGAGGCCAGATTGATTGCCTGCCGCCAGCGTAATCAGGACATGACGGCCGTTGTGGCTGTCAACCACCAGGCGGCGCACCTCAGGCGCCCCCCAAACCCCGCGTCCAGGCAGAGCGCCGTCAATCGGCCGCCACATACTGCGCTCGATGTTTTGATTGGGCGCGCTGGCGCTGGCCTGCAGCAGCCCTTCGCTGGGCGTCCACGCGTAATAGAAAAAAAGCCCGTCGGCAAATCCGGTGGCGACATGGCGCACGCTTTGCCCGGCCAGGCCGGCTGTTTGCCAGGGCGTGCTTGCCGCGCCCCACGGGGCAACTAGCAGCAGCAGGGGCATGAAAAACAGGAGTGAACCAAGCGCCAGATAACGCCAGGGCGCTGATTGATGCCAGGGAGCCATCGGTTTTCTCAGCGGATCGGCGTCGGCGTGGGGGGAACCGGCGTGTCAGTGGGGGGAATGGGGGTGGCCGTCGGCGGCACAGGGGTGTCCGTGGGCGGCGGTACATCCGTGGGCGTGGGGGGCGCGGTGGGGGTAGCGGTCGGCGTGGGCGGGGCCGGCGTTGGGGTGCGGGTGCGGGTAGCCGTTGCCGTCGGAACCGGGGTGCGCGTCGGCGTCAGCGTGGGCGTGGCCGTGGCCAACGCTTGCAGCGCCGCGGCCTCGCCGCTTTGCGCCGTTGTCTTGTCTTTGACCTCCAGGGCCAGGGCGCGCCGGTAATCTTCCAGCGCGGCCACGTATTGGGTCAGCGCCATGTACTGATCGGCGCGACGCAGATAGATCAGGTAAAGCAGCTGCGCCGTCTGCCCGCCGGCATAGGCGTTGCGTGTATCGTAAACGGTGCGCAGGCGTCCTTCCGCCTGATTCCAATCGCCGACGTTGTAGGAACGGACGCCCTCTAGATAGTAACTGGCGAGCTGTCGTTCTTCGGTGGCCTGCACGTTTTTGGGGCGCAGGCTGAGCGCACGGCCGAAGCTCTCGATTGCGGCCTTGATGTTGTCCTCAGACGTGCCCGCGGCGCTGATGCGCGCCCGGCCCTCGTTCAAGTAGCAATTGAAGAGATATTCCTGCACGCCTTCGGCGCGAAACGCGGCGTCGAGGGCGCGCACTTGCTCGAACTGTTCCAGCGCTTCGGGGCACTGTCCCTGGTCATAAAAGCGCTGCCCGGCGTTGTAAAAGCCGAGAAGGGTTTGCTGGCGTTTAACCTGCGCGGCCAGGCTTTGGGCATCGGTTGATTGCGAAGGATCGAGCGCCAGCAGCTGATCGAGGAAGCCGGCCGCGGCGTCCCATTGCTCGGCAGCAATGGCGGCCTTGGCCTGCGCGTAGAGCTGGGCCAGGGTGCGCAGGCGCGTGGCGCGATCGCGCTCGGCCTGCGCTTCCAGGTTGCCCGGCTCCAATTGCAGAATCGCCTCGAAATCACGAATGGCGCCGTCGTAGTCGCCGGCGCTGAGCAAGGCAATGCCGCGATTGTAAAGCTCGGACATCTGCTGCTGCTTGCCGCTGAACCAGCGATCGCGCACCCCGCCGGGAATGAAGAAAGCGGCTAAGAGCACGATCGCCGCGGCCGTTAGCGCAACCAGGAGCCAACGTTGCGGCCGCGCCGCTGCGCCAGACGCCTTGCCGGCAGGAACGGCATCGGCCGCGCTGCTGGCGGCCGCGTTCGACTCCATGGATTCTAACTGGAGGAACCAGCGCACCTCGTCCAACAATTCGTCGAGGCCCTGGCGCGCCGGCTGCATTTTCTTCAGGCGCGTGAAATACTCCAGCGCCAAGCGCCATTCACGCCGCTGATAGTGTTCCATGCCCTGTGCATGCAGCTGTTCAAGGTCTGCCGATGATACGGCCATAACCGCCACTTATCCTTATGCTACCGTCCAACCCGTGGAAGATACAAGGCCCGCCGCACTGGCGTCGTGATTCTTACACTGTCCAGGTAGGTGTACGTGTTGTAGTACCCATCTTGCCGGTTGAAGTTACCAAACCAGACTCTAATCGTCTGCCCGGCATACGGGGTCAGATCAAAGGCGGCAAATTTCCAGCCCAGATCAATGACCGGTTTGTCTGGCCCCACCAGGCTCAAATCGGTGTTTCCATCCTGAAGCAGGCGCGTGATGGTCACGCCTGTACTGCTCAGGATGAAGACCTCGAACGAGTCATAGTATTTCTGACGTGTGGGGTGATAAATCACGTCGTAGGTGAAAACCCGGTACCAGAATGAAAGGCGCGCTAACGGCCATTCGGGCGTCGCCGGAATAGTGACCGTTTGGCTGACCGCGCCACTGCCGACGGGCACCACGGGATTGGGATAGCCATGACCATAGGCCGGGCTGCCCAGTAAGGCGCTGTAAGCGCCGCTGCCGGCAGGCGGGGGAGACGGCGGCGGCGCGAGGCTGGTGGGCAGCGCGCCGCCCGCAGACCAGCCGCTGAAACTGCCCGCTTCGAACTCGCCGTTAGTGACGCCGTTGATGTACGTGGCGCTATCGCCATTGCCGCCGCTGTACGCGCCCACGTTCCCGGCCGCGTCGCGTGCCCGCACGCGCACGTAGGTAGTTTGTCCCACCTGACCCGTGACCTGAAGCGAGGTGGTTTGCGTATTGGACGCAACCGTGCTCCACACGCCGCTGCGCCCGCTGCGCACCTGGACATCGTAGCCGGTCACGCCAGAGCCAGGGCGGTCGCGGCCGCTCCAACGCAGGGTGAAGGTGGGCGTGACCTGGAAAGGCGCCAGCGCCTCGATGCGCGCGGTGGGGGGAGTCGCGTCGATGTTCAAGAGACGCTGTTGCACCGACTCGATGTTGCCAGCCGCATCGGATGAGCGATACTCGATCGTGTGCTGCCCATCATAACCCAGGGTGAATTGTGTGC
The DNA here is from genome assembly GCA_036822415.1 of Chloroflexota bacterium. GTDB lineage: Bacteria > Chloroflexota > Anaerolineae > SSC4 > Amarolineaceae > Amarolinea. Next base: position 23,065 of record DAISHS010000008.1, read on the forward strand.
CGGTGATCCAGGCGCCGCCGTTGATGCGATATTGGGTCAGGGCCGTGCCTGAGCCGGCGTCCGACGGCGTCAGGGTGATAGCCACGGGGCTGATGTACCAGCCATTGCTGCCGGCCGTGCCGCTGGCGCGAAAGGCGGTGACCGGCGCGGTACCGTCGTAGCGCGCCGCGTTGAGCAGGCGTATGCGTTGTTGATAATCCACGTTGCCCGCAAAATCTTCCAGCCAGATATACAGCGTGTGCTGTCCTTCGCTGGCCACTTGTAGACCCGTGGCAGAGTTGACGCCAGGAATGTACGCGCCATCATACGGCCCCACGGGCGCCTGGTCAAATTTATAGTGGATGCCGGCAATGCCCGAAAGGTCAAGCGGGTTGGTCCAGGACAAGGCAAAACTGTTGACATGGCTCCAGCCGCTTGGGCTGACAGACGCCTGCTGCGGAGGACCGGGCGCAATGGGGTCAATACGAATGGTTTGAATATGCGGGGATTCGACGTTATTTGCCAGGTCAGTCGAGAGATACGTCAGCGTGTGCTTATCTGCGCCGCTGACGACGACGCTGGTGCCGGTTTGCCAGGCGCTGGTGTCTATGCGGAAGAGCGTGCTGCCGACGCCGGCCAGGGTATCACTGGCGGTGAGCGTGACGGTGACCGGGCTGATGTACCAGTCGTTGCTCCCCAGGACGCCGTTCAACTCGGCTTGCGTCTGCGGCGCCGTCCTGTCATAACGAAAAGCGTTGGCCACACGCACAGCCCGACGGTAATCTACGTTGCCCGCGCCGTCGCGCAGCCAGAGATAGAGGTCATAGCTGCCCTCAGCCGCCAGCGCGATGTTGTCCACCACCTGCACGTCGCGAAAGATGCCATCCTGATTGGAGGTCGGCGGCGCGCCCAGGCGGTAGTAAGCGCCGGCGATGCCTGAACGGTCGTTGGGCTTGCTCCAGATGAAACTAAAGCTGTTTTCGCGCGTCCACGATGCCGGCGCGGTCTGCGGGGGCGCGGGCGTGCCAGGCGCCTGTGTATCAATCTTGAGCGTCACCGGGAAGGGCGTTTCGACGTTACCGGCCACATCCACCGAATAGAATTCGATAATGTGTTCGCCTTCCTGGTTGAGTACGAAGAGAGTGCTGGCTTGCCAGCCATCGCCATCTATGCGGTAGAAGGTGTTCGCGATGCCTGAAACGAGGTCGAGCGGGACCAAGGTGATCGTGACCAGCGAGCGGTACCAGCCATTGTCGCCCAAAATGGCGCGCGGGTCGGGTTGATAGGAGGTTGACGGCGCGCTTTGATCAATCGGCACGCGCAACTGCTGGATGGCTTCCACGTTGCCGGCCTGGTCAACGGCCTGGAATTCGAGGCGATGATCGCCATCGTCGTCGAGGCTGATGTCCGTGCCGGTGATCCAGGCGCTGCTGTCCACCCGGTAACGTATGCCGGCCACACCGCTCAAATCATCGGCCGCTGTCAACTGGATCGTGACGGGCTGCAGATACCAGCCGTTGACCCCCGGCGTGCCGCTGAGGGCCGCGTGGCTGGTCGGCGCCACGTTGTCAATGCGAATGTCGAGCGTGCGGGTCACTTCACGATTGCCCGCGCGGTCAACCGCGGCGTGGCGCAGGACGTAAATGCCCGCGTTGGGAATGCTGAAGCTGGTGTTGGTTTGCACCGGCTGATCGTTCAACTGATGATAAATCACCTGCACGCCAGAGCCAGGGTCCGGGTCGAGGGCGCTCAGGCTGACATTGACCCCGCTGCGGTACCAACCGTTGGCGCCGTTGACGCCGCTCAGATCAACGCTGCTGACCGGCGCGCTGCCATCGTACCAGAAGGCGTTGAACAGGGCGTTGCGCTGCGCGGCGTTGATGTTGCCCGCACGATCCTTGAGCCATAGATAGACGCTGTGCTTGCCATCGCCAGGCACGGCCAGGCTGTAGATGGCCGGCTGCGTCGTTTCGACCAGGATGCCATCCGTTGGCCCTTGCGGCTCTGTATCGAGTTTGTAGTAAGCGCCCACAATGCCGGATAAGTCAGGCGGATTGCTCCAGGTCAACGTGAACGCGTTCGTGCGCGTCCAGGTTTGATACGGCGCCGCGCTCAAGCCGCCGGGCACTTGAATCTGGCTGTCCACAATGAAGCCGCCGTCGCTGTCGTCGCTGGCGCTGGCGCCATCCTGTTCGACCGCGCTGACCCGAATGCGCGCATCCGCCACATTCAGCGCAGGGACGGCCCACTGATAGCTCCCCGTGTTGGGCAGGCTGGCAGCCAGGGGAGTCCAGTTGACGCCGCCGTTCCACGACACCAGCAGGGTGATTGGGTTGGTGGCGCTGATGACGCCGGTGGCGGTCCAGGCGATCGGGTAAGTCTGGCCGCCGGCCCAGGCCTCGCCGCCGTTGGGGCTAAGCACGGTCACGGTGATGCCAGCGCTGACCGGGCTTTGGGCCGCGCGCGCAACGCCCCATCCGCCGATGCCAAGCAAGATGACTAACCAGAGCAGATGCCACCCGCTGCGGCTGCGCGGGCGTGGGAAAGGCGCCAGGTTCGGCGCCTGGGGGATGTTCGTGCCAACAATCGGTTTCATGCCAAAACTCGCCATGGTTGGGACGAGCCTGTGGGCGCCAGTGTTAGATAAATGATCTCTTCGTCCCGTATCTGTGATAGCAATCCTATCGCGGCCCATTATACCATCCACAAGGCTGCTGGCAAAGCGACTGCATTTTGACAGACGCATTTCAAACTGGGGGCAGATCGGGCGACTGCAAGTCGCTGCAACGATTGCAAAGTCCACCTGCGTGGACTACACCCCGAAACTGAAATGCACCCCATTTTGGCAGACGCATTCCTCGTCAGACCGGCTTTCAAGGGCGCAGCGCAGCTTCCTGTTTTCAGCCGCGGTCATTGCCAGGCCGATTATGATGTACATCCTTGCCGGTCAAGTTGCGATGCGTTAGCATGAGAGGCACGCTGCGGAAGTTTTTGTCTGCAAAATTCATGTGAGGAGGAAACGATGATGTTTACCACCTTTGCTGAGGCGCAAGCCTTTGTGCGCAAACAGCAGTTCGCGATGATTGATCTCAAGTTCACCGACCTGGCCGGACGCTGGCATCACGTCACGCTGCCAGAAAGCCAGTTCACCGAAAACCTGATGCGCGATGGCGTCGGTTTCGACGGCTCGTCGGTGGGCCTGCGCTCGGTCAAGTCTGGCGATATGGTGTTGATCCCCGACCTGACCGCCGCCTTCGTGGATCCGTTCTGGGATGTTCCCACCCTCAGTTTCATCTGCTCGGCGTACGAGGCCGACACGAAGCTGCCCTTCGGCCGCGATCCCCGCAACATTGCCATTCACGCCGAAGCCACGATGCGCGCGTGGGGCATTGCCGACGAGAGCCGCTGGGGCCCGGAGTATGAATTTTACATCTTCGATAATGTCGCGTTCGAAAATGGAATCAATACAGCCTCCTACCGCGTGGAGAGCAAAGAGGCCGATTGGCAGAGCGCTCGCGGGGGGCATGGGCACCTGATTCCACTGCACGGCGGTTATCATGTCATTCCTCCCAAAGACCAGCTGTTCAACCTGCGCAGCGACATCGTGATGGAACTGGAAGAGATGGGCATCGAGGTCAAGTATCACCATCACGAGGTGGGCGGGCCAGGCCAATGTGAAATCGAGACGCCGATGATGGGCCTGGTGCGCAGCGGCGACGCCACGCAGATGGTCAAGTATGTCACCAAGATGGTGGCGCATCGCCAAAATCAAACCGCCACTTTCATGCCCAAGCCCCTGTATGGCGAGGCCGGCAACGGGATGCACTTCCATCAGCATCTCTTCAAGAATGGGCAGAACGTTTTTTATGACGCCAACGGCTACGGCAAGCTCAGCCAGACGGCCCTGTGGTATATCGGCGGCCTCCTATTTCACGGCCCCGCCGTCCTTGCCTTCACCAACCCTTCTACGAATTCCTACCGCCGCCTGGTCCCCGGCTTCGAGGCGCCGGTCAACGCCTTCTTCAGCCTGGGCAATCGCAGCGCGGCCATTCGTGTGCCCAAATACGCCGATCAGCCAGACACGGCCCGTTTCGAGTTTCGCCCGCCCGACGCCACCGCCAACATCTACCTGGCCCTGGCCGTGCAGCTGATGGCCGGCCTGGATGGTATTCGCCAGCAAATGGACCCGCACGCGCTTGGCTTTGGCCCCATTGACCAGAATATCTTCAGCTGGAACGATGAGCAGCGCCAGGCGATCAAGCCCTTGCCATCCTCCTTGCGCGAGGCGCTCGACGCGCTGGCGCGCGATCACGATTTCCTCCTGCAGAACGGCGTCTTCGACGCGGGGCAGATTGCCGAGTGGATCAAGGTCAAGTCTGACGAATACTACGGCGTGCGCAATCGGCCCCATCCGGCCGAGATTGCGTTGTACTATGATGTATAATGAGGTACAATGGCCCTGCGGACAACCTGAGCGCCAGGCCACGAACGCAACCGTTGGCCGCGCCTGGCAAGCCAGCGCATCGGCCCCATCGCGGGCAAGGAGACTAACACAATGAGCGCTATCAACCCTGAGCATTTCAACAAAGCCCTGTTGACTCTGCTGGACGAGACGTTCGACAACGTCCAGGGCTTCTTTCTCGACGGCGGCACCTCGCTCTTCGAGACCCTGGCCACGATCACGGCCGCGGAAGCCTCGATTCCCGTCGGCGGCAAATGCGCCACCCTCGCTGCCCAGGTCAAGCATGTGGCTTTCTACCTGGATGTCACAGCCAAGAGCATCCATAGTGCGGACTATGTCAAGGTAGATTGGGGTGAAATTTGGCGGACGGTGCGCGGCGTCACAGCGGATGAGTGGAAAGCTATCCAGGCTGAACTGCGCGCCAGCTACCAGCGTCTCGCGAGCCTGATCGAGGAGACGACTGTCTGGCCCAGTGACGCAGAAATTAGCGGCGCCCTCGCGGTCATTGCGCATACGGCCTATCATCTCGGCGAAATTCGACAGGCGTTGTGCACCATCCGGCCTTGAATCGCGGTGCGGGGGTGCATTTCAGTTTCGGGGTGTAGTCCACGCAGGTGGACTTTGCAATCGTTGCAGCGACTTGCAGTCGCCCGATCTGCCCCCAGTTTGAAATGCACCCGCGCTGTGGCGGCGCATTGACAGAGCGCGCATCGCAGGTTAAAATGAAGCCCATACATTATGGGCTTCATTCTTGATGGCCTCGACAGCGAGGCGTACGACCGCAACTATACCGATCGCGATCTCATTCGCCGTATTGCCGACTATTTCCGCCCGTATACGCGGCAGATGGCGCTGGTCGCCGCGGCTATCACCCTCAATTCGGCGGCAGGCAGCGCCGCGCCGATCATCATTGCCAACGCGCTCGACGGCCTGACCGGGCAATTTTCTACCAACAAGCTGCTGCTCTTTGCCGCGGGCGTCCTCCTGCTGGGCGTCACGGCCTGGACGTTCAACTACATCCAGCAGCTTTTCTCAGCCCGTGTCGTGGGCAACGTCGTCCTCAAACTGCGTCAGGATGTCTTCGACGCGGCCATTCAGCACGACATGTCCTTCTACGATGAATACCCGTCGGGCAAGGTGGTCAGCCGCATCACCTCCGATACCCAGGATTTCTCCGAAGTGGTTACCCTGATCACCAACCTGATCAGCCAGGTGCTGGTAGTGCTCTTCCTGGCCGTATGGCTGCTGCGCATTGACCGCTGGCTGACCCTGCTGCTGTTTGGCATGGCGCCCCTGGCCGCGCTCATCGCGCTCAGCTTCCGCCGTGTGGCGCGTGCGGTGACGCAGCGGGCGCGCCGCGTGACGGCCAAAATCAACGCCCAGATTCAGGAATCCATCAGCGGCATCATGATCGCAAAGAGCTTTCGCCAGGAGCCGGCCCTCTACGCGACCTTCAGCGCCAACAACCGCCAGGCCTACCAGGTTGGCGTGCGCCGCGGCCTGACGCTCAACACGATCTTCCCAATCATGGGCATCTCGTCCGGCCTGGGCGTGGCGCTCCTGTTTTATCTGGGGGGCCAGGCCACGCGCAGCGGCGCAGTCAGCCCTGGCAACTGGTACCTGTTCATGCAGGCGGTTGGCTTCTTCTGGTGGCCTCTGATCAACATCGCCTCCTTCTGGAGTCAGTTCCAGGACGGCCTCTCCGCAGCCGAGCGCGTCTTCGCCTTGATTGACGCCGCGCCCAAGGTGGTGCAAACCGCCAGCGAACCGGTGACCCAGGTCGCCGGGGAGATCGAGTTTCGCAACCTGCGCTTCACCTACACCGGCGCCGAGATTGTGCTGCCCGCGTTTTCGTTAGCCATTCGCCCCCACGAAACGGTCGCCCTGGTTGGACATACCGGCGCCGGCAAGAGCAGCATTGCCAAGCTGATCACGCGCTTCTATGAATTTCAGGGCGGGCAGCTGCTGGTGGATGGACGCGACATCCGGCGCTTCGACCTGGGCGCGTACCGCAGCCATATCGGCCTGGTGCCGCAGGAACCGTTCTTGTTTTCAGGCACGGTGGGCGACAACATCCGCTACAGCCGCCCCACCGCGTCCGATGATGAGGTCAGGCAGGCGGCGCTTGGCATCAGCCACGGCGATTGGCTCAGCGGTCTGCCCTATGGGCTGCACACCGACGTTGGCGAGCGCGGCGCCAACCTTTCGATGGGACAGCGCCAGCTCGTGGCTCTGGCCCGCGTCTTGCTCAAGGATCCGGCCATCTTCATCCTCGATGAAGCGACGGCCAGCGTGGATCCCTTCACCGAGGCGCAGATTCAAGAGGGGCTGGAGGCCATCATGGCCGACCGCACCGCCATCGTGATTGCGCACCGCCTGTCAACGGTCAAATACGCCGATCGCATCATCGTCATGCGCCAGGGCGAAATCATCGAAGAGGGCCGCCACGACGATCTCGTTCAGCGCGGCGGTCACTACGCCGAACTGTACAACACCTACTTCCGCCACCAGTCCCTGGCCTACATCGAACAGTTCGCCCAACAGTTCGCCGCCGAACCGTTGGCCGACGATGGTGATGACCACGGCCCGGCCTCGATGGCCAGGCTGGCGCAGGCCATATAACAAGACTATAACAATACTCGTTTTAACGCTGCGCGTCATACTCATCGTCATCTTGGGGCGCGAGAATCAGATTGTGATCAGAAATGAATCACAGCCTCCCGCGACAAGAGCTTGATGATGAAAAGAAGCCCCCCGCCAGATTGGCCGGTAACAAGCGCTGGCTATGATCTCCCCGGATGGTTTGGCACCGAACAAGCAAGAGGCGGCCTCGAAATGAGGTCGCCTCTTGTCTTTGTCATGGGCCTTGCCGTTCAGGCGCGGCGCAGCTTACGGTAGGTCACGCGATGCGGGCGCTCAGCCGCCGCGCCCAGGCGCCTGCGGCGGTCTGCTTCATAGTCGCTATAGTTGCCAGGGTACCAGAACACCTGGCTGTCGCCTTCAAAGGCCAGGATGTGCGTCGCCACACGGTCCAGAAACCAGCGGTCGTGCGAGATGACCAGCACGGAGCCGGCAAAGCCTTCGATGGCATCTTCCAGCGCGCGCAGGGTGTTCACATCCAGGTCATTGCTCGGCTCGTCGAGCAAAATGACATTGGCGCCCGATTTCAGCAGCTTGGCCAGATGAACGCGGTTACGCTCGCCGCCAGAGAGCGCGCCGACTTTCTTCTGTTGATCGCTGCCGCTGAAGCCGAAGCGCGCGCAGTACGCGCGTGAGTTCATGGCGCGGTCGCCGAGCTGGATGCTATCCTGTCCGCCGCTCAGCTCTTCCCACACGCTTTTGGCGGAGTCCAGATTCTCGCGAGTTTGATCCACGTAGGCCAGCTGCACCGATGCGCCAAGCAGCAGCGCGCCGGCATCCAGGGTTTCCTGCCCCACGATCGCCCGAAAGAGCGTCGTCTTGCCGGCGCCGTTGGGGCCGATGATGCCAACGATCGCGCCTGGCGGCACATCGAAGCTCAGATTCTCGAACAGCAGGCGCTCGCCGTAGGCTTTGGCGCCATTTTCCGCGCGGATGACGACATCGCCCAAGCGAGGGCCGGGCGGGATGTAGATCTCATGATCTTCGCGTGCCCGTTCCGAGTCCTGGGTCAGCAGCTCGTTATAGCGGTTGACGCGGGCCTTGGCCTTGGCCTGGCGGGCTTTGGGCGACATGTGCAGCCATTCCAGCTCACGCTGCAAGGTCTTCTGCCGCTGGGACGCGGTCTTTTCTTCCTGCGCCAAGCGCTGCTGCTTTTGCTCCAGCCAGGAAGAATAGTTGCCTTTCCAGGGGATGCCATAGCCGCGATCGAGCTCCAGAATCCAGCCGGCCACGTTGTCCAGGAAATAGCGGTCGTGGGTCACGGCAATCACCGTACCGGGGTACTGCTGCAAGTGCTTTTCCAGCCAGGCCACCGATTCCGCGTCCAGGTGATTGGTCGGCTCATCGAGCAGGAGGATGTCAGGCGCCTGCAGCAGCAAGCGGCACAAGCCGACCCGTCGCCGTTCACCGCCGGAAAGGACGCTGACCGGCGTCTCGCCTGGCGGACAGCGCAGGGCGTCCATGGCCAGTTCCAGGCGGCTGTCGAGGTCCCAGGCGTTCATGGCATCCAACTTATCTTGCACGTCGGCCTGGCGTTGCAGCAGCGCGTCCATCTCATCCGCGGTCAGGTCGTCGGCAAAGCGCGCGTTGATCTCATCGAACTCGCGCAGGGCGTCCACGACCGGCTGCACACCCTCTTCCACGATCTCGCGCACCGTTTTGCCCGCATCGAGCTGCGGCTCCTGTTCCAGGTAGCCCACCGCATAACCGGGAGAAAGCACCGTCTGCCCGACATATTCGGTCTCCACCCCCGCCATGATGCGCAGCAGGGTGCTTTTGCCGGAGCCATTGAGGCCAATGACGCCGATCTTGGCGCCATAGAAATAGCCCAGGCTGATATCGCGCAGGACTTGCTTGTTGGGCGGGTAGACCTTGCCGACCCCGACCATCGAGTAGATGACTTTATTGGACATAGCCTTCACTTATGCCAGGCCTGGGCCTGTGCATGTTTCTGAATTTGCTGCTGCAATGACGTGCTGCTTAGCGCCGGGTGCATTTCAGTTTCGGGGTGTAGTCCACGCAGGTGGACTTTGCAATCGTTGCAGCGACTTGCAGTCGCCCGATCTGCCCCCAGTTTGAAATGCGCCCCTTAGCGCCCGTCCGCTTGATTTTCTACTTGGTTCCTGTGCTGCCCTGATGGGCAACCGCCTCGGCTGCCTTCCTGGCGGCGTCCGCGTCGCCCAGGTAATAGTGGGTGAGCGGCTGCAAGTTGTCGTCCAGCTCATAGACCAGCGGGAAGCCGGTTGGGATATTCAGCTCGGTGATAACATCGTCAGGCACGTTGTCCAGGTACTTGACCAGGGCGCGCAGGCTGTTGCCGTGCGCGGCGATGAGCACGCGCAGGCCGCTTTTGACGGCCGGGGCGATCGTTTCATGCCAGTAGGGCAGCACGCGATCGAGCGTCAGCTTGAGCGATTCCGTGGCGGGAATGTCGGCCGCGGGCAGGCCGGCGTAGCGCGGATCAAAACCGGGGTAGCGCGGATCGGTCAGATCCAGCGGCGGCGGCGGCACATCATAACTGCGGCGCCAGATTTTCACCTGCGCCTCGCCGAACTGCGCGGCCATTTCCGCCTTGTTCAGCCCTTGCAGCGCGCCATAGTGGCGTTCATTCAGGCGCCAGGAGCGATAGACCGGAATCCACATCAGGTCCATCTCATCCAGCGTGATCCAGAGGGTGCGGATGGCGCGTTTGAGCACCGAGGTGTAGGCGACATCGAAGTGGTAGCCGCCTTCGCGCAGCACCTTGCCGGCGTTGTGAGCCTCTCCCAATCCCTGCTCGGAAAGATCCACGTCGGTCCAACCGGTAAAACGGTTTTCCAGGTTCCAGGTGCTTTGCCCATGTCGTAGCAAAACAAGTTTAGTCGTCACGATCTGACTCCTTTTGGGTTCATATGCCCTGATCGCCGCAGCGGCGCAGCGATCAGAATGACAGTCATCAAGTACGCGATCATTATCGCATAGCTCCCGTTATTTTTCAAGGCATACCAGCGCCCACGGTGCGGCAGCGGTGCGCAGATGCCCCAGCCTGCGGATCGGCAGCCCTGGCTGGCGGCGACAAGGGTTACGGCGGCTTGCAGGACTCATGCATCTACGTGGAGACTGTGGGTGGACGGTTGGAAATGCAGTCAGAGAAGGAAACAGGAACAATCATTGTTGGCGAGAGCGATACGAGCCACATTGACGACAACCTGCGGATGGCCGCGCTGCAATAGGGAAACGTGGTCGGTATCGAGGATGTAACGCATGCT
>DAISHS010000009.1:0-32867 GCA_036822415.1 Chloroflexota bacterium
TTTTTCACTTCGCACTCCACACCCGACACTTCGCACTCTGCCCTCATCGTTCATCGTTCACCCTTCATCGTTTTTCACTTCGCACTCCACACCCGACACTTTGCACTCTGCCCTCATCGTTCATCATTCATCATTCATCGTTCCGCTCTGCCCTCCGCACTCTGCACTTTGTACTTTGTACTTTGCACTCATCATTCATCATTCATCGTTCATCATTCATCATTCCTCCTTCCCCTCTTCCCCCAACGCTTGCCGTGCTGCGCATGATGTGGAACATACCCCGCAAGCCGTTTTTCGGCTATCCTGGAAACAGCTTATTTTCACGCTGACGAGGTATTATTGTGACGTTGATTCGCCCGAAGCAGCCGGAACTGCTGCCTGGTGTTGATGTCGAGCAGGATTGTCTGCCGCAAACGGATACAGCCGCCCCGTTGACCCCCTTGCCCGCTGCGCGCGACCCGGTTGTCGTTTGGCGACCCCGCCGCACCTGGCTCGAAAAGGCCCTGGAACGGCTTTCACTCGCCGTCGAAGGCCCTGTCCACAAGGTGATCCATGCTCCGCAGCTCAATCCGCTGCACTACACCGGCACGATCACGATTCTGCTTCTCGTCATCATCGGCCTGACCGGCGTTTACCTCTACTTTTTCTACTCGTATGGCTTCGCCGCGTCCTACCGTTCGGTGGTCAACATCGAGAGCATGTTCTTCAACCGGGTGGCCCGCGCCATTCACCGCTACGCCAGCGGCGCGGCCGTCATTACCAGCCTGCTGCATGCCTACCGCCTCTTCTTCATGGGACGTTTCCGCGGCCCGCGTTGGCTGGCCTGGGTCAGCGGCGTCGTGATGACAGGGCTGCTGTGGCTGGGCGGCGTCACCGGTTACGCCCTCATCGCCGATCAGCGCGCGCAATTGATTTCCAGCGCCTTCCTCAACACGCTGCGCATCTTTACGCCCTGGGCGGCCACGGTTGCCAATCGTTTCGCCACGGCCGAAGAGACCGGCCTCAGCTGGTCGCTGATGGCGCTGCTCTTTATCGTTCACCTCCTCCTCCTCGTGGTCATTGCGATTTTCGTCTGGATTCATGTCCTGCGCCTCAATCGCCCCAAAGTGGTGGCCGGCCTGTTCTGGATCATCGGCATCGGCGTCATCCTGGTGTTGGCCGCGGCCATCAAGCCGGCCGGCCTTCTGCCGCCGGTCAATCCACGCCAGCTGCCCGGCGCAGTCACCCTTGATCCGATCTTTCTCTTTTTCGTACCTTTTACCCTGGGGCAGGCCGCGCCCTGGCTGTGGGGGGCGTTGACGGTTGTCGTCGTGGCGGCCTGCGCCATCCCGTGGTTGATCGTTCGCGCCCAGGCTCCGCCGCGCGTCGTGGTGAATGAGGCGCTCTGCACCGGCTGCACCAAGTGCGCGCTCGACTGCCCCTACAAAGCGTTGGAGATGGTGGCGCGCCGCGATGGCCGCCGTCATAAGTATGTGGCCCAGGCCAACCCGGCGTTATGTGTTTCCTGCGGTCTCTGCGTTGGTTCGTGCGATGTGCAGGCGGTCACCCTGGGCGATTTGCAGCCAGCGTTACTGGATCAGTCGGTGCGCCAGCGCCTGGCCTTTGCCCAGGCCAAAGCGCCGGGCAAAATGGTCAAGGTGGTCTTTACCTGCGAACGCCATGCGGCCCAGGGCGCGCGCCCATACCTTGACGCCGTGCCGACCGACCCCCAGAATCCAGAACAGGTGATCGAGGTGATTCCGCTGCCCTGCGTAGGCGCCGCCCATCCCAATCTGTTGACCAACACCCTGGCCGCGGGCGCGGCCGCGGTGCAGGTCATCGGCTGTCCGCCGGATGATTGTGCGCAGCGCGAGGGCAACTACTGGATTCACAGCCGTCTGTCACGCCAGCGCGTGCCGCGGCTGCGGCGCAACTACCTCAACGCGGCCATCAGCACGGCCTGGGTGCAGCCCACAGCCTTCGCCAGCGCGCTGACTGCCGCGCCCGTCGGCGCCGCGCTCGAAGGCGGCGCCAGCCCCTGGTCCGATGTGCGCACGGATGAACCTCACCTGCCCGGGCTGACCCTCTTCCGCAAGCTGACCTGGCGCCATTATCTTCCTGGCTTCGGATTGTTGGTCCTCGCGCTGGCGCTGCAAGTCGCCCTGGGCCATCTGCCCTACCAGGCCTACAGCGCCAGCGAGAGTCATGTGCAGTTGACGGCGCCTGATGTGGGCTATCTTTTACGCGGCGAGGCTGTGCAGGCGCCGGCGGTTGCCGGCCAGCGCCTGCAATTTAGCGTGGATGACCAAACGGTGGTCGAACGTGATTTTAGCGCGGCCCAGCTAGCCGGCCGTGCCACGATCTTCGAGGAATTATCCCTCGCCGCGGGAGAGCGGCGCCTGCGCCTGGTCTTGCGCAGCGCAGAGACTGAGCGTCTCCTGGTTCTCTTCGATCGCCAGGTTGACCTGCAGCCCGGCGCCATCTTTTTGCTGGCTCCCGATGTCCCGTCAGCGCCGGGGAATGGCAGGTAGGCATGATGAAGGTTGAATTCAGCCATGCTGAATTCAACCTTCCAGATTTTGCGTTTTGTTTAGATCACCGGCCGCGTGAGCTGGCGGTAGAGCAGGGTCCATGTGGTCGAGGTGAAAGTCTGCACGATGGCGCTAAGCACCGCCAGGATGATGGCGCCAAGCAGCGCGCCGCCGCAGATCGCGACGATGCCCAGGGCGCCTGGGTTGTTGTTGCCGAAGAGCGCCGCTGCCGGCAGCACCAGCGCCAGAATGCCGCCAATCACAATGGCGGCCATGATCGCGCCAATCACCAGGAAGATGAGCCAGAAGATGATGGTCGGGCCGAGGTTGGCTTTGAGAATCTGCCAGCCGCGCTTGAACGCATCAATCCAGCCGTGGCCTTCCAGGATGGCCGCACGCTCGGCATAGAGCTGAATCTGGCTCAGCACAACGGCCAGCACGACGATCACGCAGGCCAACGGTACCAGGCAGGCCAGCGCCGGTAGAATGACCCCCAGCATCCGTTCAGGCGCTTCGTTCGTGAAGTTGAAGCCAGCGCCGGCGGCCACGGCAATCCCCGCGCCGATCAGCGCCAGGACAATGATGATGATCGGCAGCGCAGTCAGCAATCCGATGCCAAAAATGGTCCAGAAGCGGCTGACGCCCACGCGCCAGGCGCTGCCAAAGCTGGTTTTTCCCTCGTCCTCCACCTGCTGCACGCCGGCAATCAGCGCGCCGCGGCTAATGACCGACAGCACGACCAAAATCAGGCCGATGATGATCGCCAGGCAGACCAGGCCAATGATCAGCACGCCGATCTCCGGCGAAATTTCGAAATTGGGCCAGCCGCCGGCGCCGCGATTGCCGCCGCTGCCGCCGCCGCCATTGCTGCCGCCAGCCCCGCCGAGTGAGGCCAGGAAGCCGAAGATCCATAGCACTTTCCAGCGCCAGGTGATTTGCCAGGCCCGGCTCAGAATCTTGCCGTAATCCATTTCCTATCTCCTTCCGTTATCAGAACGCTTCGAGAAACTGCTGGATTTGATCAAAGCGAAAGACCGGCCCGTCCTGGCAGATGTATTGATCACCCACGTTGCAGCGACCACACTTGCCCAGCCCGCACTTCATTTTGCCTTCCAGCGTCGTGATGACCTGCTCGGGGCCAAAGCCCAGGCGCGTCAGTTCTTTCAAGACGAATTTTATCATAATCGGCGGGCCGCAGGTAATGGCCAGCGCGCCCTGGGGGCTGGGGGCCACACGCGCCAGCGCTTCGGTGATCAGCCCCACGTTGCCTTGCCAGGTGGCGTCGCCCTTGTCCACGGTCACGTGCACGGTGGTGCGCGGCGCGGCGGCCCATTCCTCATATTCCTCACGAAAGCAGAGCAGGTCAGGCCCGCGCGCGGCGCAGAAGATCTCCAGGTCGCCATAGGCCGCCCGCTGATCGAGTATCTCCTGAATCAGCGGGCGCAGCGGCGCCAGGCCGATGCCGCCGCCCAGGATGATGAGGCGCGGCCCCTTCAGTTCCTCCAGCGGGAAGCCGTGCCCCATCGGCCCGCGCACGCCCACCAGATCGCCGGGCAGCATGTCGTGCAGCGCATTGGTGACGCTGCCGATGCGCTGCACGGCAAATTCCACCTGCCCCTGACTGCGCGCCTCGCTGACGGCCAGGCCGAAAGGCGCTTCGCCCACGCCAAAGGCCGAGAGGAAGCCAAACTGCCCCGGGGCGTAGTGAAAATCAGGCGCTGTTTTTTCGACAAAGCGGCAACGGAAGAGCTTGATGCCGCTTGCCAGATCACGCGCCGCGGTCACCTCGGCCAGGTGAGGCAGATACGGATTGTTCATGGTTGCACCTCCGCCGCTGGCGTCGCTGCGGACGCAGGGCTGGCCGCGGCGACAAAGCTGATGACCTCGCGAATGTCAATGTTGACGGGGCACTGTGCCACACAGCGCCCGCAGCCCACACACAGGGCCGTGCCCTCGCGCGCCGGGTAGTAGAGGAACTTGTGCATGTAGCGCTGGCGCTGGCGCGCCGCCTGCGTCGGCCGCGGGTTGTGACCGCCGGCGATGGCAAAACAGAGCGCGCCCTGGCACGAGTCCCAGCAGCGCAGGCGTTCGATGCTGCCATCGCTTTGCACCCGGTCGCGCACGTCGAAGCAGTAGCAGACCGGGCAGTCGTAGGTGCAGGTGCGGCAGCCCAGGCAGCGCTCCGCAATCTCGGCCCAGATGGCGGCACCAAATGCGGCGCGCCAGGCTGGGGCTGCAGGCAGCGCGAGATCGGCGTTGGGGAACAAAATCGGCTCGGCGGCCGCTGGCGCCGCGGCGTCGGCCGTCGTCAGCACGGCTGCGCCGGCGTCGAGCAGGGCGCGGCCTTTGGGCGTCACCACGTCCACCGCAAAGCCGGCTGCGCAGGCGGTCAACAGAATGTCAAGGTGGCTGCGGTCGGTCGGGCTGCCGCCCAGGGTGGTGCAGAAGCAGCCTGGCCAGGGGCCGTCACTGCACGCCAGGCCGACCATCGTCGTCAGCGCGCGGCGTTCGGCGTAGTAGACATCCACCGGCTCATCCAGGAAGAGGCGGTCGAGCACCTCCAGCGCGTGGCCGTCGCAGGGCCGGGCGCCGAAAATCACCTGGGGGCGCGCCAGGTGCGCGGTTTCCATGCGCAGGCCGTCGGGGCCAGGGCGCAGCGTGATGATCGCTTCGCTGGCGGGCAGGAAGAATTCTTTGGCCGATAGATCGGTGCGCCCGGCGTTCCAGGCAATGTCGCCCACCTGGCTGAGGGACGCAAAGACCACCTGCCTTCCCTGTCGCTGCGGCGCGATGACCTCATGGTCAGGCAGGAGATGGGTCAACCAGGCTTCGAGGGCCGATCGGGTCATGGTAGGGGTGTTCATGGTCGCCTTGCCTCCTGCAATCCCACGGATTGCGCCAGAATCTCATCGCGACGGAAGGTCGTCAAGGGCAGGCTGGCGCTGGGATCGGCGCCAGCCACGTAGCCATCGAACCAACGCGCCGCTTCTTGCGCGACCTTCTGATTGAGCAGGTAGAGCGGCACGCCCACCGGGCAGGCCTGGCTGCAGGCCTGGCAGTCGCCGCAGCGGCCGGCCAGGTGAAAGGCGCGTAAGATGTGGAAGAAGGTTTTTTCATTGATGTCAATGGCGATGCTCTGCCAGGCCGGGTCGAGCTGTTCGGCTACGCACTCGCTGCAATAGCAGAGCGGACAGGCCTGGCGACAGGCGTAGCAGCGTTGACACTGGCTAAACTGCGCTTGCCAGAAGGCGGCGCGGCGCGGCGTCGGCCACGTCTCGACCTCCGCCAGGGTCAGGGCTGGCGGCTGCGCGCGCGGCCGCTCGGGCAGCGGCAGGCTGGCGTCGTAGCGACCGGGCGGCTGCGTGGCAAAACCGATTAGAAAGAGATCCTCGCGATTGAGCTGCCCTTCGCTCACCAGAATGTTGAGCGTGCGTGCATCCTGCGGGCTAACCAGCACGGCGGCGCGTTGCCCACGCAGATTGCGCAGGTAGTTGACCAGGTTCAACGGTTCCTCACTGCTGACCAGCAGGCGCTGCGCCTGTTCCGGTGTACGGGCAAAGAGCGGTCGGCGGCGCAGGCTGCCCTGCTCCCAGCCCAGCACGACCTGCACCTGTTGCGTCTGCAGCAGCTGGCTTGCCAGCTCGCGCAGCGCCAGGTTGGCCGCGGCGTCCGCTTGCGGGGGCGACGCCGGGCCGGCGCTGCGCTCAGAGACGGGAAGTCGCCGATCAGCCGCGAGAGTCTGACCGCGGGGGCCGAGCTGGCGCACCTGTTCGGTGAACTCCGTGACGACGCGGGCAAAACGCGCGCCTTCGCTGGCGCTGACCCAGTCCAGCCGCACCCGCTCGCGCTCGAAGCCCAGGAAAAAGAGCAGCTCCTGCATGACGGCAAAACGGCGGCGGGCCACGTAGTTGCCATCGCTGTAGTGACAGTCGCCCGGATGACAGCCCAGCACAAGCACGCCATCGGCCCCTTCCTTGAGCGCGCGGGCCACGAACAGTGGATCAACCCGACCGGAGCAAGGGACGCGCACAATGCGAATGTTGGGAGGATAGCTCAAGCGGCTGGTGCCTGCCAGATCGGCGCCGGCGTAACTGCACCAGTTGCACAGAAAACCAACGATCTTGGGTTCGAATAGCTCGCTCATCGGGCGCCTCCTGCATTGGCGGAGAAAATAGCTGGCTCGCCCACGTCTGGCGGCGGCGCCTCCTTGACTGTGAGCCAGAGGGGACGGGCAAACAAGGCGTCCACTTCGGCCAGCAATTGCTGATCGCTGAAACCGTGCAGGAAAAGCGCATGCCCGCGGCAGCCAGCCACGCACAGACCACAGCCTTTGCAGACGGCCGGGTTGACCTGCGCCACCTGCCGGCCATCGCGCAACGACACGAAGCTGATGGCGCCAAAGGGGCAGACCTCCTCGCACAGGTGACAGGCGACGCAGCGCCGCGTGTCCGCCTCGGCGATCGTGGGTTCGGTCTCGATGTACGGGCGGGCGAAGAGGCCCGCCACTTTCGCCGCGGCCGCGCTGGCCTGCGCCACGGTGTCGGGGATATCCTTTGGCCCGGCCGCGCAGCCGGCCAGATAAATGCCAGCCGTGTTCGTTTCCACTGGCCGCAGCTTGACGTGCGCTTCGTTGATGAAGCCGTACTGATCGTACGAAATCCCCAGCGTTTGCATCAGCTCCACCGCGCCTGTGGCCGCGGTGACGCCGGTCGCCAGCACGACCAGGTCTGCCTCGATCTCCACGGGCCGGCCGATCAGTCCATCATAACCTTGCACGATCATGCGCTCGCCCTGGGGATAGATGCGGCTGACGCGCCCGCGCAGGTACTGAGTTCCGTAAGACTCCTGCGCGCGGCGGATGAATTCATCGTAGCCGCGTCCGCCGGCCCGGATATCCATGTAAAAGACATAACTTTGCAGCGACGGGTCATGCTCCTTGAGCATGATCGCCTGCTTGGCGGTGACCATGCAGCAGATCTTGGAGCAGTAGGGGCGCCCGACCTTCTCGTCGCGTGAGCCGACGCAGGCGATGAAGACGACGGTGTGCGGATGCTTACCGTCCGATGGACGCAGGACCTCGCCTTTGGTAGGGCCAGAGGCGTTCATCAGCCGTTCCAATTGCAGCCCCGTGATGACATCGGGCAGCTCGCCGTAGCCGTACTCGCCATACGACCGCCGGCGTTCGCCGCTCGCCCTCTCTGCTGCCCGCGGCAGCTCGCCGCCGACCGGGAAGAGGTCATAGCCGTTGGCGACGATGATGGCGCCGAAGCGTTCGCTCAGCACCTCATCGGCTTGCTCCCAGGAAATGGCGCCGGTTGGACACATCTTCTGGCAAATCTGGCATTGCGGCAAACGCTTGCCGTCTGCGCCCAACGGCTTGAACTTAGCCGCTTCGCTGGCCGGGAGACCTTGCGCGGCGGCCTGTTCCACCTGCGCGCGGCGATAGGCCAGGTAACGGCAGTTGTCGGCGTCAATGACCGGTTTGTTGGGGATGGCCTGCGGGAACGGGATGTAGATGGCGGTGCGCGTGCCCAGCCCTTGATCGAACTCGGCCGCAATCTCCTTGACGGGACACTTGCTCCAGCAGGTTCCGCAGCCGGTGCAAACCTGATGATCCACATAGCGCGCATGTTGCCGCATCGTCACATCGAAGTTGCCCACGAAGCCGTGCACCTCTTGCACCTCGGTGTAGGTGCGCAGGGTGATGTTGGGATGCTGCGCCACATCCACCATCAGCGGCGTCAAAATGCAGGCCGAACAATCGAGCGTGGGAAAGGTCTTATCCAGCATCGCCATCTTGCCGCCGATGGTCGGGGTGCGCTCCACCAGCGTAACCTGATAGCCGGCGTTTGCCACATCGAGCGCAGCCTGGATGCCGGCAATGCCGCCGCCGATGATGAGCAGGCGTTTGCTCAGCTCCGCGCGGCCCGAACGCAAGGTTTCGTCACGCGCCACCTTGGCCACCAGCATGCCGACGATGTCAATGGCCTTGGCCGTGGCCACGCGGCGGTCGTTGTGCACCCAGGAAACGTGCTCACGCAGGTTCGCCATTTCCATGCGGTACGGGTTGACGCCGGCCGCGGCCGCGGCCCGGCGGAAGGTTGGTTCGTGCATGCGCGGTGAGCAGGAGGCAACGACCACGCCGTCCAGGCGCTCACTCGCGATCTTTTCTTGAATGAGCTTTTGGCCTGGCTCCGAACACATGTATTTGTAATCGGTGGCAAAGACGACGTGCGGCATCTGCTGCGCCGCTTGCGCTACGGCCGCGCAATCCACATTGGCCGCGATGTTGGCGCCACAGTGGCAGACAAAAACACCGATTCTAGCCATGGCTCACCTCCAAGAGGCTGGCCGGCGCCGGCGTTGGCGTCAACTTTTGCGCCAACAGCGCCTCCGCCTCCGTCACGTGCCGGGAGATGCCCAGACGATCAGGCTCGAAGCCCAGGGCCAGCCCGATCAGTTCGGTGATGTAGTAAATGGGCAGGCGATGATCGCCCTTGTGCGCGCGCCTGATCTGATTTTGCCGCGTGTCCAGGTTGCTGTGGCACATGGGGCAGACGGTGACGATGGCGTCCGCGCCGGCCGCTTCGGCCCACGAGAGCAGCTTGCCGCTCAGGTCTTGCACCAGGTCAGGCCGACTGAGCGCCAGGCTGGCCCCGCAGCAGGCCGTTTTCCCCGGCCAGGCCACCACCTCCGCGCCGATGGCGCGCAGCAGGTTGTCGAGCGTTTGCGGGTTTTCAGGGTCATCGAAATGGGTCACGTCCGGCGGGCGGGTCAACAGGCAGCCGTAGTAGGGCGCCAGCTTCAGGCCGGTCAGCGGTCGCGCCAGGCGCGCCTGCAGGGCCGCCAACGGCGCCGGTTGACTCAGCACACCCAGCAGCGGCTCGATGTCCAGGTCGGTCGGCGCCTCTGCGCCCACCACGTAGGCGACCTGCGCGGCGGTTGTCCGATCTTGCAGCGCGTGCTGCGTCTCTTTGAAGCGTGCATAGCAGGCTGCGCAGGGCAGTACCAACTGCTGCAGGCCGGTTTGTTGGGCCAGGCGCAGATTGCGCCCCACCAGCCCCAGGGCCAGCCAGGGATTGACCGCATGGGCAGACGAGGCCCCGCAGCAGTTCCAGTCTGCCAGCTCGTGCAGTTCGATGCCCAGGGCCTGGCACACCAGCCTGGTCGAGTCCGCGTACTCGGTGGCCGTGCCGTGCAGCGAACAGCCAGGATAGTAGGCGTAGGCGGTCATGCATCACCTCCTGCGGCTGGCGAACTGACAGCGGTCTGTTGACGGCGCACCTCGGCGGCGCGGCGAAAGATGCCGGCAATCTCCTCACGCGCCTGCACGCGCTGCGGCAGCGGCTTGATCTTGCCTTTGCGCAGCATGGGCGGCGCCAGGTCGAATCCGCTCAAGAGGTGGCGCGACAGCACGTTGTAGCCGCCGATAAGTCCGATTTCATACGCGCGGCCGCTCAGCTCAACCGATTTGAGGAAAACATGGTGGAACGTAGGGATGTCACGCGGCGTGGGTTGCGGGCCATGCGCCTCCGCCCACAGCCGCAGCGCGTCCATGATGCGTGGCAATTCCACATTACAGGGGCAGCGGGTCGCACAGAGTTGGCAACCGACGCACAACCAGAGCGTTTGACTGTTCAGGGCCAGGTCAGGCTGGCCGAGCTGCAGCGCGCGGATGATCTGCTGCGGGGCCAGGTCCATAGCCGCCCCCAAAGGGCATCCCGCGGCGCACTTCGCGCACTGGTAACAGGCCGCCAGTGTTTGACCACTGGCGCGCTCGACAAACTCGATCAACTCACGCCGCGCGGCCGCTTCCTGGCCGTTGCTGGGCGTGAGGTGGAGAGGAGTTGGCATGTGGTCCTCCTTGACAACACATGCTCCGGGTGGGCGTGGAGCGGCTGGCACTGGCGCCGCTCTCTTTGAGCATTCGCGTCGCTGACCACGGAGGGCACCTGTCTGGTCAGGCGGCGGCCGCCACACCCACGGGGCAGGCAAACGAACATGCTCATTTTACCACCACCCTGGTTGGCGCCCTATGACCTGCGTCAGGCAGGGAGAAATCCGAACGGCGGTCGGATGGAAACTGGGACGTGTGACTCGATGACCGGTCGCCAAAAACGAGGGTTGGCGTTTTCTTGAGTCCGTGATAGAATGAGGCCAGGTCCTGCTTGCGGTTCTTTTTTCTCTATTAGTTAGTGATTTTATTGACATTGCTCAAGAATTAATTCAAGTGATTTCGATGCGAATCTGGAAAATGAGATTGGATTTTTAGGCGAAGTACGCAAGCGCCTAGCGATGGTCCGTTCGGCGGCTTGCGTCCAAATACGGAATGGGGTGTAACTCATGCGCGTGAACAACCGAGCCTGCCACATAACTCAATTCACGGTCGCCGTTGCCATCGTTGGACATGCCCTACTCGCCTGTGCCTCGGCGCCAACTCCAGATCCCACGCACGTCGTAACGACTGCTCCAACGCCAACGCCAACGCACGTCGTAACGACTGCTCCAACGCCAACGCCAACGCACGTCGTAACGACTGCTCCAACGCCAACGCCAACGCACGTCGTAACGACTGCTCCAACGCCAACGCCCACGCACGTCGTAACGACTGCTCCAACGCCAACGCCAACGCACGTCGTAACGACTGCTCCAACGCCAACGCCAACGCACGTCGTAACGACTGCTCCGGCGCCTACGCCGACTGCTCAGGATGAAATCGCTATCTATCTTACTGTGATCCGCCAATTATGTGGGCCAGACGATACGTTTGGTGGAAAACTGAGGCCATCCAAGCTCTACATCGCCCGCAGAACAAGCTATCTGACTCCTGGAGACTCGGAGCGGTTCTTATTGGAGACGGTCCAGCAGGGCATTAGTCAAGGATTGGCTGATCTGCATACCAACGTGATATGGGTTGACACCGCTGGCGCCGTTGAGCTTGATAAGGCGACTGGCCGGGTTGTCGGCGGCGGGGTGATTCTTGAGCTCGGTGCTATTCAGCCTGAGACGGGCGATAAGGTGCATGTGTTCGGGAGCATTTATATGGCTCTTCTGATCGGCGGTGGAGCCACCTATGCGGTGGAACGCGAAGACGGAAAATGGATAATTACGGGAGATACTGGCAGGTGGATTAGCTGAAAAGTGTAGTCCCCAAAGCACTCACCGCGGCGTTTTCGTAGAAAATCGCCCCATTGAACAACAAGCGCGTACGCCGTACGCGCTTTTGTGCCAACAACAAGCGCGTACGGCGCAGCGACACGAAGCGCGAAGCACGAAGCGCCGTATAGAACGGACAGACTTCATGACTTCGCGCTTTCGTGATTCGTTACCTTTGCGCTTTCGTGATTCGTCGCCGTCGCCGCAAGGCCAGCGCGCCAGCCAGCGCTACCAGCAGCATGCCAACGAGCATGGCGCTACGGCTCGCCGCGGCGCTCGTTTCCATCGCACTCAACGTGACTGCGGTCGGCACGGTGTAGTAGGCGCTGACTGGCCCGTGCCGCGTGGCCGTGCCTGAGACGTCCACGCTGTCAACCCAGTAGAAGTAGGTCATGCCAGGCACGAGGTTCGCGCGGTCTTCCCAGGTGTAGATAAAACCGCTAGAGCTGCCCGGCGACTGCGATGGGATCAGCGTCTGGTTTAACTGCCGATCTGGCCCAGCCGCCGACAGGCCCCGGTAAAGGTTGAAGCCGATGTTGCCTACCTCGCTGACTGTCTCCCACGTCACCAGGATCGCTTCGCCCTGCTGTGTGGCTCTGAAGTCGGCCAGGGCCGCAGCCAGGGGACTGCCGACATTCATCAGGCCAGCAAACTGCGCCGCCTGATTGCCGGCCACATCCGTTGCGACCACCAGCACCTGGTAGTCACCTGTCTGGTCGAAGACGAACTGCGCTGTCCAAGACGTTTGCGACAGCAAATCGTCAGGCGCGCTGTTGAGCGTGGCCGGCGTCATGGCGGTGCTTCCATCCGGCCTCACGATGTAGATCTGCACCCCGGCCACCCCGCCGCCATCCGTCACCGTGCCGTAACCCAGCAGTGAGGCGATTGTGGCGCTGACTACCCCCTGGTTGAGGGTCGTCGGGCCGAATTGCGGCGCCACCGAGTCCAGTACGACCGTCTGGGACACCGTCTGACTGGCGTTGCCGGCCAGGTCATAGCCGGTGAACGCCAGCGTCGTCGTCACGCTGTCGCCCAGGCTGAGCGCGGTCAGCGTCCAACTGCCGTCGAGCCGCACCCTCTGCGCGATGCAGGCGGTGTTGGGATCGTCTGTGCACAGCCAGGCGCGATCAGTCGCCCGGTTATCGGTCAGCGAGCCGCTGAGCGCCAGTTCCATAGCATTCAACCTACCGTCGCTCAGGGCGGCCAGGGTCGCCGCGGAGAGGGTCAACTGAGGCGGCACGGCGTCCACCAGCACCGGGATGGGATCACTCCAGCCGCTGGTGTTGCCATGCACGTCAGCGGCCCGTGCGCGCAGGTTGAAGGCGGCGCCGTCGGCCACATTGCCAGCGTTCCACGTACAGACAACACCACCCTGCAGACTGCCGGCTACGTCGCAGAGGACGGAGTGCGTCCTTGCGCCATTGTTGATCTCCAGCTCGTATAGGCTGAGCGATGAGTCATCTTGGGCAAAGCCGATCACAGTGTTGGTATACGGGACAACATAGCTAATCGCCACGCTCACGTTGATGGGCGGGGCGGCGTCCACCGCATAGGCCAGTGCATCCAGTTGATACGGACGGTGGTAACTGTCCGCCAGCGTCAGTGTCAGCGTCCCGTCCGCGGTCACCGCGCCGAGCAGAGTCAATGAGACCGTAGCGCTGGGCGCGAGGCTCGATGCCACTTGCGGGGCATTGTTCAGGGTCACGCCCCCCGTCGTCGCGCCATTGATGGTCAGACTGGGCAGGGGAGCGCTGCCCACGTTCTGGACAGAAACGGTCACGCTGATCGCGTCCCCGCTCCCTACCGGCCGCGATGGCGACGGATCAGCCAAGACTGTCACTTCCAGTTGGGCATCGGCCCACACGCCCGCGGCAGGCACGATGCCCGCGCCCAGGGCGTTGAACTGCACGTACTGCGCCCAGGGCCGTCCCAGGTTGCGGTCAGGAACAGTGGCCCAGACGTCCAGGTCGCCCACGTCCGAGGCCACACCCAGCAGTTTGAGGTTGGCCGCGGCCGGGTTGGCGATGCCCAGCGCGCTGAAGGGCAGCAGTACATCAGTCAGCGCCGCCCTGGTCTGGGCGGCCACTTCCGCCTGGACGGTCCACGTCCCACTGCTGAAGGTCAGCAGCGTTGGCGTGATCCCGCCGGAGATGCGCACCACGTAGTTGGCGGCGAAGGGCAGCACGCCGCTCTGGCCTGGGCCATAGGGGTTGTACAGATCGGTCGTGCCGCCGTCGCCCGTACCCAGGTAGAGATAGAGGTCGCCCTCGCTGCTGACGTCGAAGCCCTGCCAGCGCAGCCTCAGCAGGTTGGCGTTCCAGCCGGCAAAGAGCTTCTGCGGCCCGCGCTCCTCGGTCGCCATCTGTCCCACCTGTTTGCCGCCGCTGTCCACCCAGTTCTCGATGGTCAGGTCGGCGATCAGGTCAGGCGTCTGCGGCCCGTCGAAGTAATAAGGCCCGCTGTTCTGCGCGGTCTCGTTGCCGTTCGCGTCCACGGCCACCACGTGGGCAACCATGGCGCCGGCTTCGGGCATAGTTTGGTCGTGGAATCCCGCGGCCGGGCTGTTGTAGAAGGTCAGCGCGCCCAGCGTCGCCGTGGGCGCGGTCGTCCAGCCGGCGTAGACGCTGGATGCGCCGCTGATGGCTGGCCAGGTCAGCCGCACGCTCAGGTCGTTGATGACCTGGCTGGGCGAGATGATCGCGCCGCTGGTCAGGCTGGTTGTGCTGGTGAAGATCGCCGGCGGAATCACATCCAGCAGGACATTGGCCGCCGCCGTAGCCGTGCGGCTGGCCTTATCGGTTGCCCGCGCCTCGATGGCCAGCATGCCGCCGTCCGGGTTGGCTTGGGCCAGAGGCGCCAGGGCCAACGACCAGGCGCTGCCGTCGAGCACCGCCTCTTGCCACGGGCCGCCGTCCAGCCGCACTTCCACCTTATCTACCTGGCTGTCGTCGGCGGCTGTCCCGTTGAGCACGTAAGCGCCGTCGCTTCTCAGTTTGGCCATCGTGATCGTCTCAGCCGCGATGCTCACGGATGGGTCGGCCAGATCCACATAGAGCGTGTTGATCGGGCTGGTGGCCGTCAGGTTGGCGCTGTCGGTAATCACCACCGTTAGATCGTAAGCCCCGGCCTGCGCAGGCGTCCAGTCTGTCTGCCAGATCAGATCATAGTCATCCTGTGGCGCCCTCTGCACCGTGGGGTAGCCGCGAACTGCGGCGCCGTTGACGAACAGCGCAGCGCTCTGGATCATGTCTTCGGCGTTCAGACCGATTTCAATCGCCATCGGCTGTAGTTGGGTCTTCACCGCACCGTCGGCCGGCGCCAACACCCCCGCGCTGCGCGGCGGCGCCGCGTGACCGGGCGGCAGCGGTGGGCCGGTAGGCATGGGCACAGGCACGGCGTTGGGGTTACGCCTGGTCAGCACCAGGCTGTAGCCGCTTTCGCACAGGTTGACTCCCAGGCCAGAGGCGGATGTAGCGCGCACATAGTAGCTGCCGGTGGCCGCAGGCTCATAGGTGAGTTGGTCGGCTTGCGTTTTGATGAAAGTCGTGCCATTGGGCTGATACAGCGCCAGCGAGACAGCCTGCGCCGAGTTGACCGTGGTGGCGGTCAGCGTGTATTGCAGTCCGGCCAGCAGGGTCAATTGCTGCCAGTCGGCGTCAGATGGGCTATCGAAGTTATGACCGGCGCCGCTGCTCACAGCGGTGTCGAACACCGCGGCCGTCTGATAGGTGTCATCGTCCTCGAACGCGTCGGGCGTCGGCGTGCACGCGGGAGGCGTGGGCGTCGGAATGACGACAGGCGGCGCTGTTGCCCCTGGAGGTGCGCCGTCGTCCGGATGTGGGTCCGGGGTCGGCGTGGGCGTCGGCGTGGGTGGGGGATCGGGCGGCAGGCCGTTGTCAACGCACACCTCAAGACCCCAACTGAACAGATCGCCCGTGGTGTCGCCGCCTTCGCCGCCCGGATCGCTCAACCCGTTGTCGGTGATATAGAACGTCCACACGCCGTTGCTGGCCTTGCCGTCAAAAGCCGCGAAGCTGCTGCGACTGGGCCGGAACGCGCCGCCGTCGTTGGGGAACTGGGGCGGGGCCAGTCCTTCGATGGCCCAGTCGTCCAACGACAACTGGCAGTTGCTGTTGCCGCACCAGGTGTAGTAGCCAACATCATTGAAGGCAAATAGCTCCACCTGTGCGCCGTCCGGCGCGCCCAGGCCAAAGGTCAAGTCATACAACCCGCCGTGGTCGAAGGTGATGTCACGTAGGCCGACATGCGTCACCGCGCCGCTGGCCGGCACCGTAACCGTTGAGGCCATAGTCGCCAGGTCGTCAATCGGCTGCGGCACGTCGCTGCTGGGATAGACCGTGCAGGTCCAGTTGTTGGGTATCGGCGGTGGGGGCGGCGGCGGGATGATCTCGACGTCAACCTCGTAGGCCAGGTTCTCGGTCACGCGCGGCTGCGTGTAGATGCCCACAAGGAAGTTCCCGTTGCTGCGGGCAATAGTCTCGAACGGCTCCCGAATCTCGCCGAAGCCGAAGCCGGGCGGTGCGATGGCGATATTCATGTTGACAGTTTCGCCGTTGCCGTTCACGCCGTTAGTCAGGATGCGCGGCGTGATGCGGATGCGGTCGCCGACCGTCATCGGGAAGCTGAACCAGTCCTGGTCGTTGGTCTCGCAGAGCATGGTGCGCAACGTCATGGTGCGCGTCAGGATGACGCGGGGGTCGAACTGTTCATTGTTCGGCTCGTAGGGGTCCAGACCAGAGCACGTCGTGTTGACGCTCAGTTGCAGCTGGTATTGGTCGGTGGTTGGGGCCAGGTTCGGATGCCAGACCCCCAGCGTCCAGCGGCCGGCGGTGTTGACGGTGAACTGATCGCCGTATTGCAGCCACGAGCCGGGGAAGATGCCGGTGACGTACTGGCCGTCCGGGTCGAAGACGGAGATGTAGTAGTCAGCCGGACGAACGGGCATCTCGATGCGGACGTTCTGGCCGACCACGCCATTGAAGGCGTAATAGTCCTTGTCGTTGTCGTAGCACAGCGCGGCCGTGATTGTCTGGTTGAAGCTGATGCTGGTGGCCGTGTCCCGGGTCTGGTTGCCCAGCACGCCAGGCGCGTCGTAAGGGTCAACCGTGGCGCAGGTGTCGGCGGGCGGCGGAGGCGGCGGGGGAGGCGGCGGCGCGTCGGCGACGGTCACGTGCAGGGTGTAGGGCAGGCGGCTATCGTAGAAATCGGGGAAGCGGCCCACCATGATCGCGTAGACCACCGCGGCGCCCGTGCGGTTGACGTGAGTCAGCACTTCGTCGGCTGTGCCCGGCTCGTAGCTCCAGCCCACGCCGACTCCGCCCGCGAACAGCACTAGGCTGTAGTCCTGCGGCAGGTCGGTCAGCGTGACGGTGATTTGCTTGCCGTCGGCCACGGTCAATTGGTAGTAGTCGTAATCATCCACCGTAGCCAGGTCAGGCGAGCACAACGCGGCGCTGAGCGTTCCGGGCGTGATCCCGGCCGCGGTCGTCAGCGTGTTATTCGGCTCGTAGCCGTCCACGGCGCTGCACGGCTGGGCGAAAGGCGCGCTGTAACTCAGCGCCAGGTTCGAGCCGGGCGGGGTGATAATCGTCGGATAGAAGGCGCCGGGGTTCAGATTGCTGACGCCGTTGTACGCGCCATCCAGCGTGGCCAGCGCGGCCGGGCTGCTGCCGTCCAGCGCGGCGCGCACCAGTTGGCTGCCCGCCGTGTAGTACAACTCGCCCAGCAGCGGGCGCGCCGCGAAGCCGCGCGCATTGCTGACCGTGGCGACCGTGGCCACGCTGCCGCTGCCGTCCGCCGCCGCGCGCAACAGCAGGCTCTGCGTTGGGTCGCGCCAGTAGATCGTCTGGGCAAAGGGGTCCACGGTCAGCTCGCGAATCTGGCGGCCTTCCGGCGCGGCGTAGACCACCTCCACGCCCGTACCGTCCAGGTTGCTGCGGCGAATGTGGTCAACGACCGCGCTGTTGTAGAGCGAGGTTTGCGCCCAGTAGAGCCGGCCGCCCACCGGGTCAACGGCGAGGCCGTGGTCGGCGGCGACGTTGGTCACGATGGTTTGCACGTCCGAGCCGTCGCCGTTGGCGCTCTTGATGTCGCTGACGACGCCGAAGGTCGCCTGCGCCCAGTAGATGCGGCCGCTGCGCTCGTCCACGGCCAGCGATTCGGTGAAGCGCAGCACGCCGGGGCCGGTGTCGGCCACCACCACCTGCGGGCTGCTGCCGTCCGGGTTGACCCGCACGACGCGCTCGAAGTTGTCGAGGATGTAGAGCTTGCCGCGCACAGTGTCCGACGCCAGCACCGGGCCGCCGCCGAAGCCGTCGGGCAGCAGGAGCGGCTCGACCGTGCCGGTGACGACCGCCGCGCGAATCAGGTCGCTGGCGCGGCTGTAGTAGATGTAGGGCGAACCGTCGGGCGGCGGGGTCGGGCTGCCCAGCAGCAGCTCGAACTGGTAAGGCACGGCCGCGCCGGCCAGCGCGTTGTGTTCAACGACGACGCGGTAGTCGCCGCTGGCCGGGATCGTGAAGATGCCCTGGCTGCCGGCCGTCACCTGGCCCAGGTCGCCGCCGCCGCTCGCCGGCACGACACGGGCGACCGCGCCGCTGGCGTTGACCGGATAGTTGAGCGTGAGCACTTGGCCGGCGGTTGCACTGACCGCATACAGATCCACGTCAGCCGCGCTGCACAAGGTGGCGCGCACACGGCTGCCGTTGGTCAGGACGGTGGCGAAGGCGGCGCTGTTGTTCGGTTCGTTGGCGTCGCTGGCCACGCAGTTCTGGTCTGTCACCAGTAGCTGATACTGCTGGACGGTCGGAGTGAGAGCGGGCTGGGAGACGGCCACCGTCCAGCGGCCGCTGGCGTCGAGCGTGACGCTGCCGCCATAGGTGGGCGTCGCCCAGGTATCGCCGTTGGGATTGTAGAGCGTTAGCGTGTAATCGGCCGGCCGGATCGGAAGGTCGAAGGTCAGCGTCTGGCCGTTGAGGCCGTTGAAGGCGTACATGTCCACGTCGTTGCTGTAACACAGTGCGGCCGCCATCGATGCGTTCAGGGTGAGATTCGTTGCCGTGGCGAGCGTACCGTTGCCCACCCCCGGCGCATCGTAGATGTCCACGAAGCCGCACTCGTCGTTGTCGGGGTCGGGTGGCGGCGGCACATCGCCCAACGCCAGCGCCAGTTTGTACTGATTGGTGTTTTGGAAGCCGTAGCCCATCACCAGGACGATGAAGTCAACCGGCGCGCCGCTGGTGTTGCTGACCTCGGCGAATTCGTCAGCCAGGCCGTCGTTGTCGCTGAAGGCCAGGGTGACGCCCGCGGGCGACTGGATGATGACGCGGTAGTTGGCGGGTAGCTCGCTGAGCGCCGCGCTGAGCGTCTTGCGGTCGGCGACCGTCACGCGGTAGTAGTCCAGGTCGGCCGGCTGGTTGAGCACGCTATTGCACAGCGCGCCGCGCACCTCCGCCGGTGGGGCGACTGTCAGCGGCGTGGCGCCGGGGATGTCGTTGTTAGGCTCGTAGCTGTCGGCCAGCGCGCATGGGCTGATCAACGGCGTCCCACTGCCGATGGCCAGCGGCGACTGCGGCGGCTCGATGATAACCTGCGGGAAGGCATTGGGATTGAGGTTGCTCGGGCCGGCATACGCGCCGGACAGCGTCGCAATCGTCACCGGATTACTGCCGCCCAGCGCGGCCCGCCGCATGACGCCGCTGCTGCTGTAGAACAGCGCATCCTGCAGCGGCTGCACGGCGACGCCGCGCGCGCCGCCAGCCAGGCCCGTGACCGGCAGCGTCTCGCCGCTGCCGTCGGCGTTGACCCGCACGATGGCCGAGCGACCCGTGTCGAGCCAATAAAGCCGCTGGGCAAAGGGATCCAGCGCCAAATCCGTGGGCGTCTGGCCGCCGACCGCGGCGCGGATTTCGGTCACGTCGGCGCCGTCCAAGTTGCTGCGCTTGATCGCACCGTTCTCGGTCCAGTAGAGCAGGCCGCGCACGGAGTCTACCACAAGGCTGGTGCGGGAGATGCCGCTGCCGACGACCTGCACGTTGTCCGTGCCGTCGCCATTGGCGCTGCGGATGGTGCTGCCGAGGCTGGCGCTGCCGCCCTGCGGCTGCACCCAGTAGATGCGGCCGGTCAGCTCGTCCACGGCGATCGCCACCGGCGGGTTTGCCACGCCGTCGGGGTTGGGCGCGGGCACGACGGTGGTGAAGCCGCTGCCGTCGAAGGGTAGGGTGTTGTTGCGCATGATTTGGCCGTCGCCGCCGATCAGCGGGTCGTAGCTGTAGAGCAAGTTGCGCACGCCGTCGGCCGCGAGGGCTAGACCGCTGGTGTTCTGCGCAGGGGCCAGAAAGAGCGGCTCTGTGGTATGATCGGGGCTGAGCGCCACGCGGTAGAGCTGGCCCAGCGGTCCGTTGCTGTAGTAGACGTATTGCTGGTCCGGCGCGCTCTGCGGCGCGTTCAGAAGCCACTGGAACATGTAGGCCACGTCGCTGCCGACCAGGCTGTTGTTGGCGGCAACCAGGGTATAAGTCCCGCTGGCCGCCAGGGTGAAGTTGCCCTGGGCGCCGGGCTGGACGCGGCCCAGCTCCGTCTCGTTGGCATCCAGCAGGCGCAGCGTTGCGCCGGCCGCGCTCGCCGGATAGTTGACGGTCAGCCGCTGGCCGGCCGCGGCGCTGAAGCTGTAGGCGTCCACATCGTTGGCCGAACACAACGTGGCGTTGACGCGGCCGGGCGCGCCAAGCGCGGCCGCCTGCGTCGTCGTATTGTTTGGCTCCCAACTGTCGTTGGCGCTGCACGTGCCGTCGGTGACCAGCAGTTGGTAGGTGCTCATGGTCGGCGTCAGGTTGGGCGTGCGCACCGCGACGGCCCACGCGCCGGTGGCGTCAATGATCACCTGCGTCGGGTAGCTCCAGACGCCACCCGCGCTATAGGCGTTGAAGAAGGTCCCGTCGGGCCGGTAGACGTGCAGTTCGTAGTTGGCCGGGCGCACCGGCAGGTCGAGGTTCAGCCGCTGGCCGGCCACGGCGTTGAAAGCGTAGAAATCAACGTCGTTCTGGTAGCACAGCGCGCCGGTGGTCGGGCTGCCGATCGTGAGCGGCGTCGCGTTGGCCTGCGATTGGTTGCCTGCCAGCCCAGGCGCGTCCAACGGATCCACCGACAGACACTGGGCGTTGCTGAAGTTGGTGGACGGCGGCGCGTCGCTCAGGCCCACGGCCAGCGTGTAGGGCGACGGGTTGTTGACCGGCGCGCTGGTGAAGACGACGATGATATACTCGCCGTCACCATCGTAGTTGGGCAGGGCAATCGTCTCGTTGGCCGGGCCGGGGTTCAGGCTGGTGGCCAGCGTCAGACCGGCTCGCTGCACATAAAGCCCGTAGTCGGCAGGCAGGTTGCTCAGAGTGAGGTCAAGCTGCTTGCCGTTGGGCACGGTGATCTTGAAGTAATCAATGTCCTGGGGCAGCGCGGCGTCGGTGGTGCAGAGCGCGCCGGTCGCACTGCCTACGGCAACCTGCCTGGCGGCGGCTGCGCTGTTATTCGGCTCGAAGCTGTCGTTCAGCACGCACGGCGGCGCGCCAAAGGGCGAGGCGATCACGAACGCCAGGTTGCCGGCCGGCCGGACGATGTAGGTCGGCGAGAAGCTGACCGCGTTGACCGGCAGCATCAGCCCGGTGTAGGCCCGCTGGCTCAGGTCGGCCAGGGACTCCGCGTTGGCGCCATCCAGCCGGGCGCGCACCAGGCTGTTACCGCTGACGTAGTAGAGCGCATCTTCGAAGGGTCGCACGATCAGGCCGCGCGCAATGCTGCCAAGCCCGGTGGCCAGCGTTGCCACGCGGTTGCCGTCGGAGTCGGCCCACAAGAGCGAACCACCCTCCATGGTCGGGTCGAGCCAGTAGAGCTTCTGGCTGTACGGGTTAAGGGCCAACTCGCGAATCTGGGCGCCTTCGGGCGCGGCATAGACCACCTCCACGCCGCTGCCGTCCAGGCTGCTGCTGAAGATCAGCTCCTGACGCAGCCAGGTATCGGCGCCCACCCAAAGCAGCTTGCGGCGCACCGAATCCACCAGCAGCCCGCGTTGGTTGCGTACATTGCTGACCACGGTCTGCACGTCGCTGCCATTCGGGTTCGCGCTCTTGATATCGGTCAGGTAGAGGGTCTTGATCTCCGACCAATAGACGCGGCCGGTGGTTTCGTCCACGGCCACCCGGTTGCGGCCGTCAGTGGATAGGCCCACCGCGTTGGTGTCGGCCAGTTCGACCCGGCCGCTGCCGTCCGGGTTAACGGCGATGAGCTTGTCCATCGCTGTGACGATGAAGAGTTTGTTGCGGGCCAGGTCCGAGGCCAGCACCTTGCCGCTGATGGGTGGGTCCATGAAGAGCGGCTCGGCCGTGTATGCGCCAAACAACGGCACACGGGTCAGGCGGGTCACCTCGCCGTAGTAGATGTACGGGATGCCGGGAAGCGCGGCCAGCGTCGGCGCGGCCGTGATGCGGCTGTGGCTGGCGACGTTGTTCTCTGGCGTGCGCTCGGCGGTGCTGGAAGCGACGCTGACGGTTGCCGTCAGGTCGCGCACCGTGCTCGTGGCGATGGTCATGCTGATAGCCACGCTTTGCTGCCCCAGGGCTGGGAAGCGGCCGAAGTTGCAGGTCACCATCGCGCCGCCGTCTATGCAGGCGCGGCTGGCGTCGGCAAAGCTAGCGCCGTCTGGCAGAGTCAATGTCAGGACGGTGTCCGCGGCCGCCAGCGCCGCCTCATTGCGCAGCGTGATGTCATAGCGTGCGGTCTGGCCGTTGACGATGACCAGCGCCGGCGACGTGATGCCGACGGCCAGATCGGTGTCGGTCTGCGTATCCTGGCTGGTCTTGACGATCGTCATGGCCGAGAGGGTGCTGCTGCTGCGTCGGGTGTTGCCGGGCGCAGGCGGCGTGTTGTCCACAAAGGTGGTGAAGACGGTGAACTCGCCGCCCCGCTCGCCGCGCGCGATATCGGCGCCCAGCATGGCGAAGACGCCGGACGAGGTGTCATCCACGTGCAGTTGCGGTAGCGGGTTGGTGCGCAGGCCGTTGGCGTTGCCCGGCATGTCCAGTGGCGCCACGCTGAAGATGGGCTGGCCGGGCGTGCGGCCGTAGACGCCAGAGCTGACGCCGTTGTTGTCAATTGCGCTCCAGTAGAGCGTGCCATTGCTGAGGGCTAACGCTTCGACGTCGAAGCCGTCCGCGCCGGAGGTCAAACAGAAAGTCGGATCCGCCCCGGGGCCAACGCCACTCCCCAGGTTCTGGTAGAAGTCGGCGTAGGTGCAGCTCGGGCCGGCGCCAGCAAAGAATGTTGGGTTCGCGCCATTCAGGTTGGTCTGAACGATCAGCGTGTGCTTGTCGGTGCGGCCGAAGTTGCGGATGCCGGCGTTGTAGCCAGCCAGGTCACCCCGCTGGCGGCGCTCGCTGAAGTAAAGGCGGCCATTCGCCTGGTCTACGACCACATCGCCAATCTGCATCAACTGCAGCCCGCCGCCGATATAGCGCGGGTCCGGCGGAATGCTGTAAATGACCTGGGGCAGGCTGCCGTCCAGGTTGGCCCACCACAGCTCATGGCCCTTGGTCCAGTAGAGCTTGTTTCCGACCGGGTCGAGGGCGATCTGCAGGGCCTCCGCGCCATAGGCGGTCAGGCCGCTGACCAGTTGTTGTGGATTACTGCCATCCAGGTTAGCGCGCCACACGCCGGCTGGCTGGGCGTAGTCGCCCTGCAGCATCTCGGCCCAGTAGAGCTTGCCGTGGCCCTCGTCCACGGCGATGTCGAGGACGACCTTGCCTGGCCGTTCGAGCAGGCGCGCCCGTTGGCCGGGGTCGCTCAGGTTGGCCCGCTCGATGGCGTTGGGCAGGCTGCCAGCGGGCTGGACGCGGTTGTTGGTAGTGCCAATGTAGGCCACGGCTTGGGGCGGCACGGCCGCGCCGCAGTGGCCGACCGTGTCGCAGGCGCTGGCCGCAACCAGGCTGGTCTGGAAGCCGGTCGCGGTGCATTGCGCGACGATACCGGCGAGTTGGGTGCTGGGCTGGTTGGTCAACCCCAGGTCAAAAGCCTCTGTGTTATAGCGCAGCTGGTCGCCGGCCAGGGTGCAAACGAAGTCGTAGTTCTCCGTGGTCAGATTATAGTCGCGCACGTTGGCGCTGTAGACGGTCTGCGCCGCGCTGCCGCTGCCGCGATAACTGGCCGTCACGTCGAAGGAGGGGAATTGGGTGTCCACGGGGCCGCGGAACTGGGGCCAGTCGCCGCGGTTTTCGACGCGGTTGCCCAGGCTGTCGGCGGCCCGCATGTCAATCTGGTAATAGCCCTCGATGCCGGTGGGGACAGTGAAGGACCATTGGCCGCCGCTGAGGTTCGCCGGTCGCCACTGACGATAGAGAGCGGCCACAGCCTTGGCGGATAGAGCGCTGCCGTAAACGACGACGTTGTCCAGCCGACCGTTGAGGAACGGAGATGCCGCGGCCGAGGTGTAGCCGACGAGCGCGCCGTTCTGGGCGCTGAAGGTGGAGGCGCTGGTGGGGCTGCTAACCGCCAGCTTGCCGTCCATGTAAAGCGCGTTGCCGCTGGCGCCCAGGCTGTGAACTACCTGGTGCCACTGGTCGTCGGCATAGTCATTGGCCACGGTACAGCGCACTTCCCGGGTGTTTGTGCCGCCGATCAGGACGGAGGAACACACTTTGCCGGCATCTAGGAACAGGTCCCGATCATGTTGGGTGACCGCGGGGTACGCCCCCTGGGTCACGCTGAACAAGCCGCAGTTGGCGCAGTTCGTGCGGAACCAGAGCGAGGTAGTCAGGCCGCTCTCCGGCAGGTTCAACGGCTCGAAGGTGCGCAGCAGGTCGTTCACGCCGTCGAACCGCACGGCCGTGCCGTCCTCGCCGCCCTCACCGCTGGTGGGACAGCTTTCGTCCAGGCAGTAGATGCGCACGGGATCGGCGCCCTGATTGTTGAAAAGTACGGTCTCCGGCAGGTCGTTGAGTGGCAGGTTGAGCAAGGCGCTCCCGGCGGTCAGCGCAGTGGCGGCATCCACGAACGCGTAGTCAACGCTGGCGACGGCCGCATACGCATCGCTCACCGTGCCAGTGATCACCGCGCCGTCGGTCAGCAGGCGCTCGTTCTGGTGGGAGAGCAGTTTGACAGCGGGCGGCGTCATGTCAATGACAAAGGGAATGACCTGAGTCGTCGAGTTGCCATCCGGTTGGGCTATGTCGCGGGCTGTGATCGTCAGGGTGATGGGGCCAGTGGGCCGCGGATCGAGATTGAAGGCCGGATCGCTGAACGGGTAGTCCAGTAGCCAACTGCCGTCGGTCGCGATGCCGGTCGTCAGGACGCCCGTCGGCGTGATCACCACATTGGCGCTGGTCCCAACCTGGAAGGTGAGCGAGTCAACGCCGGCTAGTGCGTCCGTGACCGCGCCGCTGAGCCGCAGCGTCCAGGCTCCTGCTGCGTTGCGCCGCACCTGACGCAGGCTGCCAGCGGACAGGTCAAGCGTTAGATTTGGGGAGACGCTGTCAATGGTTAGGGCGAAGTTGGCCGAGTTGGTATAGCCGACCGCGTCCGTTGCGCGCACCACGATGGGCACCGCGCCGCTGGGCTGGTTGGGAATGTCCACGGGGAAGGCCCACAGCGAAGCCCCGGTCGCCAGCGCGAACGGCCCACCGTTGACGCTGACCTCTACCCGATCTACATAGGAAGTCGGGTCGCTGGCTACGCCACCGATTATCACGGTGTTGCCAGGCTGAACGAATTGACCCAACGTCAGCTCAGGCGCGTTCGGCGGGTCGGCGTCAATGGTCACCGGGAGCGGGTTGTCCAGGATGATGTCGTCGGGCGGCCCTGATGGCGCACTACCCACCGGGATCAGGTCAGCCGCGGAGCGGCTGTTGATGGCAACAAGGCTGCTGGTCGTGCCACCGGCTGTGGCGGGCAGCACGATGCTGCTGCTGACGGTGGGCAGCAAGGTGAAGTTGCGGGTCTGGCTGGCGCCGCCCAGCAGGGCAGGTAGGGTGACGCTGAAACGGCCGCTGGCCGCCAAGGCGGTTTCCACGGCCGTGCCGTTGAAGACCGTCGTGGTCACGGTGGTGGTCGCGCCGATGGCCAACACGCGGTCAAGATCGTCCATCTGGCTGTAGATGCGGACTGGCGGTTCGTTGAAGACCTGTGGATGGAAGGGATAGCGCACCGGGTCAATGCCATTCAGACGGCGCTCGGCGCCGTCGCTGATCCCGTCCATGTCGCTGTCACGCAGAGTGGGGTCGCTCGTAACGTGCACGCTGCGGGCGTTGAACGTCAGCATGTAGCCGACGACCTCGTCGAAATCGGAGATGCCATCGCCGTCGGTGTCGGCAGCGGCAGCATTGGTCCCGTAACGCAGTTCCGCGGCATCGTTCAAACCGTCGCCGTCGGCATCTGCGACGCGCGGATTGAAGCTTTTTTCAGCTCCACGCCGTCCGGAAGGCCATCTCCGTCGGTGTCCCATTTGGCGTCGTTGGGGTCAATCCCGACCGACACGCCGTCGCCGTCGCGGTCCATCTGCGGCCCAAGTTGGCTCCAGTTGACGAACTCGTCCAGCGTGGCGGGCAGAATGTCGAGAATGAACTGCTTGCCCAGGTCGGTGCTGACGGACGATTTGGCCGCTTTGTGGACACAGACCTGGAACCAGCAGTCGTAGCGCGGCAGGGCCAGGCCAGTGTTGAGGAAGAGCGGGAAAGCCTGGTTGATCTTGGCGCTGTCGAACGGGTAGACCCCAGAAGTCAGCCGGTCGTTGCGCGCGCCCTGGTAGAGATTTTTGCTCTTGGTAGTTGGTACGAGCCAGCCGACGACGGGCGACGGCACTTCGGCCTCCACCCAGCTATAACCGATCACGTCTGCCCAACTGGTCTGGTTCAGTTCGGGCTTCAACTTGCGCTCGGCGTTCTCGAGCGCGTAGCTCACGGTGGTGGAGCGCAGATCTTCGGCGGTGAAGAACTCGGGGTAGTGGTAGACAATGCCCGGTTCCGGCGCGGCGTGACGCACATAGGTCCACAGATCAACGACAAAGCGCACGCTGTTGCCGACAACCAACCCGCGCTCCGGGCTGGTCAGGCGCAGTTGGGCATCTTCGATGTTGGTGATGGACGGATCGGCCTTGGTGTCAATCATGACACCGCCAGTATAAATCCATTCGGTGATCAGCTTGGTGATCGCCTCGGTGATGCCCAGGCTGCACGCCGCCTTGACGCCCGCCTTGCAAATGATCAATGCGATCAGGTCAAACACCGCAAAGACAGCAAGCAAAATGGCTCCGACGACCGAGAGCGAGATGAAGAAGGTCAGGATAATCATCAGCGTGGCGGCGACTGCGCCGGCGAGCAGATTGTTGAACTCGACGCTGTCGGTGGAGAGGCCGCCCTTGCCCCACGCGGCGAAGAAGAACGCCCAGGTGGCGACGCCCCCGATGGCCGCGCCAACTGCGCCGGCCTTGGCCACACTCGAACTGAGTGAATGGCGGAAGCCCAAGACGAACGATTCAAGGCCCTTGATGCTATTGCTCAAGGGCAATGACTTAACGGTGGCCATGACAGTTCGGTATTGCGCCAGGGCCTCAATCGTGTTGTTGATGGCGATCAGTGACGCCAGCATGATCTGACCGGCCGTCTGACCGCCCTTGACATTGGTCAAGGCAAAGCCGAGCGCGGTAAAGACCAGCATGGGACCCACCAGAGCCTGCCGGTAACGGGCTGTCTCCCCGATGGAGACCTGTGAAAAAGCTCGTTGCGTCTCGAGCTTGAGCTTCAACTGCTGTGCCTGGCTTGCGGAGTATCCAAAGTTGTTGACAATTTGGTACGTGTTTAGAATAGAGGCGCTCAATTTCCGCCACGCGGCGTCGGTCAAGCCGGTGCTCTTCAACAGCGTTTGCATTGCCAGGTAGGGCACGGCTCGGCCAGCTGATGCCAGCGCCTGCTCATAGATGCGGCGCAGATCCTCATCCCTGATATCGGCGGCCTGCATGCGGATCGCGCCGTTCGAAGTCAGCGCCGAGGAAAGTCCGCTGGCGCCGTTCTGCGACAGCACTTGCTCCGAACTGGCGGTCCCATTCGTCGTGACAATGACGACTGCGGACTGCTCTGCCAATGGCACGGCCGACGTGGACCCAGGGTTGCTGTCGGTGAGCGGGTAGCGGTTTTCAAGTTCCGCCAGATATTCCCGAGGGGTCTGGCGCGCCCAGCCATTGCTGACGTAGCGGTAGGGAGCCAACGTGTAGCCGCCAGTGATCATTTCGGGAACATCGGTCAGATTGACCTGGACATTGCGACCGGTCCAGGCGATGTTGCTGTTGCTGCCAGCGCGCATGTCTATGTTGCTGGCGCGGAAGCGCGCTTCGCGCACGAACAGCAGCGATGGCTTGGTGGCGGCCGTGCCGCTGAAATGGCTGTTGAGGATCGCCGGGGCTAACTGGCCGCCGGCTATCATCGTTGCCTCGTCCTCGTGAGTAAAGCTGTGCGTTTCCACGCGCAGCCGGTTTTGCGCGATGCCCCAACGCTGTCCTATGGTGGCGCCGCTGTTGCTCAAATGGTCCCATCGCTGCTTAATCACGGGGATGGTGATGTCGCGCTGGCCGTTGCCGATGCAGTAGCCCTGGTTGTCGGTCAGATCGCAGTCACGGTTGATCAGGAAGCTGCGGTCCAAGCCGCTCATCATCTGCACGAGCGCGTCGTCCTCGGCCACATCGGGATCAGTGGCCGGGTCTTCGTAGACGATCGCCATCTCGACGCCGCGATCCTCACGGACGTTGAGGCCCGTCAAATAGAAATCGTCGTAATACGCGTGTAGGATCGTCAGCCTATTGCCGGCGATCTTGTTTGTGACCGCGGCGTACGCGTCTGGATTGGCGTACTGCTCATTGAGCGCCTGAACCGCCCAGCTCAGGCGCACCTGCTGCGGCTGCCAGGTCGCGCCGGTCTGGTAGAGCAATTGCGCGCTAAACGCGACCTTCTGCCCGGTGGTCTTGTCTTCGACCAGGTTGAGCGGCACATACACGTAGTAGCCGCCGTTGCCGGCCGGCTGGACGCTGATGTTGTATTTTGCCAGCAGTTGCGTGTCCAGCGCGCCGCCGGTCGTACGCGGCAGGCTGCTCAGGTCGTTGAGTTGCACTTCCAGCATCGGCACCAGCTTGAGATCGCCGTTGGCGTCGGGTGTCATGTTGCAGTTGCTGCCGCCAGTGGCGACGCAGTAATCGAAGAGCGTCTTGTTGTCCCAGTCCTGCATGTTGCCCTTTTCATCTTTGGGCCAGTTCAGGACGTTGAAGGCGTACCACAAGTGGTCCGCTTGGGTGGGACGCAGTTGCATACTGACGTAGGTGTAACGGTTCGCCTGAAGACCGCTGATGGTCAGATTGAGTGGATTGGCTTGGTTGAACGCGACCAGGTTGCCGGCGTTGTCCTTGCTGGTGGTCAGGCGAGAGATGTCGCTGTCGTCGGGTACGCCGTCGCCGTCGTCATCGAAGTCGTACAGATCGGGCGTGCCGTCGCCATCGCGATCAGGCGTAGTGAGGTTCCACTCGAGGCTGTCAATGATGCCGTCTTTATTGGTATCGGGCCACATCGGGTTGCCATACCAGTGCTGGCCGCCGACCACGAAGCCGGCAACTTCGTCGTAGTCGGTGACGCCGTCGA
Organism: Chloroflexota bacterium; assembly: GCA_036822415.1. Classification (GTDB taxonomy): domain Bacteria; phylum Chloroflexota; class Anaerolineae; order SSC4; family Amarolineaceae; genus Amarolinea. Next base: position 29,345 of record DAISHS010000009.1, read on the forward strand.
AGTCAGTGTCACTGTTGAGCGGGTTGGTGCCGATGCGGTCTTCGATCTCGTCGGTCAGGCCGTCGTTGTCCGAATCCGCGCTGCTATGGCTGCTGCTTAGGTGCAACGACTCCAGCGGAACCAAGGGCTGCGGGACGTTTGCTTGGGAGACGCTCGCCGCGCTGGCGTTGGCCGTCTCGGCCGCGGTCTGCTCAACCTGCGCCTGGTACGCGGCGATTTTGTCGCTCTCCGCACTGACAACGCCCGTCCGCGCCAGGGGACCTACGATCATGATCGCCACCACTGCGACATGTACCGCCACCAGGGTGCGCCGCTTGGGCTGCGCTACCAACAGCGCCAGCAGCAGGGTGGCCGCCACCAACCCCAGGTTGCCAACCGCTTGCGCCGGCGACGGCAGATCGAGGCGCTTGATCGCCAGGCCAGCCCTGGCCAGGGTTTGCCCCCAGCCGCCCTTCACCTGCGCGCCCTCGACGTTGGTGAAATGCACGGTCAGCTCGGCCTCGGTGCGGTAATCCGCGCCGGCTGCGGCTGGGATCTGCAGGCGGATGATTTCGCGCAGCGGGAGGCCGCGGGCATCCACCCATAGCTCGCCCTGGCCTGTCATCTGCGCCAGATGCGCGGGCGCCTGCATGGCGACATCGCGCGGTAGCGTCCCTTCCGCTACTAACCGCTTCTGCGTGATTTGGCGCATCCGGTCGGCATAGGCCTGGCCGTCAATGGTAAAGCTGTATTTGGCGACCTGCTGCCGACCAACCATGTCGTCGCCGATAAAGACGATATCTTTGCCAAAGTCGAGGAAAGCCAGGAAATCCCCCTCCGGCGCAAACATGATGTCGCTCGAGTCGCTCGCTTTCCATTCCCCATCTGCCGCGCGCGTCTGACTCTTGCCATCCTTGATCTGTATCTGGTACGCTGCATTACGGTCGGCTGCGCTGACTGCGCCGCCCCACAACGCCAACTGTAAGCTGTTGTGGCGCAGGTCGTTGGTTCCTTCCAGATAGAGGCTGTCGGTCTTGCTGAAGCGACCGATATTGCCAACCGTGGGCAAGGGGATGGTCTTGATTACGGTGTCGCCCGAGAAGGCATAGCTGGCGCTGAGCCGGATGTTGTTCCAGGCCTGTTCCACCCGCGTCGCCGCGGCGGCCTCCGCCCCCGACCGCTGCTGGTAGACCAGCAGGCCTAGTACCAGCAGAACAACACCGATCAGACTCATGCGGCCAATTCGCGAAGTCAACCTGTTGTACATTAAAGAATGGCTCCTTGTCCTTGCATTTAGCTCACGAGAGTAGGGGGCAATGTGAATTAGCACAAAAAAGGAGGCACCAAGCGGGGTTTGAAAGGATGATAAGACTGGCGTGCGCTTAGGTGTCCTGGAAATTGGGAGAGGGTTTTGTATCATAAATGAGCTATGTTGTCAAGCAAACTGATGATAGAAATGTGAACGCGCCGCATTTTGATAAAGGTGCGCGGCCTGCTACAATCTTCACCCCCACCATCCCCCCCACCGCGGTCGGCTTGATCGCGCATTTCCCTGCCCGGTTGCACGCCGGCCACCATGGGAGGAACCAATGTCCAAAACTTACCATATTCACACGTTCGGTTGCCAGATGAACGTGGCCGATAGCGGCCACGTGGCGGCCGAGCTTGACCGCCTGGGCTACGTCCCCACCGATCAGGAGGACAGCGCCGATGTCCTTGTTATCAACACCTGCGTGGTGCGCGACAGCGCCGAAGAGAAGGCCGTCGGCAAACTGTGGGCCTGGAAGCCGCTGAAGAAGAGGCGCCCGGATGCCACCATTGCCCTGATGGGGTGCCTGGTTGGCGTCAAACCCGCGCCTGAGCTGCTCAAACGTTTTCCGCATGTAGATGTCTTGCTGGCGCCCTCGGACCCGCAGCCGTTGGTGGAGCATTTGCGCAATCAAATGCTGGCGGACGAACTGGCCGCGCTGGAGGCCGGGCAGCTGGCCCGCCGTTATCGCCTGCAGGATGAACAGGATGAAGATGAAGCCGCCGCGCTGCCGCGCTGGCAAAGCGTCAAGCACATCTCTTTGCACGGCGCCGCGCCGATTGCCGCTCATGTTCCCATCGTTTACGGCTGCTCGCACGCCTGCACCTTCTGCATTATCCCCTTCCGCCGCGGCATCGAGCGCAGCCGCCCCATTCACGAGATTGTGGATGAGGTGCGCGGCCTGGTGGCCCAGGGTGTGCGCGAAGTCACGCTGCTCGGCCAGATTGTAGATCGCTACGGCTATGATACGCGTTCCGCAACCGATGCGCCTGACCTGGCCGATTTGCTCCACGCCGTGCACGAGGTCGAGGGCTTGCTGCGCATCCGCTTTCTGACCAGCCATCCCAATTACATGAGCGATCGTATCCTCGATGCCGTGCGCGATCTGCCGAAGGTGATGGAGCACATCGAGGTGCCCTGCCAGGCCGGCAATGATGAGGTGTTAGCGACGATGAAACGCGGCTATACCGTGGCTGACTATCGCGCCCTCATTCAGCGCATCCGCGCGCGCCTTCCCAACGCCGCGATCCACACGGATGTCATCGTCGGCTTTGCCGGCGAAAGCGAGGCGCAGTTCCAGGACACCTACGACCTGCTGGCGGAATTGAAGCTGGACAAGGCGCACCTGGCGCGCTATTCCCCCCGTCCTGGCACGGTCAGCGCGCGGCGGATGGCCGATGATGTGCCTGAGGCCGAAAAGCACCGCCGCCTGCACGCGTTGGAAGAGCTACAGGAGCGCATCCAGGGCGAGAAGAATCGGCGCCTGCTGGGTGAAACGGTCGAGGTGCTGGTGGAGGATCAACACAAAGGCAAATGGCGCGGCCGCTCGCGTCAGAACAAACTGGTCTTTTTCGAAGACGCCGGCGACTGGCGCGGCCAGCTGGCTACAGTGCGCATCACCTGGGCCAGCGCGTACTCGATGCAGGGCGTTCTGGTCAGCGCCGACTCTGCGGCGCCAGTGCTCACGGCGTCCCTGGACGCCAGGGCGCCGCTGACGTTGCTGGCCTGAACTCGGTGAGGTGAGTGTCTATGAGTCAACCACCCGTTGCGGCCGCCCTTGCCGCGCTGAACATTCCGCACCGCGTGTTTCGTCATTCCGGACCGGTTCATTCGTTGGCGCAAGCGGCCGCAGAGCGCAATCAGCGGCCAGAGCAGGTGGTGCGCAGCATCTTGTTCCGGCTCAGTGAAGGCCGCTACACGATGGTGCTTGTGGCCGGGCCGGCGCAGGTCTCCTGGCCGATCTTGCGCCGTCACCTGGGTCTGTCGCGCGTGACCATGGCCAGCCCCGATGAGGTGCTGGCCGTGACCGGCTATGAGATTGGCGCGGTGTCGCCGTTTGGCTTGAATGTGCCGCTGCCGGTTCTGGTGGACGAAAGCGTCTTCGCAACGGAAGAGGTCTCGATCGGATCCGGCGAGCGCGGCGTGACGGTCATCCTCTCCGCAGACGCGCTGCGCCAGGCCCTGACGGCAGCCCTGGGCGCTGTCGAAATCGGGCGTTTCTGCCAATAACATGGC
>DAISHS010000010.1:0-32305 GCA_036822415.1 Chloroflexota bacterium
CCCGCCGTTCCTGTCAAATTGACAATCTCGATTATGTGATCTATAGTCACGTCTCCGCAGTTACATGATTATCGGCTCGACCCGCAGAGCGTTAAGCACACAAAGGAGGAACTGGGTTACCCTCAAGATTGTTAGGGCGCCTGAGATCATTGTGTTTTGCATCGCTGTACTCAGCGTGGTTGTCACATGCGCTCGCACTCTTGCCAGCGCACGCTGGCTCCAATCCCTAATTGCTTTGCCAGATCAGGAGAATCATCAAGGTTATGTCTAAACGTACCGCTTTCGCACTGCTTGCTCTGCTGGTCGTGGCCACGATGGCCATTGCTGTTGTGCGGCCGAGTGCTCCTGCCGCCGTTGAATATCCTCGATTGGCTGCACCCGCCCTGGAAGGTGCGACCACCGATGCCGATGCCGTCGCCCTGGTTGACGGCCCGCTCACCGATACCATTTCTGGCCCGATTGTCGGCAAGCCGGTCGAAGCCATCTCGTTCGACGGCGACGTGCGCTCGCTGCCGCAGGTTGGACCAGAGGAAAAGGCCCCGGCGCGCGAGATGGGCTCGCCGCCCGATCCAGGTGGGTTGGGCGATGGCAAGGATCCGGTGATCCAGGGCGCAGGCGGCGATGCGGCTGCCCCTGCACCGCTGGCTTCGTTCGCGGGCCTTGACCTGCAAAATTGGGGCGGGGGCTGGCCACCGGACACGCATGGTGACGTCGGCCCGAACCATTACATCCAGGCCGTTAACACGTCGATTGGCATTTTTGACAAGGCAACCGGCGCCCGCCTGGCAGCCTTTACGTTTAACAACTTCTTCCCCGCCGGTACCACGTGCGACACCATCAACTACGGCGATCCGATAGTGCTCTATGATCAGGTCTCTGGCCGCTGGATCATTACCGACTTTGGCTTTGCCAGCCCGAGCAGCCCGCCTTACTACGAGTGTATTGCCGTCTCGAAGACGGCGGATCCGGTGGGCGGGGGCTGGTGGCTGTATGGGTTCCTGGCCGACAGCGCGAGCATGAACGACTATCCCAAGCTGGGCGTCTGGTCGGATGGTATCTACATGTCGGCCAACATGTTCAAGCGCGGTCGCACCTACAGCGGCGCCAAGGTGTGGGCTCTCAATCGTAACGACCTGATCAGCGGCGCAGCCCTGCGCTCAGTGGCCTTTACGCTCGGCACATCTTACTTCAGCCTGCTGCCATCGACCTTCAAGGGTTCTGCGCCGCCGGCTGGCACCCCCAACTACTTCCTGTCTGACTACGGGTCAACCACCAGCATGAAGCTGTGGAAATTCACCGTCAACTGGACAACGCCATCGGCCTCGACCTTCACTGGCCCGACCAGTTTCTCTGTGGCTTCGTTCACCAAACCCTCGAGCAGCGTGCCGCAGAAGAGCAGCAGCGAGACCCTGGACACCCTGGGTGATCGCTTGATGACCTGGCTGTGGTATCGCAACGTGGGTGGCACGCAGTCCTTGTGGGTTTCGCGCACGGCCGTTGCCGGCAGCTCCACCGGCATTCGCTGGTACGAAATTCGCAATATGAGCGCTACGCCGAGCGTCTACCAGCAGGGCACCTATGCGCCTGACAGCAGCTACCGCTGGATGCCCAGCCTGGCGGTTGATAAGTTCGGCAACATGGCCGTCGGCTACAGCGTTTCCAGCTCAACGATGTTCCCAGCGATCCGCTATGCGGGACGCCTGGTAGGCGATGCCCTGGGCACGCTGGGCCAGACCGAGACCAGCCTGATCGCCGGTACCGGCTCGCAGTCGGGCGGCTACAACCGCTGGGGCGACTACTCATCCATGTCGGTTGACCCCGTGGATGACTGCACCTTCTGGATGACGACCGAGTACTACGTGAGCACCGGCAACAACTGGCAGACCCGCATCGGCGCGTTCAAGTTCCCCGGCTGCTGAGCCCGCGGTGCGCTTGATCTGAAACGATCGGCGCTGACACGAGCATAACACAAGGCCTCGGAAGGTGACCTTCCGAGGCCTTTGTGCTGAATTGGTCCTTACATGCGCCCCCAGGAATCATCCCTGGGGAGCGCAGATGCAGAGAAAACCTCTGCGTACCTCTCCATTCTCAGCGATGTGGACTGGATGCTAGCTGGCCGGTTGGTGGCAGGCCAAGCACATATCATTCGTGCGGCCCGCGTGATCCTCAGGGAACGGCTTGACGCTGCCTGTGGCATGACAAACCAGGCACTGCCCCACTCGCCCTTCGAGCGTGTGCGGAATAGTGGGAGGGCCGGAGGTTGCCGGTTTGGTTGGTTCCGGCGTCGGCGTCTCGCCGGCCGATTTTGTCGGCTCGGCGGTGACCGCGACGGTTGGCGCTGAGGTTGGCGTGACCGCGGCGGTCGGTTCTGTGGTGGGGGTGAGCACGGCGGTCGGTTCCGCGGTGGGCGTGGCTGCGGGAGGTGTGGCCGCGCTGTCACTGGCGGTCTTGTGACAATTCAGACACGTATCGGTGGTACGATCCTTGTGATTAGCCGGAAACGGTTTGAAGCCGCCCTGCGCGTGACAAGACAGGCACTGATCGCGTCGCCCGATGAGCGAATGGGGAATCATGGGCGCGGCGGCCGGCGTCGGCTCATTCGGCTGTGCGCTGACATCGCCCGCGGCCGGCTGATGGCATTGCGTGCACATCGAACGATCGAAAGAAGCATGGTTTTCAGGGAACGGACGCACCGTGGACTGGGGACCGTGGCAGCGCAGACAATCGGTGCTTTCACTGATGGGGTGCGGCACCGGACGCGGCTGGTCGGCCCCAGGCACCGTCGGCGGCGCCACCAGTTTGCGTACGGCCGGAGCGTTCAAACCCACAAACTTCCACTCGGTGGCATGACAGGCGCTGTTGGCGCAAAAGCTACTGTTGTCAATCCCGCCCGGGTTGGTGACATTATGACAACCGGCGCAGGAAGCGTCAAACACAAAACGGTGGCGGGCGATCCAATTGGAATCCTTATGTGAGTCCGGCTCACCCGGTTGGTCCACGCTGAGCACCGGCGCCAGGCCTTCACCCACGACAACCTCAGGAATCGAATGGCAGAGATTACATTCGAGGCGAATAGCCCGCCCCTCTGACGATATGTGCTTGCCATCATGGCAGCGGAAGCAGCCAGGGAACAAACGGTGACCGATGTTGTCGGGATGCGTTTGCCAGCCGACCTTCAGATTGGGGAAAACCGTCGTACTAAAGACCCCCTTGACGGCGACGACGGCCTCTTGAACGGTCTGTGGGTTGGCAGCATAGTAGTCAGGCTGGTTGACCTTGTACCAGCCTTCTATACCCTCGACCGCGCCCAAGCCAGCGTCTATGCTGGGGTATTCCTGGTCCAATACCTTCGTGCTCACATCCTTGATGTATGGAATGTTGCGATCAACCAGGCCATTCGCCAATGCGTTGTCCATGGCATCGCTCGGCGAGCGGAAGAGGTGTGAAATACGCGTATGGCAATCAATGCAGTCCATCCGGTGCAATTGGCTCTCGATCTGTGAGCCAAAATCGGGAGGTAGACCCGCTTCTACATCGAAGAACTCCGTGACTTTGCCATCCGAGCCAACCTCCTTGATGTAGGGGATGGTCTGTTTGAGACGATCATCAGTATAGAAGTAGACCTGATTTTCGATGTGCCAGTGAATGCCGCGTCCCAAGCCCTGACGCTGCGATCCACCGCCGGTTTTGATGATCATGTAGTTGCGCGTCGGCGTATTAGCTTCATCACTACCGAAACGCTTGATTTCCACAAAGCTATCAGAAGAGAGTTTTTCTGGGTTGTGGCACTTGTCGCAGGTCTCACGAGCCGGCCGCAGGTTTTTTACGTAAATCGGCGGCTCATAGGACTTGGTAAGCGCATTGACCACATGGCTGATCTCACGGGCCTTGCGCGGCACGGTGAGCAGAATGGAGTCTTGTCCAAGATGACAATCCACACAGGGTACGCGTGCATGGGGGGAAACCTGATACGCGGTATATTCAGGGGGCATCGTATGACAGGTGGTGCCGCAAAACTGGGAACTGTTGGTGTACTCCCACGCGGTTGCGCTTACGGTGATTGTGGCAAGGACAAGTAAGGTGACAAGCAACCCGCCGACAATCCACGGCCAGGGGCGACGCAAGGACCTTATCCAGGAAACAAAACGTTTCATCAGTATACTTGCCTCCTCGGAGCCTTCTTGAAACTACGCCCGCCTATGGCAGCCATGTCTGCTCCCCCTGTCAAATCGCGGCGTCCGCAGCAAGGCTCAATTCCTGTTCCCAAGAAGCGAGCTTCTGGATGGACTTGTCGCAGCAAGCGAGCTGTAAGCAGGCGGTTTACTATCGTTGAAAAAGCCGGGCGCTAGGGGTTGGAAGCCAAGCGCCCGGCCAGGGCAAACATAAACTAAGCCGAGTGGAGGTAAGGGTTATGGCCGGGTCATGCCGGTCATATCCACCTTAATCCCACCCTTGCCCAAGTCTTCCAGGGCATCGTACAGGATCTGAATGCCGTACTTGCCATTGTGGGCAAAGAGGCCTGGATCCTTCTGGACATACTGGTAATCGTAGGCGGCGCGCAACAGGCGCGGCGTCCAATCGGTGTAAGCCTTTTCGTCCTTGTCAACCGCACCGTTCGCGTTGGCATCCGCGTAGAAGTACGGATAGGCGTTAGGATCATAGGCAATCGCCGCTTTGGACACATCCTTGGCGTACGTTTGAAGCCCAAGCAGGAGCTTCTCTTCCATCGTCTTGATCTCGCCCGCCATGCCTTCCTTCACATCCTTATCGCCGTCGAAGTCGGTGGTGGTAAGGCGAATATCCTGGGGTGACTTGACGCCGGCATGACAGGTGACGCATTTGTCGAAGTTGAGTCCCAGCTCGTGCGTATTATGGCACCCTGTACAGTTGTCCATGCTGGGCGCATGAAGATTGCGACCGACATACTCCTTATCGGCATACTGGTACGCAACCTGCGCATCATTGCCGAAGAGGGAAGCGCCCGCTGCGAAATAGTGCACGTTTTGGAAGGACAGCTTCTTCTCAGGCACCTTGTCGTTATCGAGACCCTTGAGGCGGGTGTCCATCGAAGAGGTCGAAGAGCGGCCCTGGTGGCACTCGAGACACAGGTTGGCCGGCACCGGTTTGAGATTGCCCTTATCGTCCTTCTCGGTGCTGAAGGTGACGCTCTTGCCGCTGGGGAAAGGCACGCTGGTCACTGCCCGCACGGAGAACTTGGTCAGGTCATCGTGGCAGGTGCTGCAGGCAAAGCCATTGGTTGGCTCAGCCTCGGTCACACCGCTGGTCACAATCGTACCATTGCCAGTGATCGCCACTGTGCCGCCGTTAGCCAGGAACTGCGGCAGGCCGGTAGCCGAGTGGCACTTCGCGCAGGTTGCCGGCACCATGCCCTCAGCATCCCAGTCACGGAACGGCATCGCGGTGCCGTCGAAGTGCCCGGCATCGTTGCGGGAGGCCGTGGAAAGGTCCACCGGCGTCGTCAGCTTGGTATTCAGGTCTGCGATCGAATCGTACATGAGCTGGATGATGTACTTGGCATTGTGCGCAAACTTGCCTGGATCCTTGCTGGCAACCTGGTAGTTGTACGCGGCCCTCAAGAGGCGAGCGGTCCACGTGCTGTAGGACTTCTCGTCTGTGTCGAGCTTGCCGTTGGCGTTGGCATCTGCAAAGAAGTACGGGTAGGTTGTCGCATCGTAGCCAATATCAGCCTTTGTGACTTCCTTGCCGTACGTCGTAATAGCGGTCAGGAGCTTCTCCTGCAAGCCGGCCACTTCAGCCGACACGCCTTCTTTGGCGTTGCCATCACCGTCATAGTCCATCAGCGAGCCGTTCATGCGGATGTTGACGAGGTCTTCGACCGTGGTCACGCCCTTGTGGCAATCCGCGCATTGCTCGACTTTGACCTGCAGGGTGTGCTGGTTATGGCAGCCATTGCAGGTATTGAACGGGGCGGGATGCTGGAACTTGCCATCGTACACCTGGCCATCGTATTCGTAGCCGCCTTTGGCCAATGTGCCGTACTGCGTGGCCGCAGCCGCAAAGTAGTGGATATTGCGGAAGCCAAAGGTCTGGGTGACGCCCTTCGTATCCACGAACGGCTTGACGATCGCATCCATGTCCGTGATCTTGAAGGTGTCGGTGATCATCTTGTCCACGCTGAACTTGGACTCACGGCCCTGGTGACATTCCATACAACGAGACTCGCCACCCAGGTCCTTGATCTCGATACCTGACGGGAAGACAACGCTTGTTTTACTGATCGTCACATCGTTGTGGCAGGCAACGCACTGAACGGTGGTGCCGACGGGGGCGGCCTTGTCAACCTTGCCTGCGGCGCTGCCATCGGCGCCCAGGAAATCGAGATAACCGGGCGTGCTATGGCACTTGGCGCACGTGGTCGGAACCTCGACCGGGTTGGCAGTATCCCAATGCTTGAACGCCTCCGCGGTTTTGTCATTGTGCGGTGAACCGGTCCAAGCCGCTTCGAATGGCACTTCGACGGCTGGCTTCGCTTCAGGGCACTGCGTTGGCTCTGGGCACGTGGCGCACGTGGGACAGGGCACCGGAGTGGGCGCCGGCGCGGCTGTCGGTGGTGGGGGCGTTCCTGCACAGGCGACCAATACCAGGGCAATGGCCGCGAGCACAAGAACACCAAATAATCCGTATCTTACCTTCATAGGAACCCTTCCTTTCCAGTAAATATCCTTCCCGTGGCGGCGCTGCCGCGGGTATCCGGATGTGGCCGAGGCTCCTCGTCTGTTACGAATTAGCAAGTAGGGCCAGGGGGCTACCTGGCAAATCCTTCGCATGGCGAGCGGGCATAACAAAACAGAAATGCTTGGGCAAGATGCAAGTCTATCAGCGCTTGCCGTTCTCGTCTATGACTGCCGTCATAGCACGTGGGCGCCGCGCGCGATCCAACGGCAAACACCGCCGCGAACCCTGACTATTTCTCCGGTGCGCCGGCATCTATCCATGCCTTGATCTGAGCCAGCTCGTCGTCGCTCAGCTTGATGGCATGGGTCGCGCTGGTCAGCACCTTGAGAATCAGACTTTCGCTTGATTTTCCTGCTACGAAGATAGGCCCTGATTTTCCTCCTTTCTGAGCATCTGCATAACTTGCCAACGACAGGTTGCCAATGGCGCCGTGACAAGCGGTGCATCTTTGCGCTAAAAGCGGGCCAACGAACCCATCCCAGGTAATGGCGCCGGCTGCGGGCGGCGCAACAGGCTCGGGTGTGGGTGTCGGCGGGAGCGGCGTCGGAAGCGGCGTCGGGGTTTGGGGCACAAACACAGCCACGGTGGCCCGTACGGGGAGGGTGGTGATGGCCGTTTGTTCAAAAGAGACGAAGCGATAAAGTCCAAGCAACAGGGCGACGGTCAAAACCGCGGCCGCCGGATAGAACAGTCGTTGTCGGCGCTGCATCAGCCCCGGATCCACGGCGCGCGTGGCTGTGCCCATCTTGATCGCAGCCAGCTCACGCGGGTGCTCGTGCAGCATCTCTGCTTCGGTCAGCACACCGGTGAACATGCTCTTGTTGAACTTACGCAGGTGCACGTGGTACATGTGCCAGACAACGATTGCCAGCACCGCCAGCAGCGCCTCGCCGCCATGCGCGGCCTTCGCCGCGGGGATCGCTTCGCCAGGCAGAAAGCGTGTGGTGGAAATCGGATTCCAGAGCATGAAGCCGGTCAAAATCATGATCAAGGTTCCCCACACCAGTGACCAATACTCGACCTTTTCATCAAAAGCATAGCGGCCCATGGCCGGCTGTTCAGGGCGGCGCCCCAAGAGATAGAGAACCAGGCCCCAAAAGTCGCGCACATCCTGCATTCCGGGCAGCATCGTCATCGAGATGCGGCGCACATAAACCTTGTAGATGACAACCACCAGGTGATAGATGGATTCCAACATCAGAATGGTGGCCGCGATGCGATGAATGATGCGGGTCGTCTCGATGCCGCCAAAGAGGCCAATCATGGTCTCAGCCCAGGGCTGGCCGATGAACTTCTGCGGCAGGCCGGTCAGGGCAAGGACAATGAAAGCGGTCAGCATCAAAAAATGCTCGATACGCTGGGAAAGTGCAAAGCGCTGATAGGTTTTGGTGATGGCTGTCATGCTTTTTTCTCTCCCGCAGACGTGGGGGGACGCGTCTGGCGCCGTTTGTTCAGCAAGCGCCGTCCGGCGTCTCCCGCCACAAATACAACCATACCGCCAATGACGGTCGGAATGACGATCCGATAAAACAGATTTACATAGTATACAATCGGGTATTTTTCACGATTGGGGGTATAGTGACTCAGCCACGCTTCGGAGAAATTGGCGTTGGCGTCAGGGTGACAGCCCTGGCACTTGACCAGGAGGTTTTGGCGCACCTGCAAGCCCTTCTCTGGATCATTGGCCTTCTTGATGTCATGAAAACCATGACAGTCAATGCAAACTGGCTTATTGGTCACTTGATCGGGCGTTTGTTTCTCGAACAGCGTCACGGTCGAGCCATGGAAGTCGGCCAAATAGGTCGTCAACACCGCGGTGGAAATGCCATATTTTGCCATCATGGCGGCGTCCGTATGGCATTTGGCGCAAATCGAAGGCGAATTCAAGCGAAACGCCGCCGACGTGGGATCAGCAATTTTATGCACGCCGTGGCAGTCAATGCACGTGGGGACATCCGGGTTCTTTTCATCTACCAAAGCCAGGCCATGCACACTCTGCTTATATTGGTCATAGATGGCGCTGTGGCAGCGAGCGCAGGTCTGTGGAATGAGAAGATGGGCGCTCGGCAAGGTCTGTTTGGTTTTCGGGTCCAGAATCCGTTCCTGCGTATGGGGGTCATGGCAGTCAGAGCAGACGGCGGCCTCACGATTGCCAGCCCGCAAAGCCTTTTGATGCGTACTGTCCATGGACAGTTCATACTTGTCGGCATGGCAGGTCTTGCACAACTCATAATTCTGAATGGCCACGTCGCGCAGGTTTTGCGCCTGCAAGGGGGGATGAGGATAGCTGGAAATGGTCGTATGGCACTGGGTGCACAGATAACCACCGCTGCCGTGAACCGAACGGGCATAGTGCTCGGCGTCAATACCCAGATACAAGTCTTCGCCGCTCGGTAATTTCAATGTGGAGGCATTGGCATGACAGGCGAGACAAGCTTCATTACTCGCCGTAACGGGGGCGACAGGCGTGGGAGTTGCATCTTGCAAGGGTGGTGCAGCGTGCGCTAAAGCCACAGGCCAGGACAGGGCAGCCAGCCAGAGCGCCGCGGCGCAAAAAAGGCTGAGACTGAACCCGCGCGCAGCGCTTGACCAACGTTGGTCATCTATCATCAGTTACTCCTCAACTTGTTGTGAAATAAAGTGTTGGGCGGCCTCGCCGGTCCCATGGGGTTGACGGACCAGCGCAAGCAGATAGTAAAAGCAGCGCCCCCAAAACAATAACAGCGGCAACGACGAATTTACGGGATAGATACATTCTCCTTTCCACAGTGAATATCAAAAGAATGTACAAAAACGATGCGGTAAACGAACGTCGAACGTGTGAAAAAGTGTCAGGGGGAATGTGCCTTTACACAAGCCCTGGGTGTCTTGAGGGATGAAAGACAAAAACCAGGCATTGGGCGTTGCTGATTTAGTGTAATCAAGCACGAATCGCATGAATCATACAACAAATTCGAGTAGAACGCAAGGTTTTACACTTTGTCTTTCTCGTCTTATAATGGGCCGCCCGTGCGCCGACTGGCCGCGGCAATTTTATCCCTGCTGGCGCTAGGCATGATGAGTCTCAGAGCAATCACTCACCGCCTCACCTGGTTCGCCATGTTGGGGCTGGCGTTTAGCTTGCCCTTCGAAATGGTGAAACCGTGGGCGCAAATCGGCCCCGTGGTCTTCACCAATCTTGAGCTGGCAGCGTCCTTGACGGTGCTCCTGTGGATATTCAGCTTAGGGTTGACACGGCGCGCCCCACGCTGGCCGGCCTGGCTATGGCAGCCCCTGCTCGCCTGGGCGTTGACGCTGATCCTTTCCGCCTGGCTGGCGCCGGTCGCACGGGACGCAGCGCTCAAGTTTACCCTGCGCAGCCTGGCGGGAGTCGCCATGGGCCTGGTAGTGTACGATCTGCTTACGCATCGCCGCGCCGCGTCTGCACGGCGCCGATTTCACCAGGCGCGGCTGAGCGCGCTGGCCTGGGCGCTGGCGCTGGGCGCCCTGTTGGCCGCGGCGCTGGGCTGCGCCGAAGTCCTGGCGCCGGCGGCGCTGACCTCGTGGTTGAGCCTGTTCAAATTGCAGACGACGCGCGTGGCTGGCGCCATCCGCGCCAGCGGTTCGTTTGGCTACGCCAACATCGCCGCCCAATACTGGGAAGTGGCCCTGGTCCTGCTGATGACCTTGTGGCCGATGGCCCGCCTGCGCCGCACCCAGATCATGATTGGCCTTGCCATCGTCAGCATCAGCGGCGCGTTGGTTTTGACAGCCAGCCGCGGCGGGCTGCTCGCCATTTTGTTGACCGGCGGACTGCTGCTGGGCGCCAGCCGGTGGGCGCAGCGGCGTCTGCCTAAGCCCAACCCCGGCCTTATTCAGGCCGGCGCAATCTCTTTGCCCCTGGCCGCGGGCAGCAGCGTTATAATCGTTTTGCTGCTGGCCGGCATCCACCTTGCCCTCAACCCGGTACAGCAGGCGCGGCTGCAACACGAAGTGGAAACCGGAGCCATGCTGGCCGATTACGCGGCGCCGGCCCATCTGACCCTCGTCGCCGGCCAACGGACGCAGGTGCCGGTGCGCATTACCAACCGGGGACGTTTGTTCTGGCAGGCAGGCGGTCCTGAGCCAATTCTGCTTAGCTACCATTGGCTGGACGCCAGCGAAGAAATGATCGTTTGGTTCGAAGGCGATCGCACGGTCTTGCCGCACAACGTGGCGCCCGCAGAGTCAGCGCAGGTGTTGGCCTATGTCTTGCCGCCGACTCAACCGGGGCGTTACGTCCTGGCCTGGGATTTGCTGCAAAATCATGTCGCCTGGTTTTCGACGCGCGGCGCGGCCCTGGGACACAGCCAAGTCGAAGTGATCGCCGGCGCGACATCGCTGCCTGCGCAACCGCAACCTCCCCCGCTGCCCGCCAGCGCCTTGACCGCCGCGCAGAGCCGCGCCCAGGTTGAACGCCTGACGCTGTGGCGCGCAGCCTGGCTTCTCTGGCGTCAGCATCCCTGGTTGGGCGTGGGGCCGGACAATTTCCGCTATTTGTGGGGCGATGCGCTCGGTCTCGTGGACTGGCACCCTGTCGGGCAGCCGTCGGTCCTGCACAGCAACAGCCTGTATGTGGAAATACTGGTCACCCTGGGCCTGGCAGGAGCGGCCTGTTTTGCCTGGCTCCTACTCAACCTGGGGCGTCGCGTGCGCAGCCTGCTCGGCCAGCGGCTGGATGGAGAAGCAGCCACACGGGCCTGGCGCCTGCACTGGCTCCTGGGGTTGTCGGCCGCGATGATGGTTTTTCTCGTGCACGGATTCTTCGATTATTTTTTGGAATTCACACCCACCTATTTGCTCTGGTGGATTGTCATCGGCAGCCTGGCAGCCTGCACAACGCACAGCGAGGAGCGAGTCATTGATACGCGTCGGGTATGATGTGACCACGTTGGAAGGTCAGATGACCGGAGTTGGCTATTATTCGGCGCGCCTCCTGGCCCACTTGTTGCAACGCACGGACCCCTGGCACTATGAACTGTTAAGCAACCGCCGGTCGCCGCAGCTGGCGCAGCTGGTCAATGGCGACGGAGCGCGCGCCAAAGGCCCGCGCTGCCCCATCATGCCGCTGCGCCCGCTGTGGTTACAGGCGGCCTTGCCAATCTGGCTGCGTCGCCTGAACCTCGATGTGTGTCATTTTACCAATTTCTTGCTGCCCCTGGCGGCTCACGGACGTTTGATCGTCACCATGCACGATATGTCCCTCTTTTTTTTCCCAAGATATCACCGGCCGCGCAGCTTGCTCATGGCGCGCCCGTTGATCAAGCCATCGGCGCACCGCGCGCAAGCCATCATCACGGTCAGCGCCAGCGCCAAAGCGGACATCGTGCGCGTGCTGGGCGTGCCCGCCGCCTGCGTCCACGTAATCCATGAAGCGGCCGCGCCCCAATTTCGCCGGCTGCACGACGCGGCAACGCTGGCGTCTGTGCGTGACCGTTACGCGCTGCCAGAAACCTTCATTCTCTATGCCGGCACCATCGAGCCGCGTAAAAACCTGGCGCGCCTGGTGGAGGCGCTGGCCCTGCTGCGCCGCCGGGGCGTACACGCGCCCTTGCTGATCGCTGGTCAATGGGGGCCGCTGCCTTATCACGAGCTGAGGGCAACCATCGAGCGATTGGGGCTGCAAAGCAGCGTGCGCTTCGTCGGCTATGTCCCCACAGCCGACCTGGTCGCGCTCTATAACCTGGCCGCGGTTTTTGCCTTTCCTTCCATTTATGAAGGCTTTGGCCTGCCGATCATCGAGGCCATGGCCTGCGGCGCGCCGGTGTTGACCTCCGATCGTTCAGCGCCGGCTGAAATTGCTGGCGCTGCGGCTACCCTGGTCAATCCACTCGACCCCCAGGCCCTGGCCGAAGGGTTGTTCGATCTGCTGACCGACCCTGCGCGGCGCGCGGCGGCGCAGCAGCGCGGCCTGGCCCGCGCCGCCGAGTTCTCCTGGACGCGCGCCGCGGCCGAGACGGCCGCGCTTTACCGTCAGGTGATGGCGACATGAGCGCCGAAGCGCCGCTGGCACCGGCCATCTCAGCGCCGCCCGTTGCCGGGGATCGCGGCGCGCACGCCGGCCTGCGCCCCCGGCTGATTATCGCCGCCAACGCCCTGCTCACCCTTTTCCTGGCGCTGACCTTTCTTACGCCAGCCTGGCGTCAGGGGCCATTCACCTGGTGGCCGCTGTTGACCACGAGCCTGGCCGGGCGGCCAGCCCAGATTGGCATCCTGGCCTTGCTGCCAGGGGCGTTTGCCATGCTGCGCGTCGCCGCGTGGATAGCGCGCCCCCTGCGCGGCGGACAACCGCGCCGCCTGGCCTGGCGCGACGCCTGGCCTGTGCTTCTGCCAGCGCTCGGCCTGGGGCTGCTGGTCTTGCTGCGCCTGCGACCGGCCGCGGCCCCTGGCGTCGCGTTGATCATCGTGATCGGCGTCAGCTTTTTTTGGCTGCTGACGTTCTGGCTGGCGCAGACGCCGGCCGCGGGGGTCATGCGCTGGCTCTCCCTGCTGTTTGCCCTGATCGTCGTGGGTCAAAGCAGCGTCGGCGTCGTCCAGTTCGTGCGCCAGGACGCGGCCCATCTGGCCTTCTTGGGTGAGCTGGCGCTCGATCCACGCGTCGAAACCACCAGCGTCGTTGGGCCGGAAGGTCAACATCGCCTGCGCGCGTATGGCCTCACCCCGCATCCGAACGTGTTGGGCGGCTTACTCAGCATTGGTTTGTTATGGATTATGTCAGGATGGTTGGGCGAGGTGCGGTGGCCGCGCTTATCCCCCACCCTCAGTTCCATCGCCTGGTTGATCGTGGGCGGCGTCGGGTTGATGGGGCTGCTGGTCAGCTTTTCACGTGCGGCCTGGCTCAGCTTTGTCATCGCCGCGGCCTGGCTCTGCTGGCGACGGCGCAGCGCCTGGCGCCGCAGCCGCTGGCTGGCGTTGGGGGCGCTGATGGCAGTGCTCTTTTTCGTCTGGCGTCAGCCTGATCTGCTCTGGACGCGTTTCTTCGATTTGACCAGCCCACTCGAAGCCCGTTCGATCGGCGAACGCCTCAGTGGGTTGATCGTGGCGGCCGGCATGATTCGTCAGGCGTGGCTGTGGGGCGTTGGCAGCGGCTTGTACGTGCTGGGGCCTGGCTCGTCGGCGCCGGTGGTGCACAATGCGCCCTTGCTGGCCGCGGCTGAACTGGGGATCGGCGGCGGGGCGCTGTGGCTCTGGCTCAACGGAGCCTGGTTAGCCGGCCTGCGCCATCTCCCGCGCCCGCGCGAGGCGTGGGCAGCGCGGTTATTCGACACGGCGGCCGCCTGCTGGCTGGCGCTGTTCGTCTGCGGCCTTTTCGACAATTATCCCTGGCTCACCACCTCGTGGCGCGCGGCGCTGCTGCTCGGTATTCTGACCGGCGCGCTGGCCGCAAGTCAGCGCGGCGAAACCGCGGGCTAACGCTCCGGGTCTTGATCCACGGCCAGGCGAAAGCCGATGTTGCTGGCGCGCGAGGCTGGGAGATAACGGCCGCGTTTGCTGGCGCGGCTGTCCTGCCCGCGATCGAACCAGGAACCGCCGCGCATGATGCGGGCAAAACGACCGCCGGGGTCTTCGCGCCCATCGCTGGCGTCATACGGATAACGATAGTCAAGGTTCTGCCAGGCGCGGCCCCAGCGGCTGACCGTCCATTCCCACACGTTGCCGGCCATATCGAAGAGGCCCTCTGGCGTGACTCCCTGGGGAAAAGCCATCACCGCGTTGGCGGCGCCCAGGCTGCTCTCGGCCACATTGGCGCGCGTGGCATCGAAGCGGTTACCCCACGGCCATTGTCGCTCATCGGCGCCGCGCACGGCCTTTTCCCATTCCGCCTCGCTGGGCAGCCGCCAGGGCTGACCGGTCTCTGCACGCAGCCACGCGGCGAAGGCCATGGCCTCGTACCAGGTGACGCCGACGACCGGCTGCTCAGGCCGGCCGAAGCGGTCATCGCCCCAAAAGGCCGGCGCCTCGATCTGCTTCTGCCGCACCCACTGCCAACCATCGGGCAGCCAGAAGCGTTCCTGGTGATACCCAGCGGCCGCCATGAAAGCCAAAAATGCCTGGTTCGTTACCGGCGTGCGGGCCAGATAAAACGTCTCCAGACTGATAACATGCTCCGGGCGCTCTTCGGGGGCGCCGTGGTTCCACCCCATCACAAATGGCCCCGCGGGGATACGGATTGTCTCACGTTCCATCATACGCTCCGTTTCCAGCTGCAAGCCTGGGGGGTCTCGAATCAGCGTCCCCAGTCAAACATGCGTTCGGCGGCAAAATCATAGTGAAACGTGATTTGACTGAAAACGGCTGGCAAGAATAAGCGCGGGTTCGATCCATCCGCGGCCATTACATACACCTGCCACGCGCCCGTGCGATCGCTCAAGAAGATGACCTGGCTGCCATCAGGCGACCAGGCCGGCGCGACGTTGTTAGGCGCGCGCGCAGCCAGTGGATCATTGGCTGTCAGGCGGGCCACGGTGTGGCCGTCACGATCGAGCATGAAGATGTCGCGATGATCGTGCAGCCGCGTCTGCACCAGCAGGCGTTGACCATCGGCGCGCCAGGCTGGAGATTCCTGGAAGAGGTTGGTTGTGAAAACAACTTCGCTTGCCTCAGCGCCGCCTGGCGCGGTCCATTTCAGGCCTTGCTTGCCCCGGTAAACAATGCGCGCGCCGTTCGGTTCCCAGGCTGGCGACTGCACGGTTTGGCTGGCCGGCAAGTCGCGCAAAATTTTATCATCTACCCGCACCGTGGCCAGGCCGTTGTAATCTTCGGGCGGAATGTCGAAGCAGAAATTGCCGATACAAACCTGGCGGCCCGGAATCGTTTTACGCCACCAGGCAAAAGCCAGCTCAGCGCCATCCGGCGACCAGGTCGGGGCGCGCGCGCCGTTGGCTTGCACCAAGAGATATTCTTCGTTGGTGCGCAAATCATAAATCCAAACGCCGCGCGGCTCATTCCAACGCGTGAAAGCCACGCGCTGGCCGTCAGGCGCCAGCGCCGGGTCGAAGCCGGTGGTCAGGCGGCGCAGCCCACTGCCGTCCGCGTTGACCAGGTAGATCGAACTGCCGCTGCTATCCTGAAAGACGATCTGCCCAGGCGCGGGGGCGGGAGAGGGAGGCCGCGGCGTTGGCGGCGGCGCCACCTTGACGACAGGCAAGGCTGACGGTTGGCCGGTCACGCGCACGAGGCTGGCGGAAACCCAGCCGCGGCGGCCATCGGCCAGGGTAATTTGCCACCAGGCGCCCGCGTCATCCCGGCCAGTGACGACGGCCGCTTCCGCCGGCTGCAAGCGCCCGACAACCGCATAGGCCGTGCTGGGACCGCTGCGCACATTGATGGCGTTGGCGCCGATGACCGCGGCGGTCGGCGCCAGCGCAGGCGCGGCCGGCGTCGGCGTCGCGGTGAGTGCGACGCCCGTCGGCGTCGCGGAAGGCAGGGCCGTCGCCGTGGCCTGCGGCGCGGCGGTCAGCGTGGGGACGGCGCTTGGCGTCGGGGTTGCGGTTGATTGCGCGCCCGTGAGCGGCACGAGGGTCGGCGTCGGCGCTGCCTGCGGGGCGCTGCAAGCCGTCAGCCCAACCAGCAAGAGCAAGCCAACGGCCAGCCGCCGCCTATTCGAACTTCGCCACAAAAAACTTGGCACGTAATGCTCCGTGTTCAGCGTCGGACAGACGCGTCTTTACCTATTCGTAGCGCAGCGCATCAATCGGATTCAAGCGCGCGGCGCGCGTGGCCGGGTAGATGCCGAAGAACAGCCCAACCGCGGCGGAGAAGCCGGTGGCCAGAAGCACAGAATCAAGCGTGACAAAAGTTTGGAAATCGCTCTGCAGGCGCGAGACCAGGGCTGCGCCCGATGCCCCCAGGCCAATGCCAACGAAGCCGCCGATCAACGACAGCACCACGGCTTCCAGCAAGAATTGGGCCAGGACGTCGCGGCGCTTGGCGCCAACGGCTTTGCGAATACCAATCTCCCGTGTACGCTCGGTCACGGACACCAGCATGATGTTCATGATGCCGATGCCGCCCACCAACAACGAGATGGCCGCAATCGCGCCCAGGAACAACGTCAGCACGCCGGTGATTTGGCCGAAAATGCTGATCAGATCGGCCTGGCTGACGACGCTGAAATCGTCGTCATTGCTGTACGTAATGCCATGCGTCTCGCGCAGGACATCGGTAATTTGACTGGCCGCGGCGTCCATGCGATCTTCCGAGACGGCCTGCAAATAAATGACCGACACCCGGTAATCCCCACTCGTTGTGCGGCTGGGGAAAAGGCGCGCCTGCGCCGTGGTAATCGGCACAAAGACTTGATTATCCTCGTCGCCAAAGCCGCTGCCGCCCCGCTTTTGCAGGACGCCCACGATGCGGAAGCTGACATTGTTGATCTCGATCGCTTTGTTGGCCAGATTGTCTTCATCAGGGAAAAGGCGCGTAATCACCGATTGGCCGATCACCGCCACACGTGCGTGGGTCGTCACATCTTCAGGGGTGATGAAACGTCCAGCCTCCAGCGTCCAATTGCGCACCGCCGCGTACTCTGGCTCCACGCCGCCAATCTGCGAGGTAACCTCGCGTTTGCCCGAGGTCACCGAAGCCATCCGGCTGATTTCTGGCGCTACGGCCACCACATCGGGCGCGCGCAGCGGATCGCGCAACGCGATCACGTCTTGCATGGTCAGGCTGGAACCAGTGTTGGCGCGCGTGCGCGGCGGCCCGCCGCTGGTCAGCTGCCCAGGGACAGCAAACAGCAGGTTGGAACCAATGCTCTGGAACTGATTGGTCACGTAGCGTTCGACCCCGCGCCCTACCGAGAGCAGGGTAATCACCGCGCCGACGCCAATGATAATGCCCAACATCGTGAGCAACGAGCGTAATTTGTTGGCCGAAAGCGCCCGCAAAGCAATGCGTAAGGCTTCGTTTAGATTCACTGCTAACTCCTGATGACCGCCTGTGCGGCCATGCAGATAAATTCCTGAATGTTTGGCCGACGGGCTAATGGGGCCGATCGCTGACCGGCTTGCGCACGCCCACGCGAACCGGCTCTAAATACCGACAGCAACAGCATCGGCTTCTTCAGTGCCCTGCACGAGATCGCGCGTGCGCCGTGTGTAGGCGCGCTCACCCGCGCGCCGTTGATGCGCCACCAGATTATCTGACTCGACCTGGCCGTCCATGATGCGAATGATGCGCTTGGTATGTTCGGCAATATCTGGTTCGTGCGTCACAAACACGATCGTGATGCCGCGCTCTTCGTTCAGGTGCTGAAAAATCGCCATGATTTCCGCGCCAGACTTCGAATCAAGATTACCGGTTGGCTCGTCCGCCAGGATAATGGCCGGGTCATTGATGAGCGCGCGCGCAATCGCCACGCGCTGCTGCTGTCCGCCCGAAAGCTCATTCGGCCGGTGGTGAAGGCGCTCGCCTAAACCAACCGACTCCAGCGCGGCAACGGCTTTCTGCCGGCGCTGGCTGGCGCCGGCGTAGATCAGGGGCAATTCCACATTTTGCAGGGCCTCGGTGCGTGACAGCAGGTTGAAACTCTGAAAAACAAACCCAATTTTTCGATTACGAATATCGGCTAATTGATTATCATTGAGCTTAGAGACATCAGAGCCGTCGAGAAAGTAGGCGCCGCTGGTCGGTTGATCGAGGCAGCCGATGATATTCATGAGCGTTGATTTGCCTGAACCAGATGGCCCCATGATGGCAACCATCTCACCAGGCATGACCTTTAGCGAGACGCCGCTCAACGCGTGCACCTCGACATCCCCCATCCGGTAGACCTTGCGCATATCGCGAATTTCAATGACCGGTTGATTATTGTCTGCCATCGTTTCTCCTTTGACCACCCGTCGCCTCAAGGCGTTGGGCTTTAGAAACCAAACGTGCGGCGCAGCTGCTCACCTGCGCTGGTATTCGGGATAATGATCACGTCCTCTTCACTCACGCCCTCGCTGACCTGAGTCTGGCCCTCATTACGCATGCCAATCTTCACTTCCACGCGTTGCGGCACATCATTCACCAGCTTCTCGACGTAGGTTTTGTCCGAAGTGCGATCGCGCTGAATGGCGCGATTGGGCAAGACTAAAACGTTTTCGACTTCAGCCGTTGTGATGTTAGCCGTCGCGCTCAGGCCGGAGCGCAGGGGGGCGCTGGTCGGATCAAGGGTCACGGTGACCAGGTAAGAAACCACGCCGGTGTTGACGGCGGCCGTCGGCGCAATCTGGCTGATCCGCCCTGTCACCTGCGCGTCAGGCAATGACTCCAGCGTGATGACGGCCGGCTGGCCCTCTTTGACCTGTCCAATATCAATCTCATCCACACTAATGTCTATATGGAATTGATCCGTATTGACAATGACGATGGCAGGGCGCGCGGCGTTGGGAAATTCGCCAGGCGTGATATTCACTTCGGCCACAATGCCCGCCAGCGGACTGCGCAGCGTGGTGTTGTCCTGAGTCAAGCGCGCCTGCGCCAGCCCGGCTTCGGCCTGTTTCACCTGCGCCTGTGCGCCGGCCGTTTGCTCCGGCGTCGCCCCCTCTTGCAGCTTCACCAGCGATGATTTGGCCTGCGCCACCTGGGCGCGGGCGTTGGCCACGGCAGCTTCGGCCTGGGCAATGGCCGCGACAGATTGCGCACGCTGCGCGGCATCCGCCCCGGCCGTAGCAATTTGATATTGGGCTTTGGCCTGTTCGTAGTCAATCGTCGCGCGTTGCAGGTTCAGGGACTGTGGGAGCAATCCCACATTGGGCAGACTGGCTACCTGATCGTAGGCAGCCTGCGCCTGCTGTAAGGCGGCTTGGGCGCGTTCCAGATTGGCCGCGGCGACCTTTTTGTCATTCTCGGTCGCGCCGGCCAGCAGCTTGCTGTAGGTCGCCCGCGCGCTGGCTAAGTTAGCCTCGGCGCTCTTGACATTGGCCTGCGCGCTTTCCAGCGAAGCCTGAGCGGCATCCAAATCTTCGGAGCGCGCTTTACGCGTCAATTGCGCCAGATTGGCCTGCGCGCTGGCCAGACCCGCCTCGGCCTGCGCCACTGACAGCGCCACATCCTGGCTGTCGAGCAAAGCCAAAACCTGGCCGACCTCCACGCGGTCGGTTGCTTTCACCTTCACTTCAGCCACGCGGCCGACGCCCTTGAAGGTCAAGGAAACTTGCCCCTCTGGCTCGATGCTTCCGGTGGCGCTAACGAGCGAACGCAGGGTGCTGCGGGTTGGTTTCACCGTTTCGTACTTCGGCGTCTGTGGTGTCTGCGCCTGCACCAGCGTCTGCCAGAGCAGCAGGCTGCCGCCGACGATGACCACTAATACGGCTAAAATTATCAAAATTCGTCGCATGTTTTGTTTCGTTCTCCTTACATCCGTCTGCTAATCTTCACCTGATGGTAAAACAAAGTCGGTCAAGGCCAACTGGCCGTCCGGCTCTCGAACGGCATCGTCACTGTCATGACAGCCCCGTGCGTGAGCCTCTACAGCAGCCTTCATGGCCCCACGGCTTGCGCGCGAGCCTGCATTTAGCCCGGCAGCAGCGCGCCGGTGACCAGGCCCGGAATAATGCGCAGCGCCAGGCTAACGATGGCATAAATAACCGTTAGCCAGAAGGCCCTGCTGCGTTCGAGCGCAGCGCCGCCGCGCAAGGCCGCGTAGATCAAAACCAGATGCCAGGCCGTGAAGAGATCTACGTGCGCCAGCAGCTGGTAAACCGGGCTTGCCATATTCGCCCGTGCGCTGGCCTGAGCGACGAGGGGCGACAGCCCCTGATTGACAAGCAAAGAGCCAGTCATGGCGGCAAACAGGCCCTGCGTCATATCGCGCAGGGCAAAAGGCAGCCAGGTCCAGGGGACGGCGGCGAACATTCGCCCAAAATTCAAATCAGCGCCGGCTATCAAGCCCGCAAAATATAAAATGGCCGCAGCCAGCAGCCAGGCCAGCGCCACGCTCACGATGCGGCCGGCGGCGCCAGCGCCCAGGATGAAAACCGGTTGCGTAAACCGCTCCACCTGCGCACGGGCCGTCGCGGCCTGTTCAGCCGGAACCTGGCTCAACTGGCTTTCCAGCTGGACGTTCATCTGCGTGACCGCTTCTTTGACCTGCAAAGGGCCGCTCAGCGCGATGGACACCGCCAGTCCGATCAACATCATCGTCACCGGCAGCAGCCAGCGCCAGCGCGCAAAAGAGGCGACCTGGGCCATCGTGGCTACAGGCTCGTCAACGATGGCTGGCAATAACGCCAGGGTGCTACGGCGAGTGGCTGGCAGTGATTCGCTCATAAGTTAGCGTCCTTCTTTGGGTGTCATGATTGACAACGGTTTGACTAAACCTTGCACAAGCCTACTCTACCATGAGGACAACACATCCGTCAAGCAACCTGAATTACAACTCGTTATTTTACGCGCGTTATGACGGCGGCCATCAGGCGCCAGTCACCCGCCCACCGGCCTGCGCATGAGCGTTGCGGCGGCTTATCAACAAACGACGCATCACAAGGCTCTTTACGTTTGAGTTTGTGCAAAGTAGCGCAAAAAGACGCTAACAAAGTTGCACAAACACGCGAAATGTGTTATGATTTTGTATACTACTTCACAAAAGTCACACAAGTTGTCTGCTAGTTTAGCGCTTGATTTTGAGTCGCGTCCCAAGCGGCCTGCCAACTCCCTGGCGCTTCGAAACCATCCGCTAAAAAACTACCAGATGAAAGGAACGCCATTCGATGTCAATCACGACTATTCCCGACATCGTTGTGGGACGCCTGCCCATCTATTTACGAGCGCTCAATTTTCTAGCAGCCGAGGGACGTGAAATCACTTCCTCGCAGGAGTTGGGTGACAGGTTAGGCATCAGCTCGGCGCAGATTCGCAAGGATTTGTCCCATTTTGGAGAATTTGGCAAACAAGGCACCGGCTATGACATTGCCTTCCTGCGTGAGCAACTCCAGCGTATCCTGCAAATTGATCAGATTTGGGACGTTGCCCTCGTTGGCGCGGGCGACCTGGGGCATGCACTGGCGCATTATGGCGGTTTTGCCGGACGTGGATTCCGCATCGTCGCCGTGTTTGACAACGACCCCGCCAAAATTGGGCAAAACCTGGCCAATCTTGTCATCCAGGATAACCAGAGTCTGGGAAGCGTGGTGCTTGCGCAGGGGATCCGTGTCGCCCTGATTGCCACGCCGGCCAGCGGCGCGCAATCGGTCGCGGATATTCTGGTCAACTCCGGCGTCAAAGCGATCCTGAACTATGCCCCCATCACCTTGACCGTTCCTCACGGCGTGCGGGTGCAGTACATTGATCCGGTCGTGCACTTGCAACGTATGACCTTCTACCTCTAGAACATCCGCCTTGCAGACAATCATCGAACCGGGCCGCGCCATGCGGTCCGGTTTTTTGCGTTTTCCGCTCACAAAACGGGCTTGGTGCAGTAAGAGCCGCGGTTAGCCACAATAAGGCGGTAAGTTATGATGGGTATCATGTTGAAAGCCGACGCTGGGGGTTACAATGAGTCGGCAGTCTGAGTCTGCTTGGCTGCGCCATTGCATCATTCTGTACGAACACAACCATTGTCATAGGTGAAAACGGATGACCCGAGTTGCCGAAATCATGACGGAGAACCCCGTCACGGTTCAACCCTCGCAATCAATTGACACGGCTATCACGCTGATGCGTCAGGGTAATTTCCGCCGTTTGCCGGTTGTCGAAAACGGGCGCCTCGTTGGCATTGTCACCGAGCGCGATATGCGTCGCGCCACCAATTCCCCTATTCTGCTGCACGAGAAATGGTACGATAATTTCCTTCTTGAACATATCGAGGTGGGCGCCTGTATGACGCCCAATCCAGTCACCCTCTCACCCGATGCCGATGTGCTCGAAGCGGTCGTCACCATGCGCAGCCGCAAAGTGGGCGGTATTCCGGTTGTGCGCGGGGATGTCTTGGTAGGAATCATCACCGAAACAGATCTGCTCGACCATTTGATCGAGCTTCTTGAACGTGAACAAAGTAATCAGGCGCCAACCTGAAACGCCATCGAAGATGATGGTATTCCAAAGGAGGAACAACTATGGCCAAAGGCACAGTAGCTATTGCGGCGAATCGTTGTAAGGGCTGTGAATTGTGCACCACTGTCTGCCCACAAGAGGTGTTGCACATGTCACCGACTCTGAATGTCAAAGGGTATCACCCGGTTGAATTGATTGACCCTCAGGATAAATGCACAGGCTGTGGATTATGCGCGGTCATTTGCCCTGACGTCGTGTTCAAGGTCTACCGCTTCCAGGCAAAGACGCCGCAGCAGCGGGTTGCTTTAGCTGCATAAGCTAGAAAATTAAATACGGATCAAAGGAGATTGACCATGGCAAAGGAGCTGTGGAAAGGCAACGAAGCAATCGCCGAGGCGGCCATCCGCGCCGGCGTAGAAGCCTACTTTGGCTATCCGATTACCCCACAAACCGAGTTGTTGGAGTACATGGCCGCCCAAATGCCTGCACTTGGGCGGGTTTTTTTGCAAGCTGAAAGTGAACTCGGCGCGATCAACATGGTGTACGGCGCCGCTTGCGGCGGCTCACGCGTGATGACATCGTCTTCTAGCCCCGGCGTCAGCCTGATGCAAGAAGGCTTATCTTATATTGCTGGCTCAGAAGTGCCATGCGTCATGGTTGACATCATGCGCGGCGGGCCTGGCCTGGGAAACATTCAGCCGTCACAGTCTGACTACTTCCAGATGGTGAAGATGGCCGGACATGGCGATTACAACAACATCGTCCTGGCGCCTGCCACCGTACAGGAAGCCGTGGATATGACTTATGAAGCCTTCGACCTGGCCGATCGCTATCGCACCACGGTCGTTATCCTGGCCGATGGCACCATCGGACAAATGATGGAGCCGGCCGAGATGCCGCCAAGCAAGCCGCTGCGCAGTGAAAAACCCGATTGGGCGCTGTGTGGGGCTGTGGCGCGCCCCCATCGCTCGATTACGTCGCTCAACCTGACCGCCGAGGGCCTGGAAAAGCACAACCTGCATTTACAGGCCAAACTGGCTGAGATCAAGGCGCACGAGGTGCGCAGCAAAGAATTCATGACCGAGGACGCCGAATACCTGATTGTGGCTTTTGGGACGATGGGGCGTGTGGCAAGCTCAGCCATTCGGCAGGCGCGCGCCCAGGGTATCCGCGTCGGGCTGCTGCGCCCGATCACGTTGTGGCCTTATCCCGAAGACCGTCTGCGTGAGCTGGCTGCTGGCAAGAAGGCCATCCTGGTGGTAGAAATGAACGCCGGCCAGATGCTGCTGGATGTCAAGGCCATTGTGGAAGGCCGCGCGCCGGTGCACTTCTACGGCCGCATGGGCGGCTCCATTCCATTGCCAGACGAGATCATCAACTCATTGCACACACTGGTCTCGCTCTATGATACGGTCAAGACAAACGGACATAGCAACGGCTTCAAGCACAACGGTAGCGGCCAGTCGGGCGCTGCGCTGCACCAGACGATCCCCACAAACACACTGAGCATGAACCTGGCGGAGGTTACGTCATGACAACCCAAACCCTGGCGCTTGACGATATGATGGTCGTTTATCAGCGCCCTGATTCACTGACCGACGTGCCGACCCACTACTGTCCTGGCTGTACGCATGGCATCATTCATCGCCTGGTGGCTGAAGTGTTGGACGAGCTGGGCGTGCGCGAGCGCACCATTGGCGTGGCGCCTGTCGGCTGCGCCGTCTTTGCCTACAACTATTTCAATGTGGACATGGCCGAAGCCGCGCATGGCCGTGCACCGGCCATGGCCACCGGTCTGAAACGAACGCAGCCAGACAAAGTCGTCTTCACCTATCAAGGCGATGGCGACCTGGCCGCGATCGGTACGAATGAGATCATTCACGCGGCGACCCGCGGCGAAAAAATCACCGTCATCTTCGTCAACAATGCGGTGTACGGCATGACCAGCGGCCAGATGGCGCCAACCTCGCTGCCGGGGCAGATCACAACGTCGTCGCCGAGCGGGCGCGATGTTAGCCTGGCCGGCTATCCCTTGCGCGTGGCTGAACTGATTGCGGGGCTGCCGGGCACATCGTACGCGGTCAGGCGCTCAACGCACAATGTGCGCGAGATCAATCGCACCAAGAAGGCTATCCGCACGGCCTTCCAGGCGCAGCTGGCCGGGCAAGGACTCGCGCTGGTCGAGGTGTTGTCGTCTTGCCCCACCAACAACCATACCACAGCAGCCGAAGCGCTGACCTGGATCGAGAAACAGATGGTGCCTTACTACCCGCTGGGCGACTACAAGATCGTGGACGCCGTCGCCCGCCTCAATTAAGGCGCCAGGCTTTTCTTTCAACACAACGAGGTGTTTACAAAGGAGTAGATGAGATGGAATTCTCGATCATTTTCTCTGGCTTCGGTGGACAGGGCGCTCTATTTGCCGGCCAGCTATTAGCCTACGCCAGCATGGATGAAGGCAAGGCCGTGACCTGGATCCCGTCCTATGGCCCCGAAATGCGCGGCGGAACCGCGCACTGCATCGTGGTGGTAGGAGAAGAAGAGGTGGGTGCGCCCCTGGTGCGTAACCCTGACGCCGTCATTGCGCTCAATTTGCCATCGGTTGACAAATACGAAGCGTTGCTCAAACCAGGCGGCTTTTTAATCTATAATAGCTCGTTAGTGCCGCGTCCCGTGACCCGCGCCGACATTAACGTCATCCCCGTGCCGGCCAATGAGATTGCGACGGCGCTGGGCAACATAAAATTAACCAATGTCGTTATGCTGGGCGCTTTGCTGCAGGCCACCCACCTGCTGCCTCTGGAGGCGCTGGATCGGGCCTTGTTGGCTCACTTGCCAGAGCGCAATCGGCGCTTCCTGGAGCCAAACAAGGTGGCTCTGCGCCGTGGGGCGGAATACGCGCTGCCACTGCTCGCCTAACGACCTGGTAATTCTGACCAGAGGAGACAAGGTAATGTATCAGAACATTCTCGTGCCGCTGGATGGTTCAGCGCTGGCCGAAGCCGCGCTGCACCATGCAGAGGCCCTGGCGCTGGAGTTCAAGAGTAATATCACACTTCTACGTGTGGTCATTTCGCCCTACCAGCTGATTGCACCCGACCTGGTGCTTTCTGGCGCTATCACCGAAATGCCTGGCCTGCGTGAACAAGCGACGCAATACTTACAAGGTGTATCGGGTGAGCTGCGCGAAAAGGGTATCTCATACCAGACCGCCATTTTGGATGGCCCCGTACCCGACGCGATCACTGATTTTGCCAAGGCCGAGCATGTGGACTTGATTGTCATGTCTACGCATGGGCGGGGCGGGATCAGCCGCTGGGTGTATGGCAGCGTCGCAGAAAAAGTTCTGCAGGCTGCACCTTGTCCAGTTTTACTCATTCGTGCACGCGGTAAATAGAGGCTTTTTCAGCAAGGGCGCTGACCGGCGCCCATAGTCAAAACACAAAGGAGTGTAACCATGACGACACCGTGGCAACGACGATATGCGCAACGTAATCAACGGATGAGCAGTTCCATCATTCGTGAGTTGCTTAAGTTTACCCAACAACCGGACATCATCTCGTTTGCAGGTGGACTGCCTGCGCCTGAGTTTTTTCCGGTCGAGGCCTTTCGCGCGGCGGCCGATAAGGTTCTTGCGCAGTCGGGCAAGAAGGCTTTACAATACAGCGCCACCGAAGGCTACCAGCCGCTGCGCTCGCTCATTGTTGAGAAGATGGCGCGTTACGGCATTCATGCGCAAGAAGATAATGTCCTGATCACCTCCGGTTCGCAGCAGGCCCTGGACTTGATTGGCAAATTGCTCATCAATCCAGGCGACACGATCCTGGTGGAGCGCCCCACCTACCTGGGCGCCTTGCAGGCGTGGAATGCCTATCAGGCGGAATACATCGAAGTTCCGATTGATGATGATGGGATGCAGGTGAGTCAGCTCGAGGAAGCGCTGCGCGCCGGCGTCAAGTTCATGTACATTTTGCCCAACTTCCATAACCCCGGCGGCGTGACCCTCTCCCTGGACCGCCGTCAAGAGGTGGTCGAGCTGGCCGACCGCTACGGCATTCCCATCATCGAGGATGATCCGTATGGCGAGCTGCTCTACGAAGGCGAGCATTTGCCCAGTCTGGTTGAGCTGGACTGTGAGCACCTGGAGTCGCGGGCCTGTGATGGGCACGGCTATTTCAAGGGCAACATCATCTACCTGAGCACCTTCTCGAAGACGCTGGCGCCTGGCCTGCGCCTGGGCTGGATTGTGGCGCCGGTTGAGGTCATTCAGAAGTGCGTGCAGGCCAAGCAGGGCATGGACTTGCACACCAGCATTTTCGATCAAATGGTCGCGTACGAGGTCGCCAAGGACGGCTTCCTGGAGAAGCATGTGCGCACCTTACGCCATGTGTACGGCGAACGGCGTGATGTGATGCTGAATGCGATGCAGCGCTACTTCCCGCCCGGTGTACGCTGGACCCATCCGCGCGGCGGCCTCTTCTTGTGGGTGGAATTGCCGCCGGAGATCAACGCGGAAGAGCTGCTGCAAGACGCCATTCAGGAGAAAGTGGCTTTTGTGCCTGGACATGCCTTCTACGCGGCGGGTCGCAGCGGTGGGCATCTCAACACGATGCGTCTAAATTTCTCCAACGCGGAGCCAGAGATGCTCGAAGAGGGGATTCGCCGATTGGCGCGCGCCATTGAGCAGCGCATGACCAACCAGATGATCCCTGTGGCGACGCCAGCGCCGGTGATGAGTATGAACTAAGCGCCCGCCGGCTTGCCTGCCGCGGACGCGTCAACCGACCAATGACCAACCGTGGGCCAGAGCACGCCGACGGCTGATATGAACGAAGGCCGAAAGATCAGGAAGGACGAAAGATCAAGATGGATGACCGTTCGTCCTTCGTCTTATCCCAGCCTTGAATGGGATTCCTGCGAAACCGCCGTTGGCAAGCGGCCAGGTTTCTAAAAAATTATCGAACCCCTGCAATGACCGCTTGAGAGGAGACGAACATGCCGACCTACTTTGTGCGCGACATCATGAGTTCTCCAGCTATCACGATTCAGGATGAGGCCGACCTTGACGAAGCGGCAGCCTCGCTGGAAAGCCAGAAGATTCGTCGCTTGCCTGTGCTGAACGCTGACGGGCAATTAGTGGGAATTTTGACCCAGGGCGATCTGCGGGCGGCGTCCATGGCCACGGCTGTGGATCCCTATGACCCAGCCGCGCCGGCATGGCTGACCGTGGGTGAAGCCATGACACGTCACGTCTTCACGGTTACGCCAGAGACCCCCGTGGTAGATGTGGTAGAGATCATGTTGATGCACAAAATTGGCGGCCTGCCCGTCGTAGATCGCACGGAAACCTTGATCGGCATGGTGACCGAGACCGATATTTTTCGATTACTCGTGCGCGAATGGAAAGAAGCATGAGCCATCCGTTCCCGGCTGAGGTGGGCGGGATTGCTTAAGGACGGAAAACAGCACAGCGAAGGAGATTATATGGACATCGGAGTCCCGCGTGAACGCAGGGCCAGCGAATATCGAGTAGGCATTATGCCGGTCAATGTGCAAATTTTGCGTGACGAAGGTCATCGCATCTATGTAGAGCAAGGCGCTGGCGTTGGTAGTGGCTATAGCGATGAAGATTACCGCCGCGCGGGCGCAACCCTGGTCTACGCTGCGGAAGAGGCCTTTGCTCGCGCCGACCTGGTGCTGAAAGTGGCGCGGCCCACGCCCGAAGAGACCGGCTGGCTGCGCAGTGACCAGATCGTGTGTGGTTTTTTATATTTGCCGGCCGCGCGTAAGAGTCGCGTGCAGAGCTTCCTGAACAACCATGTCACGGCCATTGGCTATGAAACGATCCAGGAAGACGATGGCTCCTTGCCGGTGCTGTTGCCGATCAGCGAGATCACGGGGCGCATGTGCGCGCAGGTGGCGGCGCGACTGCTCGAGAACACCAGCGGCGGCAAGGGCATCTTGCTCGGCGGCGTGCCTGGGGTGGCGCCGGCCGAAGTGGTCATCCTGGGCGGCGGCGTGGTGGGCGTCAATGCGGCGCGTGTCTTCCTGGGCCTGGGCGCCAACGTCTACCTGATGGACCAGGACATCAAACGCTTGCATTACGTTGATAATTTCTTCATGGGCCGCGTGGTGACGCTGATGTCCAATCCGCTCAATGTGGACAAGATGGTGCGCTTTGCCGATGTCGTCGTGGGCGCCATCCAGGTGCCGGGCGCCCGCTCACCGATTTTGGTCACGCGTGAGCTGGTGCGCAGCATGAGACAGCGTTCGATCATCATGGACGTGGCGGTAACCACCGGGGGGTGTGTGGAGACGACAAGGCCCACCACCCATACCGCGCCGACTTACATCGAAGAAGGGGTCATCCATTACTGTGTCCCCAACATGACCGGCATCGTGGCGCGCACAGCCACGCACGCCTTCAACAACGCGGCCTGGCCCTATATCCACAGTATCGCTTCCGATGGCTTGGACGCGGCCATCGAAAAATCGTCGTCATTGGCGCGCGGGGTCAATACCCGAGCTGGCAAGATCATGCTGCCTGGTCTGGCCGCCGCCTACAACATGAGCTCCTAAAAGTGTGGGATGATTGAGTTATGAATAATTGGATGATGCGTTGCTGGAATAAAATCGTTCCGGCCGACCAGGCGGTGCAGGCCGTCAAATCAGGCGATCGTATTTTTCTGACGGGTAACTGTAGCGTTCCTCAGCAACTACTCGGCGCGTTGGTCAACCGGGCGGCCGCCGGCCAGGTGGAGAATGTGGAGATCGTTCAGGTTTTGACGATCGGTGATGCCAAGTATGTGGCGCCGGAAATGGCAGGGAAGATTCGCGTCAATGCCCTGTTCATCAGCCAGAATGTGCGCGGCGCCGTCAACGAGGGGCGCGCCGATTTCACGCCAGTCTTTCTGTCGGAAATTCCGCGTTTGTTCCGCAATGGTCAGCTGCCCCTCGATGCCGCACTGATTCACTGCTCCCCACCGGATGAGCATGGGTACCTTTCGTTCGGGGTCGAAGTGGGGCTGACCAAGCCCGCGGCGCAAAATGCCAAAATCGTCATCGCCGAAGTCAATGAGTTCATGCCGCGCGCCCTGGGTGACAGCTTCATCCATATCAGCAAGGTGGACTACATGGTGCCGGTGAGCTATCGCCTGCCCGAAGTTCCGCAAGGCACGCCCGGTGAGCTGGAAAAGAAGATCGCCGAGCACATCGTGGACCTCATCCCCGACGGAGCCACCATGCAGATGGGCATTGGCGCTATTCCCGACGCGGTGCTGCATTTTCTCAACAACAAGCGTGACCTGGGCATTCACACCGAGCTTTTCTCCGACGGGGTGATTCCGTTGGTGGACGCCGGCATTATCAACAACGAGCGCAAGACGCTCCACCCGGGCAAAATCGTCGCCGGGTTCATCCTGGGCAGCCAAAGACTGTATGAGTTTGTGGACAACAACCCCATCGTGGAGTTCCACCCGCAGGATTATGTCAACGATCCATTTATCATTGCTCAAAATGATCGAATGATCTGCATCAACTCAGCGATCGAAGTGGACTTGACAGGGCAGGTGTGCGCGGACTCGATTGGCACCAAGTTCTACAGCGGCGTCGGCGGCCAGTTGGACTTCATCTACGGCGCTTCGCGCAGCAAGGGTGGGCGCCCCATCATTGCCTTACCCAGCACCACGAAAAATGACACCGTTTCCCGTATCGTCCCCATGCTCAAAGCCGGCGCGGGGGTGACTACCAGCCGCAATCATGTTCACTATGTGGTGACCGAATATGGCGCAGCGGAGTTGTACGGCAAAAGCATTCGTCAGCGCTGCCTCAACCTGATTGCCGTTGCTCATCCTAAGTTCCGTGACGAACTAACTGCCTGGGCCAAAGAACAGCACTACCTCTAAAACAGGCCCAGTGTCATAACGAGCGCCAGAACCCCTGGTTTTTGGGAAAACCAGGGGTTCTGCGCGCCTAGCCCACCAGCTGCTGGCTGATCTCCCACAAGCGGCGGCGCACGGTCGCATCATGACTGTGCGGGGCCGAGGAGACCGCGCGCTGGTTGTCGAAGTAGGCGCCGCTGATGGTCTCGACGTCGGGTGCGGAGGCCAGGTAGACCGAGGTGCGCGCGCCCGATTCAGGCGTCGCGCCGCCAATGCCAAACCCGGTCTGCAGCAGCTTCGTGCCCACGACGCCGGGGTGCAGACAGTTGGCGGTGACCTGGCTGCCGGTCAGGCGCGCGGCCAGCTCGTAGGTGAAAAGCACGTTAGCCAATTTGGACTGCGCATAGGCCTTGTACCCGCCAAACGTGCGCGCGCCTTGCAGGTCGTTGAAATCTATTTGTCCCCGCTGGTGCGCCACCGAGCTAACCGTGATGATGCGCGCCGGCGCGCTCTGCTTCATTCTGTCAAGCAGAAGATTGGTCAGCAAGAAAGGCGCCAGGTGATTGACCGCCAACGTCATCTCGAAGCCGTCTTCGGTGACCTGGCGCTCGTTCATAAAAATGCCGGCGTTGTTGATCAGCACATGCAGCTGGGGATAGCGCGCCAGCACCGTGGCCGCCAACTCGCGCACCTGACGCATAGAGGACAGGTCGGCGGCCAAGAAATCAACCCGCTCATGGCCGGCTGCCTGGCGCACCTCGGCTACGGCGGCCTGCCCGCGAGCAACCTGGCGACCATGCAGAATGACCGTGTGGCCCTGCTGCGCCAATGCCCGCGCCGTGGCCTTGCCAATGCCATCGGTTGCGCCGGTGATTAAAATCGTCTTCGGATTCATGGTTCGTATTTTGCCTTTCTATACGCTTTGCACTGACTCTATCGAAGCTAATTTGACTGCCCACAAGCCGTGATCGTCACAAGCACGCCGGTTTCCCCGCTTTTGGGCGCTTCGTGGTTCCAATACCTGTCTGCTGTTTGCGCGAAACGCCCTCTTCACCTACAATTTGGCTGCCATCCACTATGCAAGACGAGGCAGATCATGTGGCAATATGCGATGGGTTGGCGTGAAATTTTCACACGCATCCTGGGCGATTTTGCAGTCGAAGAAAACGTGACGCCAGAATGGTTACGCAATCCAAACACGAAACGGCTCCTCAAACTCGACCTTTTCTATCCCGACGTTGGGGTGGCTGTCCGCCTGCAAGGACTGCAAGGTCAACGCAAAGTGCGCAAAAACGACCAGGAGGAAATGGAAGAGGCGCAGCGTGACGAACTGCGCGACGAACTGTGTCGCGCGCACGGCGTGCGCCTTATCAACGTTGACCTGGGCGCTGGGGAACCGCGCGCCGTCTTCAACGAGTTGAGCCGCGCCCTGGCTACCGCCTCGCGCGTCGTCGCGCAGGGGGATAATCACCGTGTGGACAAAGGACGCCTGATGCCCAACCTCGCGCAGGCCCGCCAGACCCTGGAGCGCGTGCGTTTGCAGGTCCGCCACGCCGAAGATGTGGCGCTGTATGCAGATGCCTGGCGTGATCGGGAAGCGGCCGCGATCGCAAGCGCCCAGGCCGAGGCCAAGCCGCTGAGCGCGCACGGCAGCGCAGTGTTCAAATCGGGCCGTATCATCGCCACCGTTTACAAACCGGGCGCCGAGGTGC
>DAISHS010000011.1:0-14400 GCA_036822415.1 Chloroflexota bacterium
AGCGGCACGGCAATGTGCCCTGCGCCCACGATGACCAGGTGGGGTGGCTGGCGCTGCACCTCCACAAATACCCGCAGGGTGGCGCCCATCTCTTGCGTGTAATCCAAAATACGGTGCTGCTTGCCGCCGAGCACTGCGCTTGCGTCAGCCAGGACGCGCGCCTCCAGATCGCCCAGGCCCAAATCGCCGAGCGCGGGCTGATCCCGCCAAACCAACGCCCGGCGTCCCTGGCTGGCCTGGTACGGGCCGTCAGCCGCGATGACGGTGACCAGGGCCACGCCGCGCTTCTGGCTGAGAGATTCGAGGAGCGCGCTGAGAATGGGATCGGTCATTGGCCCCAACGCTCGATGAAGACGTTCATGATGCCGCCGCAAACGCCTAGGCTCTGCATGGAGATATCGTCCGTCAGGTCCACATGCACATTTTGCGGCTCGCCAGTTTGAATGACATCCAGGGCGGCGCGGATGACATCTGCCTCGCCGCAGCCGCCGCCAACCGTGCCGACGTGCTGCCCCAGGGGATGGATGATCATTTTGGCTCCCACCTCACGCGGCACCGAACCGCGCACTTCGGTGATGGTGGCGAGCGCCACGGTTTCGCCGTGGTCGAGTAAATCGGCCAGTTTATGATAGATCGTATCCATCGGTTGCGCTTGCCTCTCCCTCTCGTTGTATTTTCTCAGCGCCTGCAAACCTGGACGCGGGGGGTGTGATCGCTGATGGCGCAGAGAGTTCGCGTTGGTAATCTTCCGGGGTGTCCATGTCGCTCAGAATGGTGGGGGTGTCGAGCGTGACATGCTCGATCTGCCCGGCCAGGGACTGCCAGAGTGAGCGCAGACTATCTTGCCAGCCCAGCGCCAGTACGGCTGGCCAGACCGCGCGCGGCAGGCAAATGGGATGCCCGCGCCGCATCTGGTAACTTGGGATGACGATGCGCTGCGGCGGGCCACGGCGCCAGGCGGCAATGACTGCGGCGACCGTGCTCGCCTGCATGCGGGGCTGATCGCCAACCGCCAGCAGCACCGCTTCGACCGTTGGCCCCAGGGCGCGCAGCCCGGCCTGGATGGATGAAACCATCTCACCGGCGGCGTAATCCGGGTTGAAGACGATGCGCAGGGGATAGGGTTGCAGCACGGCGGCCAGCGCGTCATGCTCATGCCCGGTCACGACCAGCAGGTCGGTCAGCGGCGCGCTGAGCAGGGTTGTCACCACCTGTTCGATGACCGTGTGCTGCCCCCAGGGCAACAGCGGTTTCAGCCGCCCCATGCGTGTCGAGCGTCCGGCTGCCAGCACCATCCCTGCTATCATCGCGGTTGGCCGTCCCAAGCCGGCTCTTGCCAATTCGTCATCATGGCGCAATGATAGCACAACGCGTGCACTCCGTGCAAGCTGAACCTGCTTTGCGGGTAGGTTGCGGCCTGAAATGCGGCACAGTATCTTGGGCAGGGCGACGGCTTGACAAATTTTCCGCCGCGTGCGATAACACAACTAGCGCAGTTCGCGCCGCCCCCACGTGACCGTGGATCGTCACTTACAGGTGAACATGACAGAGTCGCAGCCGATTCGCATCCTGATTCTGACGGCCGATGCAGGCGCCGGGCATCGCAGCGCCGCCAACGCGCTCGACGGCGCGCTGCGTGCTCGCTATGGCGACCGCGTGGTTACCGTTATCGTCAATCCTCTGCACGAGCCTCACGCGC
This sequence comes from Chloroflexota bacterium, assembly GCA_036822415.1. GTDB lineage: Bacteria > Chloroflexota > Anaerolineae > SSC4 > Amarolineaceae > Amarolinea. The sequence continues at coordinate 1,700 of DAISHS010000011.1, forward strand.
CGATCGTGTTTCGCCTGGCTGAAGAAAACTACCTCAACCAGGTGCAGACCACACCCACCCTCTACCAGCTGCAGCATGAGGCGACTGATTCGCCGCTCTCGGCCGCGCTGTTCAGTTTATCGGCGCGCTGGCTGCTGACGCGGACGATGACGCGCTTACTGGCGCACTGGCAACCCGATGTGGTGGTGTCGGTTTACATGCTCTACAGCGAGGCGGTGGTTGCCGCCGGCGCGCGCTTGGGCCGTAAGGTTCCGCACATCACGGTCATTACCGATCTTGGCTCTACCGTCCATGCGGTTTGGTTTTCGCCCCATGATACGGTGTGCGTGGTCTCTTCGGAGGTAGTGCGGCGCAAGGCGCTCACCTGCGGCATGGACGAAGCGCGCGTGGTGGTCGCCGGCATCCCGGTTGATCGCCGCTTTGGTCAACCCACGGCCTCGCCCAGCGCGCTGCGCCAGCAGCTCGGCTGGCAACCTGACCTGCCCGCGATCTTGCTGATGAGCGGCGGCGCCGGCATCGGTCACGTGGCCGACCTGGCGACCGCGATTGACGATGCCTGCCTGCCGGCGCAGCTGGCGATCGTGGCCGGCCGCAATGAGGAACTGGAAGCGCATTTGCGCGCCGTGGCCTGGCGTAACCAAACGCACATCTACGGCTTCATGCGCGAGGTGCCGACGCTGATGCACGCCTCCGACATCGCCCTGACCAAAGCGGGCGGCCTTTCAGTCAGCGAGGCGCTGGCCGCGGGGCTGCCCATCATTCTGCACAGCGCGATTCAGGGTCAGGAAACTGGCAATGTGGAACACGTGGTGGAAAATGGCGCGGGCGTCTGGGCGCCATCGTCGGCCGAGGTCGTGCGCACGCTCAGACGCTGGCTGGTGCAAGACCCGCAGGAGTGGCAGCGTTTCACCGACGCCGCGCGTGCGCTGGGGCGGGCGCAGGCCGCTGATGAGATCGCCGATCTCGTTTTCAAGGCGGGGAGCCAGATGAAGGCCAAAACCTCGCGGGTGACGCGGCGCCTGCGCCTGGCGACCCAAATTCGCCCTTTGCGCGCGTGGGCCAAACGCTATGCGCGCCGCATGTTACGCTCCTAGCCGCGCCGCCCATGGCGCAAGCGGCGTGCGGGAGCTCATGTCGAGACTGAGCGGCGTCAGAGGCACAATATGATCTACGGCGAAGGCGTAGATGTCGGAGTCTGGCTCCAGGCGCGCCCGGTCAACCTGCACGCGATAGGGCAGGCGCACTTCATCCTCGAAGCGCAGGCGGTCGCTGGGAATGCTTTCGTAGTAGGGCAGGCGTGACTGGCGCGTCAGACGCCACGGCGTCTGCGGCGTGGCGGTCGCGGGAATGTCCATCTTGAGCACATCCACGTCAGGCGGGAAGGGCTGGGCCAGGGCCAGGCTGGTCAACCGGCGAGTAAAATGCACGGCGGCGCGCCAATCCACATCATAACCGAGACGGGCGTGATAGACCGGATCGGTTTCCAACGAAATGGCAAGCGCCGGCACTCCCATGTCCGCCGCTTGCAGGGCGGCGCCCACCGTACCAGAAACGGTCACACTGGTGCCCAGGTTTTCGCCATAGTTGATCCCTGAAATGACGAGGGCCGGGCGCCGGGTGCGGCAGACATCGTGCAAGCCGTAAAGGACCGATTGCGCCGGTGAGCCGGGCACTGAGTAGGCCGGCACATGATCGCCATTCAGGCGCAGTTCTTCCACAAAAATAGCGCCGCTCATGCTGTTGGGCAAACTGCGCCCCATGGCGCTCTGCTGCTCTTTGGGCGCCACCACGAGCAAATCAGCCAGGTCATGCACCGCCTCGATCGCGGCCAGCAGTCCGGGCGAATGAATCCCGTCATCGTTGGTGAGTAAAATGAGTGGGCGTTGCGTCAATGCGCTTTCTCCGCACGAAGGGTCATCACCGATCAACGTTGCCAATCCGTCTTGATTCAGCTGGGGCTTTGCTGTAGACGTTATTTTAGCATGAGCCGGGCCGGCGGGCAAAGGCACGCGACGCGCAGACTTCCGAAGCCCGATTGACTTCGGAAGTCTGGAAACTCTGGTTTAGCAGCGGTTGTTTAGCGGCCGTTCTTAGCGCCGCGACGGGTGTCAATATCGTCTGGATACATCAGCGCATCGCGGCCGCGTTCACCGGTGCGGATGCGTACCACGTCATCCACGGGGTAGATGAAGATCAGTCCGTCCCCTTCCTTGCCGGTGCGTGCGGCACCGATAATCGTCTCGATGGTCTTTTCCACGTTGTGATCGCTCAGCACGATGTTCACCTGCACCTTGGGCAGTAAGTCCATATGGTAGGTCGTTCCACGCCAGGAAAGCTCAATGCCGCCCTGGCGACCGTGCCCGCGCACCTCGATCACGTTCATGCCCATGATGCCGACGGCGCGTAAGGCGTCCATGACATCGTTCAGTGCTTCCTCACGAATGATCGCTTCAATTTTCTTCGTCATCAGTCTGTCCTTTGCTCCATGCGAACAGTGTGCACAATGCAGCGTTTATGTGCTGGCGGTTATTTGCCGGCGGCGGCGGCGCTGGGGCGAATGGCGGGCCGTGGGGTGCGGAAATTGCCGCCTGGCATAACGACATCCACATTGGTGTAGCCGGGCACGCCCATTTCTGGCACATCCAGACCATGAACCTCATGCGCCGGATCGCTGCGCAGCAGTTTGAGCGCATTGAGGACCTTGAAAAAGAGATAGGACAGGCCGCCCACGACGACGATCACCGAGATCGCCTCCAGGAACTGCGCCGCAATCTGGCTGGAGCTGCCGTAGAGCAGGCCGCGCACGGGGCCAGCCACGCCGTTCCAACCATCGGTGACGGCATTGCCGTTGGCAAAGATGCCGACCGCCAGCACGCCCCATAGACCGTTGGCAAAGTGCACCGGCACTGCGCCGACCGGGTCGTCAATCTGCAGCTTCTCCAGGCTGAAGGTCACGATGCACACCAGGACGCCGGCAATGAGGCCAATGACCACGGAAGCGGTCGAACCGACAAAGGCGCAGGGGGCGGTGATGGCCACCAGGCCGGCCAGGATGCCGTTGACCGAGAGGCCGGGGTCCGGTTTCTTGCTTGGCCCCAGCAGCCACATGTAAGTCATGGCCGAGACGCCGCCGGCTGCGCCGGCCAGCAAGGTGTTGATGGCGGCATTGACGGCCAGTACGCGCCCGGCGCCCATGAAGGCCAGCGACGAGCCTGGATTGAAGCCGAACCAGCCGAAGAAAAGGATGATGGTGCCGAGGATTCCCATCGGGATGTCATGCCCCGGCATGGCGTTTGCGCTGCCGTCCTTATTGAAGCGGCCGATGCGCGGGCCGATGACGATGGCGCCGGCCAGCGCCACACTGCCGCCGATCATGTGCACCACGCCTGAGCCGGCAAAGTCAACGGCGCCGTTACCCAGCCCCGCGAAGCGGCCCAGGTTCTGCAACCAGCCGCCGCCCCACACCCAACCGCCGACCAGCGGGTAGATGAACATGCTGACCCACAGGCCCATGAGAACGAAACCGCCGAACTTCAAGCGTTCCGCCATCGAGCCGGTGGGAATGGTGGCCGCAGTATCCATGAAGACCATCTGAAAGAGGAAGAAGGAGAGCACGGCCACATTGGAACCGACGCCCATCAACATAAAGCCATTGCCGCCCAACAGCCCCACCTGACCGAAACGCACCAGCGGCGTGCCCAGCAGGCCCGCCAGGTCGCCCAGGGTGGTGGGCGAATGGGCCCAGGCGGCCGCCGCGCCGACGGCCGGGTAGGTAAAGTTGACCCCGCCGAACTGGAAAGCGAAGCCGGTCAGCCAATAGCCCAGGGCGCCGATGCAGAACACCATCATGTTCATCATCATCGTGTGTGCAACATTTTTCGAGCGTGTGAAACCGGTCTCCACCAGGGCAAAGCCGGCCTGCATGAAGAAGACCAGGAAGCCGGCCACGAGCATCCACATCACGTTGAGGCCGATCCCAGGATCATTCAGCGGGTCAATACCATCGGCGGCAAAGACACGGGGCGCCAGCATGCCGAAAACGCCCAGGGTTGCCAGGAGCGCAGACACACGCACACTAAAACGGAATAGTTTTTCTTTCATCACCCAAAAATCCTCCCTGCGAATTGAGGTCGTGTTCACGCACGATGGGGAGAGATTAACACAGGGGGCAACCTGGTTTCCACGTTCAGGCTGTACAAAAGCCATTTTGACTCATTTGTGCACTCGTAAACGAACTATCCAAATCAGCGTCAGGGCCTTTGTGCACTCTGCCCGAAGCGCAGGTCTGGCGTGGACGACCGCATGTTGGAAATGATGAGGACATCTCCTCACTGCGGTTTGTTCGTTTGACCTCTGCGCGCTATACTGCGCCGGTTGCCCGCTTGTCGGCCGTGACGTTCACTGTCGGGGTGAGCCGTCACTAAAATTTGGGGTGGAGTCAATAGACCTATGTGGAACTTGAAGTTGCGTGCGCGCCGGGGAGCCGGTTTTGCACTGCTCTGCGGCGTGCTCTTGTTTGCCGTTTTGACCGCGCTGCGCGCCCCTGGCCTGGCGCGCGCCACGTCCGCCTTTCCGCCGACGCCAGGAACCTGGACCGCGCAATGGCACGGCGCCGACGACCTCACCGCCATCGCCTTTGCCAACGATCAACTCGGCTGGGCCGTGGGAAAGAACGGTCAGTTCATGCGCACGACCAACGGCGGTTTTACCTGGGCTTATCAGCTGGCCGCGCCGGCCGTTGACCTGGGCGCTGTAGATTTCATAGACACGGCCACCGGCTGGCGCGTCGGCGCCAACGGCGCCATCTGGCGCTCCACCGACGCGGGCCTCACGTGGGCCACTCAATCGTCGCCGACTGCGTTCCGCCTCACTGCCCTGGCGATGGTGGACGCCAGCACGGGTTGGGCGGCCGGTTACAGCGGCGCGATCGTGCGCACCACCAACGGCGGCGCTGTGTGGACCACCCAAAGCAGCGGGACCACCAATCACCTCGACGGTCTCTTTGCCTGGGATGCCAGCCGGGCCTGGGCCGTGGGCAACCTGGGCGCTATCATCGCCACCACCAACGGCGGCGCGAGTTGGACGACTCAAGCGGCCGGTATGACCACGGCCTGGCTGCATGGCGTGGCCTTTACCAGCAGTCAGAATGGCTGGGTCGTCGGCGACAATGGCGCTCTCCTGCGCACGACCAATGGCGGCGTCACCTGGACCGTCCAGGCCCTGGCGGAAGCGCACACACTGCGCGCCATTGCCTTCTCCTCTCCTCAACAGGGCTGGCTGGTGGGCGACGCGGGCGTCGCCTGGTACACGGTGGATGGCGGCAATACCTGGCTGCCGAGCAGCTCGGGGCAGGCGCAGTCCTTGCTGGCGCTGGCGCTGCCGACCGACGGCAGCGTGTGGGCAGCCGGCATGGGGCACCTGGTGCTGCATAAGCAGGGCGCCGGCTCATTTACGATGGCCGCGCCGCCCGCCGTGACAGAGCTTAAAGGCGTGGATGCCGTGGACGCCAACACGGCGTACGCGGTGGGCGATTATGCCCAGATTCTGAAGACGACCGACGCGGGCGTCAGCTGGCGCCTGTTGGATGGCGTGGCGCTGCAATCTGAACCAGGCATTGACAACCCCTGGCTGCGCGGCGTCAAATTCCCAGTCAACAGCAGCAACGGATGGGTGTCTGGCCGCTACGGCGCCCTCTTCCGCACGACCGACGGCGGCGAGTCGTGGACGCGTCAGTATGCGCGCCTGGCCAACGGCGACATCCACACCGGCTTTTTGTGGTTCGTCGAAGGGTACGACAACCAGCACGCCATGACCGCCGGCAAAGATGGCTACGTCTTTCGTACCAGCGATGGCGGTGCAACCTGGCTCTTTTCCACGGCTGACATGAGCATCAACATCCGCGACGCCAGTTTTGCGACGCCCAACGATATTTTCGGCGTCGCCGCGTGGGATTCCTTCGTGACCAGCCACAACGGCGGCGCAACCTGGACCCGTACTTACCCCGGCACCAACGCCGATTTCCTGGACGGCATTGATTTCTTGGATGTGAACAACGGTTGGGTCTCTGGCAGCGGGGGCGTCATCATTCACACCACCAACGGCGCCGCCACCTGGGCGCCCCAGGCGAGCAACACCACGGTGCATCTGTTCAACCTTGATATGACCGATTACCAGACCGGCTGGGTCGTCGGTGATCTGGGAACCATTCTCTGGACGACCAACGGCGGCGCGACCTGGACGCCGCAGACCAGCCCTGTGAGCGATGCCTTGCTGTGGATTGACATGCTCGACAGCGCCAGCGGCTGGGCGGTTGGCGCAAACGGCGCGATTCTGCATTATCAGACGGCGCCCGCCACCCCCACCGCTACGCCGACAGCCACCCCCACCCATTCACCCACGCCGACAAGCACGCCCACGGCCACCCCCACGGCGTCGCCCACCAGCACCCCCACACCGCAGGCAGGTCGCGGGCATGTGGCCGGACTGGTTTTCTACGACGTGAACGGCAACGGCACCTATCAGGCGGGCGAGCCGCCCCTGGCCGGCGCGGTCATCTGGCTGCAGCAGGCCGATGGCACGCCGCTGCAGACGCTGACGACCGGCGCCGATGGCCTTTACGTCTTCCGCGACCTCAACGCAGGCGCGTACCGGCTGCAGGAAACCGATCCACCTGGCTTCACCTCCGCGCCGGGGAGCAACCTGGTGGACATCACGGTCAACGCCGGGCAAACGATCGTGCACGATTTTGCCGATCTGATGCTGGCCACGCCAACCGCGACCCCAACGCCGAGTTCGGCTCAGCTTCAAGTGATCTCTGGCCTGGATGACACGTCACAGCGTATCAGCAGCGGCTACAACGACCTGGCGGCCATTGTCGTGCGCCTGGGTTACGCCAACAGCAATCACATGTTGGGCGGCCTGCGCTTTCAAGGGGTCGCCGTGCCATTTCACGTCAAGGTGCTGAGCGCCAACCTGGAGCTTGACCGCAGTTACCATCAGGCCGCGGGCGCGGTCAATCTGACGGTGCGCGGGGTCGCGCTGGACAACGCGCCCAACTTCCAGACGCTGGCGCCGCTGGCGCTGCCGACCACCGCCGCCAGCAGCGCCTGGAGTGTCGCCAACAGCGCGCCGCTGGGGTGGACGTCATCGCCCGATTTAGCGGCCATCGTACAAGAGGTGGTAGATCGCCCCAACTGGCAAGCAAACGCTGCGCTGGCTTTCCTGCTCAGGAGCGAAACCAGCAACAGCGGTTATTTCGACGCCGTTAGTTATGAAGGCAACCCAACCTCCGCCGCACGCCTGCGCATCAGCTATGCCCTTTGCCAGGCGGCCGATATTGATTGCAGCTGCCAGGTGGCGATCAATGACGTACAAGCGGTGGCGGCGCACTGGGGTCTTACCAGCGCCGATCCGGGCTGGAATCGGCTGTATGATCTGGCGCCGAATGGCGTCGTGGACGCGGCCGATGTCATCGCCGCGGCCTCAGCCTGGGGTCAAACGGGCTGCCCGTAACGCCGCGCCATGCGGCGCAAAAACCTGCCGCCGCAGTTCAGAGGACTGCGGCGGCAGGTTCGTCTCATTCTCAATTGGTCCGTTGCCAAAACGGCGCTACAGCTGGGGCGCGATGCGCGCCAGGCGTTCGACCGCGCGCTCCAGGTCGCTCATGGCGGTGGCAATGCTAAAGCGCACATGCCCCTCGCCCGCGGCGCCAAATTCGATGCCCGGTGTGCACGCAATGTCAGCCTTTTCCAGCAGGACGTCAGCCACCTGCACGCTGTTCAGGGCGCTGTTGGGAAAACTGGGGAACAGGTAGAAGGCCCCTTCGATCGGCGCGCAGGCAATGCCTGGAATCTCCTCCAGCGCATCGAGCATGTAGCGGCGCCGCGCCGCATAAGAAGCCACCATCTCTTGTACGCAGTCCTGCGGGCCATTGAGCGCGGCGATGCCCGCGGCCATGGCGAATGAAGCCGCCGAGGTGACGCTGTGCGTCTGCAATTTCATTGCCAGCTTGACGATAGGCTGCGGCGCGGCCAGCCAGCCCAGGCGCCAGCCAGTCATGGCATAGGCCTTGCTAAAGCCGTTGACCGTGATCGTGCGTTCGGCCATGCCCGGCTGCGCCGCCAGCGAGTAATGGACCGCGCCATCGAACAGCAGATATTCGTAAATCTCATCGCTGATGACGTAAACATCGGCCTCATTGGCAACCTTGACGATGGCATCCACCTCGGCGCGCGTCAACACGCGGCCGGTGGGGTTGCTGGGGCTATTGACCATGATGGCTTTGGTCTTGGGCGACAGGTGCTGACGCAAGATCTCCTCGGTCACCAGGAAGTTTTGCGCGCTGGGCAGCGTGACGTGCACCGGCACGGCGCCGTTCAGGCTGACGATCGGGTCATAGCTGACCCAGGCCGGTTCCAGGATCATGACTTCATCGCCGGGATTGACCAGCGCGGCGATGGCAAGATAGAGCGCCCATTTGCCGCCGGGGGTTACGATGATCTGGCCGGGGTTGACCTTGACGCTGTTTTCGCGCTCCAACTTTGCGGCAATGGCTTCCAGCAGTTTGGGCTTGCCCTGGGCGGGCGGATAATTGGTGTCGCCGGCGTTCATGGCCTTGACGGCCGCATCAATGATGTGCTGCGGCGTCTTGAAGTCGGGGTCGCCGCCGGCCAGGGCAATGACATCGCGACCCTGGGCCTTGAGCGCTCGCGCCTTGTCAGAAATGGCGACCGTGGCCGAAGCTGGAATGTTGCGCAACAGGGCGGATAGGTTATTCATATGGTTCTCCGTCATCCAAAGTGGTGTGTTATTCCGCAGGTCGGCTGCGGCATGGAAACAGTCCACAACACGAACCTTATTGTAGACGACGCGTGATGAACCCGCAAAGTGCAGGCGAGGGCGCAAATTGACATAAAGCTAAGAGGTTGGCCTCGCCCTGCGACCATCGAGCACGCTGAGACGCCAGGGGCGGGCGCTGGTTGCCGGTCAAACGGCGCATTTAACCCGCTCTTAACACAATCACTACACCGGCTTCACCCACGGGGGGCAAACTGGCAGTATCATGATGACAAGCTCTGCCGAAACGCCTGGCGCTTCGTCACCGGGGGAGGATGAGGCAAGGGCCATATCAACCGATAGTCAACCATCTGGAGGTAAACCGATGCGATCTCAGACGAACCGTAAAGCGATCATTATTTCTGCTTTAGTCACAGCGTTTGCGCTCACCCTGGCGACGGGCGGACTGCTGTTGTCCAACCGGCTGTCAGCCAACGCGACTGCCCCTGCGCAGAAGCAGCCCGCCGCGACCACGGCGCCGCTGGCCCAGCCCGCGACCGACAGCGCGACCCTCGCCGCCCAGCCGGCCGACAGCGCGGCCGATAGCGCGGCTGTCACCGCCGCCTACGAGGCGCAATTACAGGCGGCCTATCGGGCGCTTCAGGACGCCTATGACCAAATCAACGCCCTGCAGGCTGCCCAGAATCAGACAGTCACAAACTTTGCCCCTGGCTTCGAGCATGAACACGATCACGAGGGCGACCATGACTAATCCAATCACACCGGCTAACAACAAACGGCCGTCGTCCGGCGGCAGTTTGACCTGGAAAAGCGGAGTGCTCGCGGTCAGCCTGGCCGCAGTCCTGGCCGGCAGCGCCCTTGTGGCCCGCCTGGATCAACTGGCGACGCCAAAGGCCCAGACCGTGGAACCGGCAGCCCGCGCGACGCCGACGGCTCAATCGAACACGCAAACAGGATCAACGCAAAGCCGTCGCACTGTGCGCCTGTCGCCCCTGCCATCGCAACCGCTGTTTCAGCAGCCAGTCACCCGGACGCGGCGATCGTGAGCGCGGCATGTTGAAGCAAATTCACTTTCGCGCCATGAACACCGATGTCGGCATCTGGCTGTGGCATGACAGTTCTCAGGCTGCGGCGTGGCTGCAGCAGGCGGCCCAACGCTTTGCTGCGATCGAGGCCGAGCTGAGCCGCTTTCGGCCAGATTCAGGCCTGAGCCGCTTGAATGACGCTGCCGGCGCCGGAGCACAGCCGGTGTCCCCCCTGTTGTGGGCGGTGGTGAACGCCGCCCTGGAGGCCGCCCGCCGCAGCCACGGCCTCTTCGATCCGACGCTGCTGCACCCCCTGCAGCGGGCCGGCTATGACCGTAGTTTCGAACAGCTGGCCGGCCAGGATCGTCGTTTCGAGCAGCTGGCGCCAGACCTGGTCAATGACGCCGCGCTGAAGAGGCCGGACTGGGGCTACCAGCGGGTGCATACGAATCCGGCGGCGGCGACGGTGACTTTACCCGTCGGCTTGGGCCTTGACCTGGGGGGGATTGGCAAAGGCTGGGCCGTGGACGCCGTCGCCGAGGCGTTGGCGGTTCACGGCCCGGTGCTTGTAGATGCCGGCGGCGATATGCGCGCCATCGGCGTCCCGCAGGGCGAGCCGTGGCCCATCGCCGTGCAGGACCCGTTCAATGAAGAGCACGACCTGCTGACCCTGGCCTTGACCAGCGGCGCCGTCGCCACGAGCAGTATCGGCGGCCGCCGCTGGACTCAGAACGGTCAGGCCAGGCACCATCTGCTCGATCCTCGCACTGGGCAACCGAGCGCGAGTGATCTGCATACGGTGACGGCGCTGGCGCCGACGGCCGTGGCGGCTGAGGTCGCGGCCAAAGTGGCCCTGCTTCTGGGCAGCCGCCGCGGCCGCGCCTACTTGGCCGGCCAGGGCCTGCGCGGCGTGCTCACGCGGCGCGATGGCGAGCAGCAGATCGTCGGCCGCCTGCCGCTCAGTCACCTGAACGTGCAGCCAACGCCAACCCACCCCCCGAACGTGCAGTCAACGCCAACCGATTACTTGAAGGTGCAGTCAACGCCAACCCACGAGGAGTACGCAGCATGGCCAGTTTCATAGAACACCCGCCGGCGCTTCAGGCCGCGCCGACCCGACCTGACCGCACAGCCGCTGCGGAGGCTGTGCGGCGCCGTCAGCCGCCAGACCCCATCCCTGACGATCATGAGATCTTTTGGGGAGCCATCCTCGGATCGCTTGTTGGCCTGGGCCTGGCGGCCGCGGGCCTCACCATTGGCCTGGGGGTCAGCGGATGGACCGCGGACACCAAATCCTATTGGTACTTGAGTCGTGCGGCTGGCTTCGTGGCCTACCTGCTGTTGTGGGGTTCCGTGGCCTGGGGTTTGCTCCTTAGCTCCAAGATCGGCAAGGGCAAGCTGCGGCCGCCCGCGCTGCTCGATGCCCATCAATTCCTGAGCAATGTCGCGGTCGGTTTCACCCTTTTCCACGGGCTGATCCTGATGGGTGATCGCTATCTCAGCTTTCCCTTGCAGGCGGTGTTGGTGCCTTTCGCCGGCGACTACAAGCCGATCCTGGTTGCCGCCGGGCAGATCGGCCTCTGGCTCTCGCTGCTGGTGGTTGTCAGTTTCTACGTGCGCAAGCAGCTGGGCCAGGCGCGCTGGCGAGCCATTCACTACAGCAGCTTCATTGCCTACTGGGGCGTGCTCCTGCACGCTGTTTTGATGGGCAGCGATTCGCAGCACCTTGCGGTGCAGGCTCTTTACCTGCTGACCGCCGGCCTCGTGCTCTTCCTGACGGTTTACCGCGTGCTGGCGGGCAAAATTGAGCCGGGCAAAGCGCCGGCGACGGGCCAGGCGGCAAAACCGCGCTGAAAATGCTTTGCGGGGCGGCGCACGATTGGCTGCAGACAGCGACAACGTGCTACAATTCCTTGCACGGGTGCATGGCAACAACAGGTGCAGGGCCGGTTGGCGAAACCAGCCTCTGCGCCTGGTCGGGCATGACCCATTCGCGTGGGCAAGGGGTAAGTGTTTATGGCGATGGCCGGCAAGCCGATGATTCTGTTGGCTGATGACGACGAGATGATTGTGGACGTATTACAGCGCCAGTTTATCAGGGAAGGTTACGATGTCGAGGTTGCCTTCGATGGCGAGGAGGCGCTGCGCAAGGCGCGCACCGCTGCGCCGGACCTGGTGCTGCTCGATGTCATGATGCCCCGCTTGCAGGGGTGGGAGGTGGTGCGTGCGCTGCGCCGCGAGAGCGCCGTGCCGGTTCTGATGCTCACGGCGCGCGGCGAAGAAATGGATCGCATCCTGGGGCTGGAACTGGGCGCGGACGACTACATCGTCAAGCCCTTCAGCTTTCGCGAGCTTCTGGCCCGCGTGCGCGCCACGCTGCGGCGGGTCTCATTGGATCAGTCCGCGCCCGCGCCTGCACCCCTCGCCCCCTCGACGGCCGGCCTGATGACCCTCGGTTATCTCAGCATTGACCGGCGACGCTATCAAGTGACGCGCAACGGCCAACCGCTGGCGTTGACGCAACGTGAGTATGACTTGTTGATCGCGCTGCTAGATGCCGAGGGGGCGGTGGTGGCGCGGGCTGATCTGCTCGATCGCGTCTGGGGCGAGAGCTGGTTTGGTGATCCGCGCACGTTGGATGTCCACATCCGCTGGCTGCGTGAAAAGTTGGAGCAAGACCCAGGGCATCCAACCTTGATTCTGACGGTGCGCGGCGTTGGCTACCGTCTCGTATCGCCCGATGAACTGCAAAGCCATGACTAGACCGGCGCTTTCGTCACCTCAGCCGGCGGCCCGTTGGCCCTGGCAGCGCAACTTGCAGACGCGCATCGTCCTCACCTACACCCTGCTCTTTCTGGTGGTCCTGGCCCTGCTGATGGC
>DAISHS010000011.1:14500-31835 GCA_036822415.1 Chloroflexota bacterium
ATTGCCTCTATTTATGCAGCGGACACCGACACCCGCGTCACCATCCTGACGCCGCAGGGCAATGCGATCGCCGATAGCGCCTTGCCCATTAGCCAGGTTGACAATCAATTCGAGAAAATCGAGGTGCAGGCTGCCTTGCAGGGCCATGCGCAGCATGCCGAGCGCAGCGATTCGCCCGACGGCCAGCCCACCCTGTATGCGGCCGCGCCCATTCAGCAGAACAGCAGGACCGTGGGCGTCGTGCAGCTGGCGCAGCCGATGGAGAAAATTTTGCAGCCGATCCGCCTGTCACTGCTCAGCTTTGCCGCGGCCGGCCTGCTCGCCCTGACCCTGATCTCCTTACTCTCGGTGTGGCTGGGGCGCCGCCTTGTACGGCCTATCCGTGCGTTGGAGCAGGCCGCGTTGGCGATTGCAGCCGGAGACCTCAATCAACAGGTGCCGGCTGAGTCTGCGGACGAGCTGGGCGCGCTGGCCAGCGCCTTCAACCACATGACGGCCCAATTACGCCAGACCCTGGAACAGCAGCGCCAGTTTGTGGCGAACGCCAGTCACGAACTACGCACCCCGCTGACCAACATCAAGCTGCGCAGCGAGCTGCTGTTGGAAAATGGCCTGGATGATCCCGAGCTGGCCCATCGTTACCTGGCCGATATTGACAGCGAGGCTGACCGGCTGGGACGCCTGGCCAGCACGCTGCTCGACCTGTCGCGCCTGGAGAACGTTCAGCTGGCGCCGCTTGAGTCGGCGCCCCCGGTTGATGTGCTGCCGGTGCTGACTTCTGCCGCCGCCGCCATGACCCTGCGCGCGCGCGCCGCAGGGTTGACCTTGCACGTGGATGCGCCCGCCGCGCTGCCGCCGCTGCGCGTATGGCCGGAGCAGATCGAGGCCATTCTCCTCAATCTACTGGACAATGCGATCAAGTATACGCCGGCCGGCGGCCAGGTTCGTCTCGCGGCCCTGGTGACAGCGGATGAGCGCTGCCAAGTGCAGGTCATGGATACGGGCAGCGGCATTCCTGAGGCTGATTTGCCTCACATCTTCGAGCGGTTTTACCGCGTCGACAAGGCGCGCCAGCGGCAGTCGGGGCGACGCAGCATCAACAGCGGCGCAGGGCTAGGCCTTTCCATTGTGCGGGCGCTTGTGGCTCAGAATGGGGGGCGTATTACCGTCGCCAGCGCCGTGGGCCAGGGCGCGACCTTCACGCTCGATTTTCCCCTGGCCGGGCCGCAGCCAGCCGCTCCAGCGCCATAACAAAGGCCAGACCAAGCGCCTGGTCTGGCCTTCATTGCTGCTTCAGTTCCTGCGGGCTTTCACTCAGCCGGGCAAGGCGGGCAGGGGATAGGCCATGACTTTGGCAAGCGCGTCCGCCAACACCGGATCTACCTCGATCTTGGTCGTCATCGGCGCATCGGCTGGATAGCCCTTTTGCTCCAGCGCGCGCACCTCTGCGACGATCCGATCTATCGCCATTTCAGGCGTGATAGACCCCGTGTCGAGAATCAGATCGAACTGAGAATCGTCATCCCAGCGCCGGGCATAGAATACCTGGATGAAGCGCTGGCGGACGTTGTCAGCTTCGCGCACCCGCTCCTCGGTTTGCTGGCGATCGGTCAGCCCTTCTCTCTCCATCACCCGTTGCACTCTGACGGCGAAAGGAGCGCTGATGCGCACATTCAATACGTCTGCGTAGTCCTCCAGAACGGCAAAGCCGCCCCGGCCCAAGATCACCACGTTGCCGCGTTGAGCCACCGCTTGAATGATTTCATTCAGCATCGAGATGATCAATAGATTGTCATAATTGACCAGGTCCAGGATTCCTGGCGCCGAGCTGTACAGAGCATCGAATTTAGTCAGCCCGTATTGCCGAAAAATCCCGTCAACCGTGTGCTTGTCCACGAAATCGTAACCCAGTCTCTTTGCCACTTGTTGGCTGATGTCAGAGCCTCCACTGCCAAGCTCTGTGGAAATCGTAATGACCGCCATGGTGAGCGCCTCCTTATGATGGCCAAGATCAAGCGGCTTCGGATCCGACCGCGTATTTCATGATCGCCTCTTCGCTGGCCTCGGCCCGCGACAGCTCCTTCACGATGGTGCCCTGGCGCATGACCATGACGCGATCGCTCATGCCCAAAACCTCCGGCAACTCCGATGAGATCATGATGACCCCCACGCCCTGCTTGGTCAGGTCATTCATGATCTGATAGATCTCGGATTTGCTGCCCACGTCAATGCCACGGGTCGGTTCATCCAGGATGAAGATACGGGTGCCGATGCTGAGCCAGCGGGCCAGGATGACTTTCTGCTGGTTGCCACCGCTCATGTTCACCACAATGAAGTTGGGGCCTGGCGTCTTGATACTCAGGTCTCGGATCATCTTCTTGACCAGGGCGAGTTCCCTGGGCAGCTGGATGACGCCGAACTGGCACAGTTGTTTCAAGCCCGAAATGGTGGTATTGATGGCGACGTTCAGCTTGAGGAAAAGCCCCTGGGCCTTACGATCCTCTGTCACCAGCGCCACGCCGTGACTGATGGCCTCTGCCGGGGAACGCGCCTTGTACGGCTTGCCAGAGATCTGCATCTCACCGGAGTATGGATCGGCGCCGAAGATGACGCGGGCCAGCTCGGTGCGCCCAGACCCGGTGATGCCAGCAAACCCGACGATTTCGCCCGCATGCAGCTTGAAGGAGATGTCGTGCACCAGCTTGGTGCGCGAAACGTTCTTGACCTCCAACAGCACTTCGCCTGGCGTCGGCGTGCGCTTGGGATAGACATCCTTCAAGTCACGCCCAATCATGAGCTTGACCAGGTCGTCCATCGTCACTTCAGCCACGCTGCGCGTGTCTATGTAGCGCCCATCTTTGAGCACCGTGACCTGGTCGGCTAACTCAAAGATCTCTTTCAGACGGTGGGAGATGTAGACGATGCCAATGCCCTGAGCCTGGAGCGAGCGCACGACCTGAAACAACTTTTCCAGGTCTTTTTCGCCCAGCACGGCCGATGGTTCGTCCATGATGAGGATGCGCGTCTTGCGGTTCAGAGACTTGGCAATCTCGACCAGCTGCTGTTCGGCCACCGAGAGGGTTGAGGTGAGGGCATCCACGGAGAAGGTGACACCCAGGGTATCCAAAATCTCGCGCGAGCGCGCCTTGACCTGCGCCCAATCAACCGAAAAACCCTTCGTGGGCAGATGGCCCAAGAAGATATTCTCAGCAACGGTCAGATCGCGGGCCAGGTTGAACTCCTGGTAGATGGTTGAAATGCCCAGGGCCTGGGCATCTTGCGGCCCACGAATTTCGACCGGTTTCCCCTCGAAGAAGATCTGGCCTTCGTCCTTCGTGTACGCGCCAGACAGAATCTTGATCAGGGTTGATTTACCAGCGCCATTCTCACCTAACAGAGCATGGACCTGGCCTTCCCGGATCGTGAGGTTCACCCCTTCCAGCGCCTTGACGCCGGGGAAGGTTTTGCCAATGCCCTTCATTTCCAGCAGGATTTTACCTGGAGATGGATTCACGGCGACCTCCTTTGCGGCTACTTGCCCCGATGGGAGAGATAGTCTATGGACACCGCCACGATTACCAGGATACCGGTAATCAGAACCTGGTAGATAGACCCGACTCCCATCAGCTGCAGACCGTTACGGAACACGCCCACGATCAGCGCGCCGATCAGCGTTCCCACAATATGGCCGCGACCGCCCAACAGGCTGGTGCCGCCCAGCACCACCGCCGTAATACTGTCCAGGTTGCCCTGTTGACCGGCCTGGGGATCGCCCACGCCGGTGCGGGCCACCAGCAGCAGTCCGGCAATTCCGTAGGTGATGGCCGCAATGGTGTAGACCCCGATCAGCACGCGATTGGTGTTGATGCCGGCCAGGCGGGCAGCCTCAGGGTTGTCGCCCACCGCATAAACGGCGCGCCCGGTCGGCGTCGAACGCAGGATGAACCAGGTGATGATATACAAGATGACCATCAACACCGAGCCGTAGGTGATCTCGGTGCCGCCCAGGGTGAAGGTGCTGCCGAAAAACAACAGCGCCGGCGGCAGCCGCGTGATGGTGGACGTGGTGTAGATGCGCACCAGGGCATAGGCAATGTTGAACGTACCCAGGGTCACGATGAAGGGAGGTAGCCGGATCATGGTGACCAGCGAGCCATTGAGTAAGCCAAAAACAACACAGACCAGGAGACCCACCAGGATCGCGAGAATGGGGTTCATCCCGGATCTCACGGCAAGACCGGTCATGAGGACCGATGACAGCGCCATGATCATGCCGTTGGATAAGTCAATCCCACCGGTCAGGATAACCAACGTTTGCCCGATGGCCAGGGTGCCGACCACCATGACCTGCTGCAAGATCAGGGAGAAATTAGCGCCAGTGAGAAACTTATCGGTTTGGGTGGCAAAAAAGATGCAGGCCAGCACCAGCGCCGCAAGAGGTCCCATGATCGGCGACCCCCCAAACACGCTCAGAATGCCGGAACGACGCTTGGTGATTTTGCTCACGACTGCGCTCATGGTAATCCTCCTCAATGAGCAAGCGGCGGTGGGGTTGACCCTCACCGCCGCTCATTCAACTCAGGTTATTTCTCGCCCCAGCAGTTCGCTGCGCCGTACTTGGAGTCTTTGCTCTCGACGCTCGCCTGCGTCATGTCGGTGATGAGGGTGACGCCGGTGTCGGTGTAGCCGGTCGGCTTCTCGCCGGTCTTGGCATACTTGACGACCGCTTCCACGCCCAACGACGCCATCTTCAGCGGGTACTGCTGCGAGGTGGCTGCGATCTGACCGTCAACCACGCCCTGCACGCCGCGGCAGCCGCCGTCAACGGACACGATGATAATGCCCTTTTCCTTGCCAGCAGCCTTGATGGCGGTATACGCGCCAAAGGCGGCCGGTTCGTTGATCGTATAGACCATGTTGATGTCAGGGTTCTTGCTCAGGCAGTTTTCCATCGCGGCCTGACCTTCGGTCTGATCGCCGTGGGTGTCCTGGCTGCAAACCACTTCCGCGGAGGTGACGAGGTCAGACGAATTCGCATCCGCCTGGGCCAGGCCGTAGCCCTGCAGGAAGCCGTTGTGGCGTTGTGCGCCGACGGTGATGCCGGGCTGCAGATCGAGCGTGGCAATGACGGGCTTCTTGTCACCCATGGCCGCCTTGGCCCACTGGCCGATGAGGAGGCCGGCGTTGAAGTTGTTGGTCGCGAACAGCGCGTCGACGGCGTCCTGCGGTTCGGTGGCGGTGTCCAACGCAATGACGATGACGCCCTTCGCGCGTGCTTTCTCGATGCTCGGCACGATGGCCTTGGTGTCACTGGGGGTGATCAGAATACCCTTGGCCCCGGCATTGACCATGTTCTCGAGCGCGGTTACCTGGCCTTCGTTGTCGCCGTCCTTCGCGCCGGCGCCGGTCATCAACTTAACGCCCAATTCGTTCGCCTTGGCCTGCGCGCCTTCCTTCATCTTGACGAAGAAGGGGTTGGTCTCGGTCTTGGTGATCAGGCCGACGATGATGTCGCCGGAGGCAGCCGGCGCTTTCGTGGCAGCCGGCGCTGCGGTGGGCGCTGCGGCGCCGCCGCAGGCGGTCAGCAGAACGGCAATGAGCAACAAGGGGATGATTCTCTTGTACGACATGATGTTTCTTTCCTCCAAATTGTGAGACTAACGGACATGACGATGCGTGAGTGTGTTGCTGCAATAAGCGTTATTTTTGGGGTCGCCTCCTTTGTGTGCTCATACCCTGTCGCTTTCACCCTGGCTGGCCGGGCAAGTCGTCAGGCCAGGCCAGGCGGTGGTGCACCGCACGACGCTCTTTTCACCAATTCCACCGGCAACGGCAGCGGGTTTTCCACCGACTCGCCGTTGATCATTTGCATCAACAAGCGAACGGCCGTTTGCCCAAGTTGATAGGTAGGCTGACGAACCACGGTCAGGGGGGGATTGAACAGCGGGGCCCAATCATGATCGTCGAAACTAATGAGCGAGACGTCTTCCGGGCAGCGCAGCCCGCAGGCTCTGAAAGCGTACAGCGCGCCCAGGGTCAGCTGGTTGTTGGCTACGAAAATCGCCGAGGGTCGTTGCGGGAGTTTGAGAAGGTTCTGAAAAATTTCATACGCGCTGGGCAGCTGATGGCGTTGCGCGACCGGTTTCACCAGAGACAACGGACCGCCGGCGTCGGACAGGACGCCATAAAAGCGCGGATCGGCCCGCACGATCAGATCATCGTCAAGCGGGAGGTCTGCCTCGCGCAACGCGCGCGCCCAACCGTTGAGGCGTTCGGTTTGCGTGCTAATCACGTCGAGGCCGAGCAGGAAGGCAATGCGCCGATGCCCCAGGCTGATGAGATAGTTGATGGCCTGGTAGGCGCCCTCTTCGTTGTTTACCCCAACCAGCGGCGCCGCTAAACCTGGGCTGCTGCGGTCGAGCTGGACGATCGGCACGCCTGACTCGGCTAACGCGCTCAGGGCGGCGCAGGGAACGCCGGTGGGCGCAATGATGAGGCCGTCAATTTGCTGCGTCGCCAGAAGATTCAGGCTATCTTCTTCGCGTTCCGGATATTCATCCGTGTTGCCCAGGATGATGTTGTAACGCTGGTTGATCGCCTCGTCCTCGATCCCCCGCACAACTGCCGTAAAAAAGGGGTTGGTGATTTCGGAAATGACCAGCCCAATTTTTCGGGTAGACTTGGTGGCCAGGCCACGCGCAACCGCATTGGGCCGATAGCTCAAGTCGCCAATGGCATCCAATACCTTTTTTCGAGTCTCATCACTGACGAAACGCGTCTCGTTGATGACGTGAGATACCGTGGCAATGGATACCCCCGCTCGTTTCGCCACATCTTTGCTACTCGGTCGAGTTACTGGCTTTTTCACGACAGGCACCGTAGCCCAAAAAGGTTGACGTTCGCTCAAGAACTTCCGTAAGCGCTTGCGTAACCGTTTGCGTAAACGCTTACGTAAGAAAGTATATCACAGCTTTTCTGAGTTGTCAATACCCAGATTGATAAATTGAGAGATGAATTTGCCCCGTTTTGCGCTACGTTCGTTGCTCCCGTTGCGCGATCAAGGCCCGATAGGCCGCTGCCTGGGCGGCATTGGGCGTCAATTCGTCGCGGTAGACGATCGTTTGGATGGCCTCCTCTACGCCCTGAATTTTGCCTGCGCCGACCGCGGCCATGAGCGCCGCGCCCCAAACGGCGTTTTCGAAGTCGGTTATCTTGATGGGGCAATCAAAAAGGTCGGCTGCGATCTGCGCCCACACCCGGCTGTTTTGCAGACCTTTCCCCGACCCCATCATCAATCTGGCGCTGCTCGCATCCAGGGGCGGGCAAAGCCGATGCAAATCCAATAAAATCCCCTCCATCACCGCCCGGGTTTGATGGCCCACACTGTTCATTTCGAGATGCCCAAAGAAGCCTTCTTTGCGCTGCAGGTCATGCTTCGATCGAACTCGATACTCCAGCCCGTCCGCGCCAATGGCTACTTGCGCGGCCAGCTCATCCATTTCGCGGTAGCTGACGTCGCGCCCCTCGCGCTGCGCCAGCTCATCTCTGAGCTGCGCATAGCTGCGACCGCCGCCCATGCTGGCCCCCACAAAAACGTAGGTTCCATGAAAATAGCTGCGCGTGTCTATTCCTGCCATGCGCACATAATGCGGGGTGACTTTTGACACCTGAGCGCCGGTGCCGATATTGAGCAAAGCCGGAGAAGCGCCCGAAATCAGGCCGTTCCCCAGCAGCGACATCTGATTGTCGCCGCCGCCGTAGATGACGGGAACGCCAGGCTCCAGGCCGAGGTCATGGGCAACAGACTCAGGGGTCAAGCCGGCGATCTCCGCGGTGTCGTGAACGCGCGGCAAAATAGCGTAGGGCAGCCCGAGTTTTCTGATGACGCTCTCATGCCATTGGTTCAGCCTGGTGTTGAAAAGCCCCGCGCCGAATGCATTGGTCTGGTCGGTGGCGTAATCGCACGCGCCCAGGAGTTTGCCGCGGATAAAATCCCCTGGCAAAACCACATGCCGAATCTGGTCGAAGAGCGCGGGGTCGTTTTCCTTGATGTGAAACAACGTCGCGCCCAAAAAGCCGCTGGCAAGGGTGTCCACGCCCAGGTCAGCCAACTCTGCCGCGCTCAACAGCCCCGTCATCACCTCAATCGTGGTTTGGTTGCCGTGGCGCGCAAGCGGGATGTCCGCGCGCTTGTCCTGCCAATTGATGACAGGCTCTATGATCTCGCCCCTGGCATCGTAGAGGACGGTTCCGTGCATCTGACTGGAGAGGCCGATCGCGCCGATGGCCTTGACATGGGCCGTCGCCAGGGCCTTGCGCACCGTGGCTGCGGTCGCCTCCCAGAGCATCGTTGACGGTTGGAGGGCCGAATGATCGTAGCCCTGCATGGCCAGGGCAATCAGCTTGAAGTTGCGCAGATCGAGCACGCCGACCTTGACGCCCGAGGTGCCCATGTCAATCCCCAACGTATATTCCGTCATCGTTTCATCTCCCTTTTTGTCTCTTTTTAACTTTTCTCTCTTTTTCGCGCCTCGATGGCTACTCTGACATTCAAGCCTTCACCGCATCAGACCGGCGCCGCGTCTATCTCCTCTTTGATCTGCTCGAAGCGGCGTTGGGTCAGCTCATGCAGCCAGAGGAAGCCGGCGACTGCCAGGGCCGAGATGATCCCGGCCGCATACCAAACCCAGTTGGGGTTATAGTTGTCCAAAATCAAGCCCGCGGCGGCCGGACCGATCGTAGAGGGGATGGCGTGCGCCAGGTCCTGAAAGGCCATGTAGCGCCCGCGCAGCGCCGCCGGTGCGAAACGCGCCGCCAGCGCCGCGCCGACCGGCATCACGATCATCTCGCCGAAGGTGATGAACAGGATGGCGACGACGAAGAGGGCATAGCTGGCGACGAAGCCAAAGAGGCTGAATCCGACGAGGTAGAGAAATGTCCCCAGCGCCATCATCAGCATGGCCGGCCGGCCTTTGACGCGCCGCGTGACCCA
This sequence comes from Chloroflexota bacterium, assembly GCA_036822415.1. GTDB lineage: Bacteria > Chloroflexota > Anaerolineae > SSC4 > Amarolineaceae > Amarolinea. Next base: position 23,493 of record DAISHS010000011.1, read on the forward strand.
AAATTGCAGCAGCACGACCGTGAATGCATCCAGGCTGAGCAGCAGCCCGTAACCTCGATCCGGCACGCCGTGCACATCGCGCAGATACACCCCCAGGGTGTTGTACATCTGTTGGTAGACGACCAGCATGAGCATGGAGACGACCAGATAGCCGATGTAGAGTTTGTCCCTGGCGACGACGCCATAGCCGGCCAGGGTGGCGAGGAGGCTCTCGCTGTCTGCGCTGTTTCTGGCGGCTGGCGTCGGTTGCGTCTCTGGAATCAGGCGGTAGACGATCAACGCCGTGATCGTGCTGCCGATGGCATCTGCGATGAAGAGCAGGAGGTAGGAGCGCGCGGCCAGCAGCCCGCCGATGGTTGGCCCGACGACCCAGGCCAGGTTGGCGGCAACGCGCAGGATTCCAAAACCTTCGCTCCGTTGCTCATCCGGCAGCATGTCGGCCACCATTGCTTGATGGGCTGGACTGGCGATATTTCCCAAGAAACCAACGGCAATCGCCAGTATGTAGAAAGCCGAAAGGTTGTCGAGCAGCCCCATGACCACGCTGCCCAACGCGCTCGACACCAGCCCGAAGATGATGATGCTGCGCCGGCCCATGCGATCGGTCAACGCGCCGCCCACGATGCTGCCAAGCAGACCAGCCACGCTGAAAAAGCCAAGCAGAATGCCGGCTTCGGTCATGCCGATTTGAAAGCGCCGGGTGACGTAGAGGGTGAAGAAGGGGAAAAGAATGGTACCGCCCAGCCGGTCAATCATCACGGCCATGATGAGAACCCTGAATCTGAGCGGGAACTCCTGGAAAGAACGGCTGATATTTCTCAACATGGGCCGATTATACCACCCTACGCGTGCTCAAGGGGTGCTGTGCTGTCGCGGCCGCGCGCGGCCCGCGCCGCCGCGTCGCCGTACCAATGGACAAAGAAATCGTGTAACTGCGTGGCATTGGTCACGTTCGCCAGGTCCCAATTGACGCCGGGCGCCGTGATGAAGAAGGGGTAGTCCTGCGGTCCGCCCAGGCCGCCGTGCGTCGCGACATGCTCCTCGAACCCAACCACCGAGCCGTCCGCGTACCAGTTGCCCAGCAGAACCAGGTCGCCGCTGTGCGGAAAGCGCACCAGGCGGTCAATCTGCTGCAGCGCCGCGGCCGCATCGGTCAGGTGCGGCAGCGTCGCCGCCAGCTGCGGGCTGTCCAGGCGTTGCACCCCGTGTGAGGTGACGCAGACCGCGTTGCCCTGCTCGCGCCCCAACACCAGGCCAAACCCGCTGTGCGTGCGCAGGGCGCTGAGCAGATCGGGGTAGAGAATGGCAATCTCGCTGACGTCCATCTGCGCGGGGGTGAGGTTGAAGTAGAGATGCGCCAGGCTTCCAGCCACGCGCACCACCACGTCGCTGCGTCGCGCCAGGTCATAGTCTGTTTGTATCTCTGGATCTTGCGGCAAGCCGCGGCGCAGCGCGCGCCGCACGAGCCGCAGCAGGCGTTGGCTGTTGGGCGACACCCGCGCCTCCACCGCCTGGAGTTCGCTGTGCAGCAGCTCATCCTGCATCGAGGCCCAGGGCGCCTGCCCCCCTTGCACATCCACCACCGCTTCGCCGACATGCGTGCGCACGAAGTCACCCAGCGTCTGCTGAAAAAGCGCTTCGAAGGGGCGACAGCGGCTCATGCCATGATCAGAGAAGACGAACAGGTCATACGCGCGACGGTCATGGAACTGACGACGAATCTGATCCAGCTCACGCAGGCAGGCGTCAATGCTGCGCAGGGCGCGCAAGGCTTCAGCTGACAAGGGGCCATGATGATGGGCGCGGTCATCGTAGCCATAGTAATCGGTGTAGATCGCAGGGACGCCGCGGTAGAGATCGAGCGCGACGGCGAAGGTTTGGATTTCTCGGAAAATGACGTTGAGCGTCACCGGCGCCAGGGGCGAGAGCAGCGTCGCCAGCGGCGAGGTCAGGCCGCGCCACAGACGCCGCAGACGCGCCGCGGGTGGGCCGGCTTTGCGCCCACTGCGCAAGCGGGCGCGCAAGGTGCGTCCGTACTCGCTCAGCGCCAGCCACAGGGCGCGCAGTGAACGGCGCGGGGTGAGCAGGAAAATCAAGAAGAAAAATGAACCACGGATATTTTGACTCAGGTGCTCACGGTCGAGCGAAGACAGGGTCAGGATCGAAGTGCGCGCGTTGCCATCGAACAGATTGAAATAGCTGGAGCCGCCGGTCAGGATGCCATAGCGTCCGGCGCTGAGCCGTTCTTGCAAACGCTGCAAGTGCGCCGGCACCTTGCAGACGATGGTTTGCCCACTTTCTTTTTCATACCAGCGGAACGACGGGATGTCCCAATTGTTGCCAAACAGCAAGCCGGCCTGTACGGCTGGCGTGCTGCTGGGCAGACCGCAGCGCCAGCGTTGCAGGTGAAAGCCCTCGCGCGTGAGCAGCCGATTGAGGTAGGGCATGGCGCCGCGCGCAAGCGCGTCCTCTAAATAGCGATACGCCAGCCCGTCAATCTGGATGAGAAGGAAGCCGCGACGCCCATCGCCCGGCATCACCCCGCCCCCCAGGCGTGAAGCCAGCGCGCCATACTTGCGGTTGTAATACCACGTGGCGAACGCGGTCAACCAATCAATCAAGCGTTGCACGAGCCAGGCCACTTGCATAGCTGACATTATGGGCGGAAACAGCCAATTGAGCAAAATCAGCCCGTAGCCCTCGGCAAAGTGATTAGAAAATGAACAGGTTTTGACCTTTTCTCCGATGATCCGTCCGCGTTACATTATGCCTAAGATTCAACGACGTTTCAGAGAGGAGAAGCTGAAGGATGTTACGCCCTTCAGACGAGAAAAATCGCATGTCTCATATGGTCAATAAATTACTCGACGCCTGGAATAGCCACGACATTGAGCAAACGGTGGGTTTGTACGGATCCGACCATGTGGTCATTGATATTGCCGAAGCGACGACCCTGCATGGCCTGGACGGCGTGCGTCATTCGATGGGGCGCTATTTTCAGGCCTTTCCCGATCTCAAGTTCCGGGCCGATGAGGTTTTGGTTGATGGCTCGCGCGTCACCCTGTTCTGGACGGCGTATGGCACCCACGGCGGCACGATCATGCACATCCCGCCCACGGGGCGCCGGGTCACGCTGCGCGGCGTCACCCTGTTGACGATCGTGGGCGACTATGTGCGCCGCAGCGAGTCGTTGTGGGATGTGGCCGGATTACTGCGGGCCATCGGCCTGCTGCCTGAACTGAGCCAGGACGCGTAGACTGACGTCCCGTTATTCAGCAAAGGAGAAGTCTGATGACCCATCTGAGCAGCGCCGCGGCCGCGCCGGCCGCCAACCGCTTTCGGTTCGATCCTGCGCGCGTCGCCCATTTCGAGGCGACCGGCTGGCGCGCGTACTACGATCGCCAGTGGCTCAAGCTGCTGCGTCTGATCGTGGCCCTGTGCCAGGAGCAGTTTCATATTCCATTTCCCATCTCCCTGGTGGCCGCTTACGATGTCACCCGTGCTTCGCTGGCCTGGGCGCCGGTCAACCACGATATCGCCGTGGTGCAGGCTTTCTATGAGAAATTCTACCGCCTGGCGCGCCGCTACTCTGGCCTTCACTTCGACCCGGCGACGGTTGCGGCCCTGGAGACCGAGTACAACGAGGTGCATCGGCGCCTGGTGGGGCAGCCTGACAAGCGCGAGTTTATCGAAACGATGACCAGGCTGCACAGCGCCACCTTTGGCATTACGCCCGATCAGGCGCGTGAGTCGGCCGAACTGCGCGTGCTGGCGAACAACACCGTGGATTTGATCACCGGCAAGCTCTCGACCGATGTCGAGGGCGACTGGGCCAGGCTCGAAGTTTATCTGCGCCAGTGCTATGCGTCCATCGCGCAGGCCTTGTCCTGATTCGGCCGTACTCCCTGATGGCCGCCTGACGCCCTGTCCCGCCGCCTGCCGCCAAAAAGCCCTTTTGCAAAAACGATAGGCCAATGGTAAAATAGTCCAACTCCTCCCGCTGGAGCCTGCGAACTGGTCATGGTTCGCAAGTTCATAATTATTGCAGGAAGTGCATGGACGCCATTCGCCTGCCGGGCCTGGTGGATGTGCATGTCCACCTGCGCGAACCCGGTTACGAACACAAAGAAACGCTCCTCACCGGCACACAGGCTGCCCTGGCTGGTGGTATCACCACCATTCTCGATATGCCCAATACATCTCCCCCCACCGCGACCCTGGATCGTTTACGCGCCAAAGTTCAACGCGCCGCCGCGTCCGTGGTATGCGACGCCGGGTTTTTCGTCGGCGCCACGCGTGATACCGATCCGCTGACCACCGCCGCGGCCGCGCCCTATGCCTGCGGCCTGAAGATCTACGTCGGTGAGACCTTTGGTTCCCTGCGCCTGGAAGACCTGGGGCAGCTGCTGGCCTTTTTCCGCACCTGGCCCGGGCCTGGCCCCATTGCAGTTCATGCCGAAGGTCTGATGTTGGCGACCTGCCTCGCGCTGAGCCAGCTTTACGGCCAACGCCTGCATATCTGCCATGTCAGCCGGCGCGACGAGATCGAGCTGATTCGCCGCGCTAAGCAGCATGGCGTCGCCGTGACCTGCGAAGTCACGCCGCACCACCTGTGGCTGTGCGAGAACGACCTGCCGCGCCTGGCTGCCCGCGGCCAGATGAAGCCGCCGCTGGCCACGGCCGCCGATCGCGCGGCGCTGTGGGCGCACCTGGATGTGATTGACTGCTTCGCCACCGACCACGCTCCCCATACGCTGGCGGAAAAAGCCAGTTCACAGCCGCCGCCGGGGGTGCCTGGCCTGGAGACGATGCTCCCCCTGCTGCTCACCGCCCTGCACGAAGGGCGCCTGATCCTCGACGACCTCGTCGCCCGGCTGCACACCAATCCGATACGCATTTTTCATCTGCCGGTCAGCGCGGCCACCTGGGTTGACGTGGACCCCGCCGCCGTTTATGATCTGCCCGCTCACGGCTATCAAACCCTGTGCGACTGGAGCCCGTTCAGCGGCTTGACCGTGCACGGCGCGGTGCGCCAGGTTGTTCTACGCAACCAGGTGGTTTTTGCCCACGGCGCCGTCCGCGCCGCGCCTGGCTCTGGACGGATTTTGGCAAACCTGTAAATTTTGTTGAGGCAAGAGGTTCAATCGTGCCACATTCATCCAACGGCTGGTTCGGCCAGCATGTGTTATCAGTCAAACAGTTCAATCGGCTTAAGTTGATGTAAGAGGTTCAATCGTGCCGCATTCATCCAACGGCTGGTTCGGCCAGCATGTGTTATCAGTCAAACAGTTCAACCGGCCTAAGCTAGAGCACATCTTCGAAGTGGCCCACAGTATGCGCTCCATGGTCGAGCGTTTCGGCACCGCCGATTTGCTGCACGGCCACGTCCTGGCCAATCTATTCTACGAGCCAAGCACCCGCACGTCGTCTTCCTTCAACGCCGCCATGGTGCGCCTGGGCGGTCGCGTCCTCAGCATCAACGAGGTGGTCTACTCCTCGGTCAGCAAAGGGGAGTCGCTGCCTGACACGGTGCGCACGCTCGAATGTTACGCCGATGTCATCGTCCTACGCCATCCTGAGGTCGGCGCCGCGGCCACCGCCGCACGCTACGCCCATGTTCCGATCATCAATGCCGGCGACGGCGTGGGCGAACACCCCACGCAGGCGCTGCTCGATCTCTTCACCATTCAAGAGGAATTGGGCCGCGTCGACGGGTTGAAGGTGGCGATGGTCGGCGACTTGAAGTATGGCCGCACCGTTCATTCCTTGACGCGCCTGCTGACCCAGTACCAGGTCGAGCTGGTCTTTGTTGCGCCCGACATCCTCAGGTTGCCCTCGGAGATTATCGAGGAAGTGCACGACGCCGGCCTGGTTCACCGCGAAACCGATGACATTCACAATATCATTGGCGATGCTGACGTCCTCTACGTCACGCGTGTGCAGAAGGAACGCTTCACCGACCTGGCGCTCTACGACTCGGTCAAGGAGCATTATGTGGTGGATCAGGCCCTGATGGCGCGGGCCAAGGCGCAAATGATTGTCATGCACCCTCTCCCGCGCGTCGGTGAAATTGCGCACGCGGTGGACGATGATCCGCGCGCGGCCTATTTCCGCCAGATGCGTAACGGAATGTATATTCGCATGGCGCTATTGGCCGCGGTTTTGGGCAAGGCCTGACCGCCAACCGCGGCCCGATCGCGGCGCGCTCGAACATGTCATTGATGTGAGCGGTCGAAAACCGTTGACGTCTCCCCACAGACGTCGCGCTCCTTTTCGACTGCCGTTGTTCCCGCAATTATTTGTACAGAAAGGACACGATCATGCCTAACCGACAGAAAACCATCGGCATTTTAACCGGCGGCGGTGATGTTCCCGGCCTCAACCCCGCGCTCAAGACGCTCGTTTACCGCGCGGCAGACGACAACTGCCGCGTGGTGGGGGTTCGTCGCGGCTGGGGAGGCTTGCTTCACTACAACCCCGCCGAACCATCGAGCCGTGAAAAACATGTCATCCCGCTCGACCGCTATGCCGTGCGCACGGTGGATCGCACCGGCGGCACCTTCTTGCACACCAGTCGCACCAATCCGGCCCGGGTCAGCAACGGCGATGTGCCGGAATTCCTGCGCGGCGCCGACTATGACCCTGCCAGCAGCGCCAAGTATGATTTCACGCCGCATGTCCTGTCCAACCTGGAGAAGCTGGGCATCGACGCGTTGATTCCCATCGGCGGCGATGACACCCTGAGCTACGCCGAACGCCTGCATCGCGAGGGTTTCCCGGTCGTTGCCATTCCCAAAACGATGGACAACGACGTTTACGGCACCGATTACTGCATCGGCTTCTCGACCGCGGTGACGCGCAGCGTCAATTTCATCCACAACCTGCGCACGAGCGCCGGTTCGCACGAGCGCATTGCGGTGGTTGAGCTGTTTGGCCGCAATTCGGGCGAAACTTCCCTGATCTCTGCTTACCTGGCGGGCGTGGACCGTGCGCTGATTTCCGAGGTGCCGTTTGATATCCGGCGGCTGGCGCAAATGCTGGCCGAGGACAAAGCCTCCAACCCCAGCAACTACGCCATGGTTACGATTTCCGAGGGCGCTTCGATGTTGGGCGGGGATGTGATCGAATATGGCAAGGAAGATGACTACGGCCATCGCAAGCTGGGAGGGATTGGCGAGAAGACGGCCGAGGCCCTGCAAGCGCTGACCGGCTCGCACATGATTTACCAGACCCTGTCCTACCTGATGCGCTCCGGCGCGCCCGATTCGTTGGATCTGATGGTCGCCTTCAACTACGCCAATATGGCGATGGACCTGGTGGCCGAGGGCATGTCAGGGCGCATGGTCTCTCTGCAGGGCGGCACCTACACGCACATCCCCATCAGCACGATCATGCAGGGCAAGAAGCGCGTCGACGTGGATGAACTGTACGACAGCAGCGAGTATCGGCCCAAAGTGCGCCACGTCCTGGGCAAACCGATGTTCCTTTACTAACACGGGCGCAAGGCCCGCTGCGATGAGGTAACGAATTGGCCGCCTCGCCCCGCGTGGGCGCGTGACGACACGACACAAGCAGAAAGCATCATTCCGCATGGCTATTGACTTTTTTACCAAACTGACGGCTGCCGCGCGCAAGAACGACTCTTTGCTCTGCGTTGGCCTTGACCCGACGCCGGAGGCAGTCCCCGCGGCCTTTCGTCAGGCCGCCAATCCGATCCTGGCCTGGAATCAAGCCATCATCGCGGCCACGGCTGACCTGGTGTGCGCGTACAAGCCCAACATCGCCTTCTACGAGGCGTTGGACGATGGCCTGGCGACGCTCAAGGCCACGCTTGGCCTGATTCCGCCGCACCTCCCGATCATTCTGGATGCCAAGCGCGGCGACATCGGCTCGACGGCCAGCGCCTACGCGCACGCCATCTTCGAGCGGCTGGGCGTGGACGCCGTCACCCTCAGCCCCTACCTGGGCGCGGACAGCCTGGCCCCCTTCGCCGTTTACGCCGACCGCGGACTGTTCATCCTCTGCCACACGTCCAATGCGGGCGCGGCCGCCATTCAGGAGCTGCCGATGGGCAGCCGGCGCGCTCAGCCTGGATCCTTGCCCGACGGCGCGCCGCTCTATCTGCAGGTGGCTCAGCAGGCGCTGACCTGGTCAGCCCACCCCAACATCGGCCTGGTGGTGGGCGCGACCTTCCCGGATGCCTTGACGGCCGTCAGGCGCATCGCGCCCCAGGCGTGGTTCCTGGTGCCGGGGGTCGGCTCGCAGGGCGGCGATCTGGCCGCCGCGGTGCAGGCCGCCGTTCGCGCCGACGGCCTCGGCGCCATCATCAACGTCAGCCGGGGC
>DAISHS010000012.1:0-29768 GCA_036822415.1 Chloroflexota bacterium
GCGGCGCGCGCGCTGCTCAGCGCATGACCGTTCAGAACGCCGATCACATGCTGCACGGCCGCGGCCCAGGTAGGAATCGCCAGCGTGTCCAACTTGCCTTCTTCGTGCTGAAAATCGCGCCACAACAGCAGGGCGCAAACCTGCTCTGGCAGGCTGAAGTGCGTCTTGGGCATTTCTTCGATCAAGCGCGTTTCCACGGGATCCAGGCTGGCCTGGCGCCGCGGTTTCATGTAGAGACGGCCGGTCAGCAGTTTGAGCACCAACGTGTCGCCCTCGCCAGCGGCCAGGCTCTGTTCACAGACGGCCCGATCGAGCAAGGCGTCCAGCGGTAGCGGACGCACATCAACCGCCAGCCACGGCTGGCGGCCATGGCGGCGCAAATGGAGCGACACATGGGCAAAGGTGGAGTCGAGGGGCGCCTCCATGTCGTGACAGCGTCCCAGCTCGAGCAGCGCCTCATTGCCGCTGAGGGTGGCGAAGCGGTGAGGGTAATGCCCCCCGCCTTCGACATGCGCGTAAAAGAGCGGCACAAGCGCACCAATGCCATAGACATCGAGCAATGTATCGAGGCGGCTGCGCAAAGCCACCTGGCGTTGGGCGCTGCGCTGATCCATGCGGTTCACGGCATCTATCAACGCCGTGGTGGTGCGCCATACTTCGATGTAAGCTTGCTGCTGGGTCTGATTCATGATGACACCTGCTGTAGTTGTTCAAATGACTTAGGCCCATTATATCATCAAGCGCCGACTACGTCAACGGTTTTTCTAATCGTATCTACTTTTGTGTTATACTGCGCCGATGGATCAGAGGCGCCCTGGGCGTCTTCCCGAATAATCAGGCGAAAATCGGGGCAAGCAGCGCTGGCAAAGAGGCCAGAGAGACTGGAGAGAAGCGCGTGGAAGAAACCTACACAATCCTGGTGGTAGAGGATGAAGTCGCGTTGCGTGAAGCATTGGTCTACAACCTGAACAAGGAGGGCTACACCGTCTTGCAGGCGACCACCGGTTTGCAAGCGCTGGCGCTGGCCCGTGAACATGCGCCGAACGTTATTATTCTCGATCTCATGCTGCCGGAGCTGGACGGACTGTCGGTCTGCCGCAGCCTGCGTCGAGAAACGAAGACGGCGAACAGCGGCATCCTGATGCTGACCGCGCGCGGCGGTGAGCTGGACAAGATCGTCGGATTGGAGAGCGGCGCGGATGATTACCTCACCAAACCGTTCAGCCTGGGAGAGCTGCTCGCGCGCGTGCGCGCGCTGCTGCGCCGCGCCCAGAGCAGTACGCCGCGTGACACCCTGGCAGCCGGCGACCTGGTCCTTGACCTGATCGCGCGCCGGGCCACGCGCAAGGGCGTTGAACTTGCGCTCAAGCCCAAAGAATTCAACTTGCTGGCCGAGCTGATACGCCACCGCGGCGCGGTTCTGTCACGCGATCTCTTGCTGAACCACGTCTGGGGCCAGGATTTCTTCGGCGATGATCGCACGGTAGATGTGCACGTGCGCTGGCTGCGCGAAAAAATCGAAGATGACCCGGCTCACCCCGCTCACATCCAGACCGTGCGCGGCCTGGGCTATCGTTTCGAGGCCTGAGCATGGTCAGCATCTCAACGCTCGGTTGGTTGGCGCTGGGCGCGCTCATCGTCGCTGCCAGCCTGGCCTGGTGGGCGCAGCGCCTGCGCGCCCGCCTGGCTGCGTCCGATTATCAGCTGGCGCGCGAGCAGCGCGTGGTCAACGAGCTGCGCCGCGCGTTGGCCGCCAGCGAATCGCAGCGTCAGGCCTTGGGCATGGTGGCAACCTGCGGCTTATTGGCCCTGGATCAGGATCGCCGCCTGCTGTGGCTCAACGAGCAGGCCCAGCAGCTCACCGACCTCACCATGGCCTATGGCGGGCTGCTGATCGAAGCGCTGCCCAGCTATGAAATAAACCAGGTGGTGGACGATGCCCTTGAACGGCACGCGCTGGCCGAACGCCTGGTCACGTTCAAAGCGCGCTTGTGGCGCGCGCGCGCCTGGGTCACTCCCAATCAGCGGGCTGTGCTGGCCCTGGATGATGTGACCGAATTGCAGCGCCTGGGCCGCGCCCGCCGTGAATTTGTCGCCAACATCTCGCACGATCTACGCACCCCCATTGCCGCCATTCAGCTGACCCTGGAAACATTGCGCGCCGGCGCGCTGGACGATGCGCAGGTCGCCCGCCGCCTCTTGGAAAACATGAGCACCCAGGCCGACGCCCTGCAACAGCTGGCCAGTGAACTGTTCGATCTGAGCCAGATCGAGTCGGGGCAGGTGCTGCTGAAGCTGGTGCCAACCTCTGCGGCCGCGATCATCGAGCCGGTGGTTGAACGCCTGCGCCTGCAGGCCGAACGCAAAAATCTCCAGATCGTGCTGGCGCTGGAGGTCGCGGGGCTGGTGCTGGCCGACCCTGAACAGGTGCAAAAGGTGGCGGCCAACCTCCTGCACAACGCCATCAAGTTTAGCGCCGTCGGGCGACGCGTCGGCATCGAAGCGACAACGATCGTCTGCGAGGGCGGCGCGGTTCGTCCCCCCCGCGTCCCGCTGCCAGCCCCGCCGGGCGGCCTGGCGGATGGTCATTGGGCGCTGTTCACGGTCTGGGATGAAGGGCCGGGCATCGCCAGCAGCGAATTGCCGCGCATCTTCGAACGCTTCTACAAAGGCGACCGCGCCCGCTCGCGCGGCAATGAAACCGGCGCGGGCCTGGGGCTGTCCATCGCACGCCACATCATCATGGGCCATGGCGGACAAATCTGGGTCGAAAGCACCCTGGGCCAGGGCGCCCACTTCTTCTTCACCTTGCCCATCGCCTGATCTCCTTGTTATCAATCCTTAACCGGCCGATTGTCGGCCATTAACGGGCGCATAAAACCCCGTTAAATCAAGTCGGCTATTGTTGATTGTGGGCAGAAAAGAGCTTGCGCCTGCCGGCGAACCGGCGCGTAACCAATCTTCCTGACCCGGAGCACATAAACCTGTTCAGGTTGAATAAGAGGAGAATTTTCATGCGTACGAGATTCGTGTATATCGCCACCCTGCTGACTATTGTGGGGCTGAGCCTGAGCGCCTGCGGCGCGCCCGCAGCCACTACGGCCCCCGTCGCCACGTCGGCTCCCGCTACGGCCGCGAGCGAACCGACCAAAGCTGCGCCCGTGGCGGAGTTGAGCGGCAATGTTGCGATTGACGGTTCTTCCACCGTCTACCCGATCACCGAAGCAGTAGCCGAAGAATTTGGCGCGGTGCACCCCAAGGTCAAGGTGGCCGTGGGCATCGCGGGCACCGGCGGCGGTTTCAAGAAGTTCTGCAACGACGAGACCGACATTTCCAACGCCTCGCGCGCCATCAAGGATTCTGAAAAACAAGCGTGCAGCGACAAGAAGATCGAGTACACTGAGTTTCTGATTGGACTGGATGGCCTGACCCTGGTGGTCAACCCCAAGAATACCTTTGCGCAATGCCTCACCGTGGCCCAACTGAAGAAAATCTGGGACACCGGCAGCACGGTCAAGAGCTGGAAAGACGTGGACCCCAGCTTCCCCGATCAGCCGCTGACCCTGTACGGCCCTGGCACCGATTCTGGCACCTTTGATTTCTTCACCGAAGTCATCAATGGCAAGGCCAAGCAGTCACGCGCCGATTACACGGCCAGCGAAGACGACAACGTTCTGGTGCAGGGCATCGCCGGCGACGCCAACGCGCTCGGCTACTTTGGCCTGGCCTACTACATCGAAAACAAAGACAAGCTGCGCGCCGTGCAGATTGACGGCGGCAAGGGCTGCGTAGAGCCGAGCTTCGACACCGTCAACACGGGCGCCTACACACCCCTGTCACGCCCACTCTATTTCTATGTCAAGAACAGCGCGCTGAGTCGCCCCGAAGTCTTTGAATTTGCCAAGTTCTATATTGACAACGCGCCCACGGTGGTGGATGAAGTCGGTTATGTCGCCGTGCCCCAGGCGCGCTACGATGAGGACAAGGCCAAACTGGCTGCCTTTGCCAAGTAGACGCTGACAACGTCTGCTGCGGGGCGTGCGTGATGCGGCCGTCATCGCGACGGCCAACGCCAACCGCAAGCTCGTCATCGAAAATGCCAGCCCGGGCCTTCATGCGCCGGGCTGGCATTGTGGCTTTAACAAAGTGGCGTAGAATCTGAATTTAGCGTAAAATTTACCATGAACCAGGATCAAGACCTTAGACAACTCATTCGTTGGGGAGGCGGACAACAAGAAGCCATGGATCAACCACAGACGGGCCGGACGCCGCCAGCAGAGTCTACCACTGTTTCTGGCGCGCCCCTCGTAGGCAACCGTTGGCGCTCCGTGCGCGAGAAATTCATCGCTGGCGCGCTCTTCCTCTGCGCAGCCGTTTCTATTTTAACGACGGCAGGCATCGTGGGCGTGTTGATCTTCGAGGCCATTGAATTTCTGCGCGCAGTTCCCCTCTTCGATTTTCTCACCGGAACGGTGTGGACGCCTCTCTTCAGTCCACCAAGTTTTGGCGTTCTACCGCTCGTCGCTGGCACCGCCATCGTCTCGCTCATCGCCATGCTCATTGCGCTGCCCATTGGGCTGTTGGCGGCGATTTATTTGAGCGAGTATGCCAGCAGCCGCGTGCGGCGCCTGCTCAAGCCCCTGCTGGAGATTCTGGCCGGCATTCCCACCGTGGTCTACGGCTATTTTGCCCTCACCTTTGTCACCCCGCTGCTGCGCCAGCTCTTGCCCGATATGCAAGTTTTCAATGCCCTCAGCGCGGGCATTGTCATGGGAATCATGATCATCCCGCTGGTTTCGTCGCTTAGCGAAGATGCGATGACCGCGGTGCCGCGCGCGCTGCGCGAAGCGGCCTATGGCCTGGGCGCCACCAAGCTGGAGGTGACGCTGCGCACCGTGGTGCCTTCCGCCCTGTCCGGCATCGCCGCCGCCTTCATCCTGGCGATCTCGCGCGCGATCGGCGAAACCATGATCGTCCTCATCGCCGCAGGCCAGAGCACGATCATGCAGCTCAACCCGCTCAAAGCGATGGAGACGATGACCGCGTTCATTGCCCGCGTCAGCCTGGGCGACAACCCCCAGCAAAGCATCGAATTCAAGACTATTTTTGCCGTGGGTATGCTGCTCTTCATCATGACCTTTGCGCTCAACCTGGTCAGCCAGAGAATCCTGGCCCGCTATCGCCAGGTCTACCAGTAAAACTTTGTAACGCCATTGGACGCAACTCGCGGGATGGCAACGAGGAAAAATAGATGGACATTGCATCCACTCAAGACCTTGAGTTTCGTCGTCACCTGGCAAGGCGTAAACGCGTCGGGCGCGTCTTCGCCGCTGTGGCTTTGCTCGCTACCTTCATCGGCCTGGTCGTGCTGGTCGTGCTGCTGGTGGATGTCCTTAACAAGAGCCGCGGCTGGCTCGATTGGCAATTCCTGACCAGCTTCCCTTCACGATTCCCGGAAAAGGCAGGCATTCTCTCGGCTTTTGTCGGTTCTCTCTGGCTTGTTGCGTTGACTGCGCTGATCGCCTTTCCCGTCGGGGTAGCCGCAGCCATCTACCTGGAAGAATACGCGCCGCAGAATTGGATCACCAATGTCATCCAGATCAACATTGCGAACCTGGCCGGCGTGCCATCCATTGTCTACGGCCTGCTGGGCCTGGGGATTTTCGTGCGCGCCTTGATGTTGGGGCGCTCTTTGCTGGCCGGCGCGCTGACGATGAGTCTGCTCATTTTGCCCACCATCATCATTGCCGCGCGTGAAGCCATTCGGGCCGTGCCGGTTTCCCTGCGCCATGCCTCGCTGGCCCTGGGCGGAACACGCTGGCAAACAGTCTGGCGCACGGTTTTGCCTATGTCCTTCCCTGGCATTCTCACCGGCACCATTCTGGCGCTCTCGCGTGCGGTGGGCGAAACCGCCCCCCTGATCACCATCGGCGCGCTGACCTACATCGCCTTTTTGCCGGAAAACGTTTTCAGCCAGTTCACCGTGCTGCCGATCCAGATTTTCAACTGGACCTCGCGCCCGCAGGCTGAGTTTCGTTTCCTGGCAGCGGCCGGCATCGTCATCCTCCTGGCTGTCCTGTTGACGGCCAACGCGGTCGCGATTATTTTGCGCGATCGCCTGCAGAAGCGTTTCTAATGAGTAATTCCATGCAACCAAATTCAGTGGCCCATTCACTCCCCGCGGCGGGCGTTGACTCCAACAACCAAAGCGCATTTACTGTTGAAAATTTGGATTTCTGGTATGGCGCCAGCCAGGCGCTCAAAGATATCACCCTGGAAATCCCTGCGCGCAAGATCACGGCCATCATCGGCCCTTCGGGCTGCGGCAAGAGCACCTTCCTGCGTTGTTTCAACCGCATGAACGACCTGATTCCAGCCGCACGGGTGGCAGGCAAAGTCTGGTTTCATGGCCAGGACCTGTACGCGCCGGCGGTTGACCCTGTGGAGGTGCGTAAGCGCATCGGCATGGTCTTCCAGAAGCCCAACCCGTTCCCGCAGTCCATTTTCGACAATGTGGCCTACGGGCCACGCGTCAACGGCTTTCGCGGCAATGTGCCTGAGATGGTCGAACGCTCCTTGCGTCAAGCGGCGCTGTGGGATGAAGTCAAGGACAAATTACGCGCCAGCGCGTACGCCCTTTCCGGCGGACAGCAGCAGCGTCTGTGCATTGCCCGCGCCCTGGCCGTGGAGCCAGAGGTCATCCTGATGGATGAGCCTTGTTCGGCGCTCGACCCCATCGCAACCCTCAAGATCGAAGAATTGATGGTGGAACTGGCGGCGCAGTATACCATCGTCATCGTGACCCATAATATGCAGCAGGCCGCGCGCGTTTCTGACATCACCGCCATGATGATGCTGGATGAGAGCCGCACATCGGGCACCGTGATCGAAATTGGTTCCACCCGCACCATGTTCACCTCCCCGCGCGACAAGCGTACCGAGGATTATGTCACTGGCCGCTTTGGCTAAGCAACGCTATCCGTGACTGCCGTGGAGGCCATGCAGTGAACGGCGCCAGCAGCGACGTCGGGGAACAGGAACAGATTATGTCAATCCGTCAGCACTTCGAACGCGAATTACAAAAACTACAGGCAGACATGCTGGTTTTGGGCAGCATGGTGGAAAAAGCAATCCTGGATGCGGTGACCATTCTGCAGCGCCATGATCTGGAAGCGGCGCGGCAGCTGATCGCCGATGACCGCCTGATCAATGAAAAACGTCTCTCCATCGAAGACAATTGCCTGGCCTTGATCGCCATGCAGCAGCCGATGGCCAGCGATCTGCGCGCCCTGGCGTCAGTCCTGGAAATTGCCACCGAGCTGGAGCGCATCGGCGACTATGGCAAAGGCATTGCCCGCATCACGCTCATGCTGGGCGCTGAGCCGCTCAGCTTTTCACTGCTCGATATCGAAGTCATGGGCCGCAAAGCGTGCGATTTGCTGCGCCGCGCCCTCGACGCGTTCAACCGCCGGGATGTGGAAACCGCGCGCGCGCTGCCGGCCGAGGATGACGAGGTAGACGCCCTTTACGTGCGCACACAGAACCAGCTGATCGCCGCGATCATGGCCGATCCACGCACGCTTGACCGGGCAATGCGCCTGCTGTGGGTGGCGCACAACCTGGAACGCGCGGCCGACCGTGTAACCAACATCTGCGAACGCACCGTGTTTACCATCACCGGCCGCATGATCGAATTGGACGTTTTGGACGCGGCGCAAACCACCCCCGACTAGTCATCGCGCAACCCACCGCATTGTCAACGAGGTGCTGCCATGCCGACCGAGAACCTGACCTCAGCCCCGGCCCAGGAAATCGAATTGAAATTTCATGTCCCGGGCGAAGATGAGTTCAACCGCTTGCTGGCGCTGGAACGCCTGGGTGATTTCACCCTGCACGACAAAGGCGTGCGACGCGGCGAGGATGTCTACTTCGATACCGCCGAGCACAATTTTCTGCAGGCCGGTTTTGCCTGTCGCCTGCGCCCGCAGGCCGATGGCGCCTGGCTGGCCACGCTCAAAGGTCTGCACAGCGGCCCTGAACAAGCGCACGGTCTCCATCAGCGCACCGAGGTTGAAACGACCCTCACCACCCCCGGACTGCCGGATACCTGGCCGGAAGGCCCCGCGCGCACCCTGGCTCAATCGCTGGCCGCCGGCGACGCGCTGGAAGAGCTGGTGCACATTCAACAGACGCGCCATGTGCGCCAGCTGAACGCAGGCGAGCGCGTGGTTGCGGAGATGACGTTGGACGCTGTCCTTTTCAACGCGGCCGATGAACCGATGTGGCTGGTAGAGATCGAGCTGCGCCAGGACGGCAGTCAGGCCGAATTGCAGGCCTGCGGCGACGCCCTGCAAGCGGCCTTTCCCACGCTCACCCCTGAGCCGCGCTCCAAGCTGGCAATTGCCCTGGCGCTGGCCGGCGCCAGCGAGGCCGAGCTGGCCCTGGCCACAGGCGAAGCAGTCAGCGTGCCCGACACCGCCATTAGCGACAAGGGCGGCCGCGCGGCCGGCGTGCGCAGCGACGATCGTATGAGCGAAGCAGGGCGCAAAATCCTCTATTTTCATTTCCGCCGTATGCTGCGCCAGGAAAAAGGCGCGCGCAAGGGCGAAGACATCGAGGCGCTGCACGATATGCGGGTAGCCACCCGCCGTATGCGCGCCGCGCTCAAGATCTTCGAGTCCTACTTCGAGGAGGACGCCCTGCGGCAGTTTGCGCGCAACCTGCGGCGCACCGGCCGCGCCCTGGGCCAGGTGCGCGACCTGGACGTGCTGCTGGACAAGCTGCAGCGCTACGCCGCCAGTCTGCCTGAGACCGAGCGCGCCGGGCTGGACCGGCTGCGCCTGGCCTGGGAGGTGCAGCGCGACGCCGCGCGCGGGGCCATGCTGGCCTTTTTGGAGAGCAACCGCTATCGCCAGTTCAAACGGGACTTCGAAACATTCCTGACCACCCCGGACGCGGGCGCACGACCGCTCGCCCGCAACGAACCGCTGCGCGTCCTGGTCTGCCATGTGGTCGCCAGCGCCGTTTGGCTCGATTTCGAGTCCATTCGCGCCTACGAATGGGTGCTCGATCGCGCCTCGTTGGAAATGCTGCATCAGCTGCGCATCGAGATCAAGGGGCTGCGTTATCTGCTGGAGTTTCTGCGCGAGGTGTTGGGCCGCGAAGCGGAGAGCGTCATCACCGAGCTGGTGCAGACGCAGGATTTGCTGGGAGATTTGCACGACGCCGATGTTGCCATGCGCCTGCTGAGCGATTTCCTGGCCCAGGAGACAGGGCTGCCGGAGACGCGGGCGCGCAAACAGGCCGATCTGCGCGGCGTGGTCTCCTACCTGACCGCGCAAGAGGTGCAGATGCGCAAGCTGCGGCGCCGCGTGCCGCTGGCCTGGAAACGGCTCAACGCTGTGAAGTTGCGACGCCAGCTGGCGCTGGCCGTCGCCAACCTGTGAGCATAGGATGGATGATGATGAAACGTCAGGTTCTTTTCTTATGCACCGGCAATTCCTGTCGCTCTCAGCTGGCCGAGGCTATCGTCAATGCCCGCCTGGGCGACACGTGGAGCGCCGTATCGGCCGGCGTGCAGCCCGCCGGTTATGTACACCCGTTGGCGCTGCAAGTTCTGTCTGAAATCGGCATCACGCCGGCGGACCCACGCTCCAAATCTACGGACGAGTTCCGCCAGACGCCCTTCGACCTGGTAATCACGGTGTGCGACGACGCCGCGGAGAACTGCCCCGTCTGGCTGGGGCAGGGGCGCCGCCTGCACCTCGGTTTTCCCGATCCGGCCAAAGCCCAGGGCAGCGCCGAGGAGGTGCTGGCCGCCTTTCGCCAGGTGCGCGATGACATTGCGCAGCGGGTGCTGACAGAATTGGAGCGCGTCAGCAGCGGCGCTTGAAACCATCGCCGCCCCTCCCCGACGAACCCGCAAAGGTCAAAATTGCCCTCGCAGCGTGCCCACGTAGCCGGTCAGCTCCACGTAGCCCTGCCCGCTGATAGGCTGGCCGCCGGTCTCGCCCTCGATGGCAACCGCGCCTTCCCAGTAGGTTTGCGCCAGGCGTAATTCTTGATCGGCCTGGCGCGGCGTGATGGTCAGCGTCAGCGCAAACGCAGGCAGGTCAACCCGCCAACGCGCCGGATAGCGACCGCCGCTGGCCGCGCTTTGCCAGGTGTCGAGCACGGTGATTTGCACATCGCGGCCATCGAGATGCTGCACACGGCCATCGGCCTCGATCAGGCTGCCGCTCGACTGCGGTTCGATCGTGCCGTCCTCGCGCCGAATCTGGTAGACCATCAATTCCCGTCCATCGTCAAGCTGCAGAGCAAACCAATCCCAGCCGATCGCGCGCGCGCCCAGGGCCGTTGTGCCGAACTCATGATCCATCCAGCCGCTGCCGGTCACGGCAAAGGTCTGGCCGTTGAGCGTGACCGCGCCTTGCAGCGGCAGGCGCGTCAGCGAGTAGTACATCGAAGCGTTGCCGATCTCAGGCCCTTTTTGATGCAGGCCCGCCTCGCCGTGCAGGGCGGGCGCTTTGCCCCAGGTCAACGTCAGGTCAAGGGCAATGCCGTCCTGCTGGGCGCGCAGGCGCTCCGTTCGTGGGCCAACGCCTTCCACCGACCAATTCTCCAACCACACCCGGTAAGGCTCCGCCTGCGCGCCGGCCAGCCCAGCCGCGCCGCGGCTGTAACGATCGAACGCATGGAACTGCTGAGCGCCGATGTCGCTCAGCGCAAAGTGCGCCATGTAGGCCTGGTTGGCGGCCCAATCCGAGGTGCGCGCGGTCGCTTCCGGGGTCAGCGCGCGCCGGAAAAAGGTCAGCTGAAAGCCAAAGCGGCGGCCGTCCGCGCTGACCAGGTTGCCCACGTAGTACCACCACTCCGTCAGGTAGGCCGGGTGCGGGCCGTGGTCACGCGGGAACTCGATGGGCAGCGGCGTGTTGACCCGTGCAAACCCCGCGCTGGCTGCCGCAGCCGCAGCCACAATCTGCCCACTGACCTGTGCGGCCGGTTGCGGTCTTCCCAACCACCAACCGCCGCTGACGAGCAGCACAAGGACCGCCAACCCCACGACATAACGCCGGGGCAACCGCTGTTTGGTATTCATCGTTCTCTTACTCTCCTCGCAGCGCGTCTGCGGTCACCATGCTGGCCTGACGCCAGGCCGGGTAGATGCCAGCCAACAGGGCAGCCAGCAAGGCCACCCCCAGCGCCTGCGCAAACGCCGTCGGATTGACTTGCAGCAGCAGGGTCCAGCCAAACGAGCGCAGGTTGATCACATAAATCAGGACCAGGGCCAACGCCAGGCCGGCCGGCAGAGCCAGCAAGCCCGCCGTGCCGCCCATCAACCCGGTTTCCAGCAAGGTCAGGCCCCAAAGCTGGCGGCGCGTCAGGCCGCCGGCGCGCAAGATGCCGATCTCACGCGTACGCTCCAGCTGCAGCGAGAGCAGCGCGCTCAAGACGCCGATGAAAGCCACCAGCGTCGTCAGCAGCTGCAAGGCGACGGTGATGGCAAAGGCGCGGTCGAACACGTCGAGCACGGCGCGGCGCAGCCCCGCGTTGGCGTTGATGACCAGCGTTTCCTGGCCGGCAAAACGGCTGCGTAAGGCCTGCACCACGGCATCCACGTCGCGCCCCGGCTGCACGTACAGCGCGACAGAGGTGATGGCGCGATCGTTCCACAGGCGGCGGTAGACCGCGTCGTCCATGATGACCGTGCCCGCGCCGGCCGCGTAGTCGTAGTAGACCGCCGCGATCGGGAACTCGCGCAGGCCCTGATCGCTGAGCAGGCGCAGGGTGGCGCCGCGGCCCTGCTTGGGCAGATGGCGCAGATTGACGAACGGCTCGGAGACGATCACCGCGCCGGCCCGCACCTGCTGCCACAGCGCGGCCGCATCGGGCGCGGCCGACCACAGGTAGCGGCGGTTTCCATCGGAGACATCGCCCGACGCCGCCACCAGCGCCACGCTGCCCAGGTCAGGCGAGCTGACCGTGACGCTGCGCGCGGTCTCGATGCGGCGCAGGTCTGGCTCTTGCGCCAGCGCGGTCGTCAGGCCATTGGGCAGAGCGGTTGTCACGCGCGTGGCGGTCAGGGAAGGCGGGGCAATGAAGATGTCGGCCTGCAAGGTGGCGCTCAGCCAGTCCTCGACGGTGCTGCGGAAGCTGCCAATCATCAGACTGACGCCGATGATGACCGAAACCGAGACCATCAGCGCGGCGATGGCAACCGAAGTGCGGCTGAGGGAGCGCGCCACCGTGCGGGGAGCCAGCCGTCCCAGGTAGCCAAACAGGCGGCTGGCAAGCGGCGTGACCAGGGCCATCAACGTCAGGGTGACGCCCGGCGTCAGCAGGGCAAAGGCCAGCACCAGCAGAAAAAGCCCGGCGAAGTTGAGCACGAGCGAGTTTTGCGGCAGCCACAGGAGCAACACACTGGCGGCAGCCAGCCCCACGCCGGCCAGGGTCAGCCAGGGCAAATAACGTCGAATCTGACTCTCGATGACCGAACGGCGGAAGGCGCTGACGGGCGGCACACTGGTGGCTTCCAGGGCCGGCGCGGCCGCAGCCAGCAGAGCCGAGCCGAGGCCGATCACCAGGCCTTTGAAGAGGCTGAAGAAAGGCACATCCACGCCGCGCACGTTGACGACGAAATAGAGATCGTTGATCGTCTGCGTCACCAGGCCCACGGCCGCGCGTCCCAGCAGCACGCCCAGCCCCACGCCCAGCAGGGCGCCGATCAAGCCCAGGGCCGCAGCCTCCAGGAGGACGATGGTGAAAATCTCGCCGCGGGTGACGCCCAGCGCGCGCAGCGTGCCCAGCACCGGCCGCCGCTGAATGACCGAAAACGAGACCGTGTTGTAAATCAGGAACATGCCGACAACCAGGGCCAGCAAACTGAGCGCCGTCAGGTTCAGCTCGAAGGCCGAGGTCATCTGCTCCACCGCGTTGGCCCGTGCAGCCGCCGGTTCGATGGACGCGCCAGGCGGCAGGATGGCGCGGATGCGCTCCAGTCCGGCGGGATCGTTCGCGGCGACGATCAGGTCAATGTGACTCAAGCGCCCGCGCATGTCAAGCAGTTCCTGCGCGGTGGCAATGTCGGTCAGGATCAAGCCATCGAGGGCGCGGCGGCTGATGTCGTCGGTGGGACGAATCAGGCCCACCACCTGCACCGGCCTGGCCTCAGCGCCGATGCGCAGGTTGAGGGTGTCGCCGCTGCCCAGGCCATAGCGCTGCGCCAGGCTTTCGGACAGCAGCACCGTATTGGGGCGGGTGAGCAGCGCGGTCAGGCTGTCCAGCGGCAGGCGTGAGGCATCGCTGGTCACATAGGAGCGAAAAGGCGCTTCGGCAAAGGGATCAACACCGAGCAGGCGCAGCGGTTGGCTGTCGAGCGCAGGCGCGGTGACGTAGCCTTCGACCACGGGCGCGCTGTTACGTTGGCCCAGGGCGATGCGCAGCTCGCGATAGATCGCCTCGTCCAGGCCGGTCGGCCCGCCCAGCACCTGGTGCGTCGCCTTGCCGGCCACGGTTTCCGTGGAGAGGCGAAAGGCGCGGCTGGCGCTGCCATTGGCCAGATCAATGGCGACCATCATCGCCACCCCCAGGGCCACGCCGACGATGAAGAGCGCGCTTTGCCAGCGCCGACGCGCGACATGGCGCAAGCTGACGCGCAGGAGAGAGCGCTGCATGGCGAACGTCGAAGGCTGCGGGGCCATCGTCATGGCCGACGCCCCTGCACAGCCGTGCGCAGCTCTGGCGCTTCTACCAGCTGCCCGTGGAGGATGCGAAAGACGCGGTCGGCCTGGCTGGCCACTTCCATCGAATGGGTTGCCATGATGAGGGTGCGGCCGGCCTGGCGCGTCAGCTCCAGGAGCAGGCTGAGCACGCTGCGGCCGGTGTCCTCGTCCAGGTTCCCGGTCGGCTCATCGGCCAGGATGAGCGTCGGCCTGGCGGCCAGGGCGCGCGCAATGGCGACGCGCTGCTGCTCCCCGCCAGAGAGGCGGTCAGGGTAAGTCTGGGCGCGGTTGGCCAGCCCCACACGCGTCATCAAGTCACGCACGCGCGCCTGCGCCTGGCCGGCGGGCCAGTTGTTCAGTTCCAGCGTCAAAAGGATGTTTTCCTGCACCGTCAGGGTGGGGATCAGGTTGAAGAACTGAAAGACGAAACCGATGTGCTGACGCCGAAACAGGGTTCGTTGCTGTTCGGGAAGCCGGGTAACGGGGATGTCATTGATCCAGATGACGCCCTGGCTGGGGTCGTCAATGCCGCTGATGAGGTTGAGCAGCGTGCTTTTGCCTGAGCCGGACCGTCCCAAGAGCACGGTGAACTCGCCGGCGTGCAGGTCAAGGCTGACGTCGTGCAAAATGGCGTGGCGTTCGCCGGCCTCTTCATAATGCTTGCTCACGCCTTGCAGGCGCACAAGGGGAGCTGGCGCCGTGGCAGGCGCGGCGGTCTGGTGTCCGTTGGTTTGGAGAAGCGGGGGGATAGGCGTTTTCGACAGCATGAGCAACCTCCAGGATTGGCCTGCCAGATCCACAGGATTGATGGCAGGCTCATTCGTTGGACGCTGCGCGTGCCCTCACAGTCACGCGGGGGCGGCGGGTTGACCGCCGCAAGGAGCGGAGCTGACGGGGGGTGGGGCATCCAGGCGATGTTCAGAAAGGGATCGGCGCCGTCGTGACGACGGCAGTCGTTCTTCAGGGCAGACGGCTGCCGTCGCCACGACGAATGTTTATCGGACTGTCTATATTTTCAGGTTGGTTCAGGCCGCGGGGCGCCGGGGCAGGGCCGCGATGAACTCGCCCTTGACCTTGGCCTGGCCGTTCTGGTCCACCGCCTCAAGCTCCCCGCGCACGCAGGCTTCCTGGTCGGTTTCAAATTTCTCAGCCACCTGCCCGCGGCAGGTAATGACATCGCCCACGCGGCTGATGGCAGTGAAACGGACGCCGACTTTGCGCACCTGGCGCGGTTCAACCCACTGCGTGACCACGCGGCCGAGCAGGCCGGCGATCAACATGCCGTGTGCGATGACGCCGTTGTTGCCGGCCTCGACGCCGGCCTGTTCCACGGTGTGGATGGGGTTGAAATCGCCGGACGCGCCCGAATAGCGCACGAACTGAATTTGCGTAAGCGGGTCATTGACCACGGTGGGCAGGGCATCGCCGACTTGCACATCCTCGAAGTAAATGGACATTTTCGCCTCTTTTCCTCTGCTTCCCATCTAGCGCCGCAGGACCATCGTGGCGCGGGCAATCACCACCACCTGGTCATCCTGATTGCGGTAGGTGGCCCGCGTCTTGACGAAATCCATGATGCCCGAACGTCCCTCTTTGGTTTCGATGCTGACAATTTCAAGGCGCCCCGTGATTTCATCGCCGGCCTGGAGAAGGCCCAAATACTCGTACTCCTCCTCGCCGTGCAGCAGGCGCATGATGTTGCCGCCCATCTGCGCCAGGATGCCGCGCGTCTCCGTGCCGCCCCAGAAACGAAACAGGGTGGGAAAGGTGACCGGTGCGACCAGGTCGCGATAGCCAGCCGCGCGCGCGGCCTCCACGTCATGAAAAAGTGGGTTGGGGTCTCCCAGCGCCAGGGCCAGTTCACGAATTTTGCTGCGATCCACCTGGTAGCGAATCAGCGGCAGTTCTTTGCCGATATAGCTGGTATCGAGCATGAAGCTCCTCCCTGAATGTGAATTGATAGGTCATCTGCCAGATTGCGGTCGTCGGTTTGCCGTCGCGCCCTGTCAGGAGCACAGCCCTTGCAGCTTCATGATAACACAGGCCAGGCAAAATTCGTAATTTCAGCCGCCGCCATTGCGCAGCGCGTCACGGACCTGGCAGGGATGGTTGTTTGACCTTCTTTCCCCTGGTATGTTAAGATGGCTACCATGTCCACCCCCAGGAGGCGGCGATGGTCTGAATATCCAACAGGGTCACGCGCCCATCACGGTCCAGGTCGAAGCGCGCGTTGGCGCCGCCATTGGCCAGGGCTGCGTTCCAGGCCTCGGCCGCGGCAATGATGTCAGCCAGGTTGATGACGCCATCGCAGTTGATATCAACGCGGTTGCACGTGCGAAAGGTTGCCGGCGTCGAAGCAAGAATGGCGCCCATGACCTGCGCATGGGCTTGATTGGCGATGACCTGGTTCAACGGGGCGCTGCTGCGCAGCCTGGCCGTGATCGTTACCAGCAGCAGGCTGCTGGGCGGCACATCGCCATACCAAAAGGCGGTTTGACCATTGAAGCCAGCCTGGCCAGGCAGGCTGCTGCTGATGGTCAAAGGCTCCAGGTGCGCTGGCATCGGGTCTGTCAGCTGCACATTGGGCTGCCATGCGTCGTCGGGGTTATCCAGCCCGATGGTGTAGGTGACGACGGCGGCGATGACCGGATTGGGCGCCTCGACGCGCTTGAAGAGGCAAGGCCCCGTGGCCCGCAGCAGGGCGAAGGCGCCGGTGCGTGTCACTGGCAATGACAGCAAATGCTCCGGCAGTTCATTGACCAGCCCGAGCGGCGTCCATTCCTGGTTGTTCGGCTCCCACTGGTTGAGGGTGAGGCAGCTGGGACGGCCGCCCGGCAATTGATCCGGGCGCACGTTGAGCCACAGCGCCAACGGCATTTCCAGGTTGGCGGTCGCCTGATCCAGGCCGGGCGCGCCGGCGACATTGAAGCCAGTGCGCGCGCCAATGAGCTGTTCACCAGGCGGCGGCGGCGGTTGCCCGCGCGCATCCCAGAAGATGGCAGGCTGCTGCGCGGCCGGCCCGGTGCGCGCCAGGTGCGCATCGGCGCGCGGCGAATGGGCGGTGTCGTGCACGCTGGGGGCGCCGGCGCTCAGCGCAAAGGGCGTTACGGTCTCCCGCCCGCCGGCGGCGTACAGGTAGAGGAAGCCGGCGAAATCAGGCAGCGGCGCGCTAAAGACCGTCTGCGAAATACCGCCGTAACTGCTCAACGTCAGCGATTGCAGCGGGCTGGCGCTGCCCCGTTCGTAAAGAGAGACGCCAAGCCCGGCCAGGCTGCCGACGCCGGTCAGACTGACCGAGACCTGTTGTGACGCCAACGGCGTCAGCAGCAGTTTGGGCGACCAACCGGGTTGGGTCAGCGTCACGGTCAGCGCCGCGCCGGTGAGCGGCACAACGGTGCGTGTGTAAACGGCGCCTTCCGGGTCCACGACCAGCAGCTCGTCCCCGCCGTAAACACCGAACAGGCGCAGGGTGTTGTTGGGGGTGATGACGCCCTGGCTGACCAGGCGCGGCCCGCTGGGATGACCCGGCCCGGCGAACTGATAGACCTGGAGTTCCCCCACGCTGCTGGGAACGCCCACCACCGCGAGGGTGCGGGTCGGCGGCGCGCTCGGGCTGGGGGTGACCTGAATGGTGGTCAGGCCAGGCGGCGCACTCTCCGGGCCGGGGTTCGGGCCGCTGGCCGGCAGCTGCAGCTGCCAGCGCGGCGGTGCGTTGGTATCGGCAAAGCCAGCAGCCAGGGTTTCCCAGTCCGAAAGGCTGTACATCTGGAACTGGATCGTCTGGCGGCAGCGTGCAGTCCACTGCCTCGGCTCGCCGCTGCGCTGCAAGGCAAATTCGTTGGCTTTGTACTGATAAGACATCAGCGTTGCCCACGACGCGCCATAGGCCGGATCGCCTGGCGACACGGTGCAGAAAGAGGAAAAATCGGCTCCGTCGGGCGCCAGTCCCAGGTATTCGTCGAACAGGGCCAACCCGTAATGCCCAAACTCGTGCAGCAGGGTGAGAGCGCCGGTGCGTTGGTTCCAGGGGCCTTGATTGGCGCTGTTGCCATCCCAGGCCCGGCCGACGCGCAAGTGGCCGGGACGAAAACCGACGCCATTGGGCAGCTGCGTGGGGGCCGGCACGATCCCGCCGACGTCGGCGTTGGGCCAAACGTCATTGGCCGCCATGATCTGAACATCGGCGTCGCGCCAGTGATCTGCGCCCGCCGTAATCTGCGCCCGCCCCAGGGCCATCTGGCCATTGCTGGCGTCGAAGAGGGACGCGCCGAAGGCGTCCATCGCCGTGGCGAAGACGTTCAGTTCGCTGGTCTCGTGGGCGTCCCATTCCAGCGAGACCAACAGGTTGAACAGCACCAGCGGCGCGTTGACGCGGGTGGTCAAGAGAACGGGCGCGCCAGGGCTGCTCACCGTTGGCGAAATGATCGTTCCGTCCGCCTGCACCGTCCAATTCGTGGTTACGATGGCGTAGGCGATGTTGCCGGTGGCGCCAAAGGGCGCAAACGCAGGAAAAGAATGAAATTGCTTCGTCGTCGTCACAAAGCGCTGCGGCGCCAGCGCCAGGAGGCAGTCGCCCTCCGCAAGGTCCAATAAAATAGGGTACAATGCAACGTTGGCAACCGTGACGACCGACGAATCCTGGCAGTGGTTGCGCAGGGCAATAATCAACGCCGGCTGCAAGACGCCGGCCTCGTTCCTGACCGTGATCGGCGTCAGCGTTGCGGGGGACGCGCCCTGCGCCAGGGCCGAGTGCGGCCGCACCAGCAACCAAAGCGCGGCGGTCAACAACAGAAACAAGCCCACTGCGGTCAGCAGGCGGCTGATTTGGTTCCGATATTTGCTCGATTCCTGTGTGGTCATCCCTGTCACTCCTGAGCTACGTAATCCGGCGGATTGTACTCCCCGTGTGAGGTTCACGTTTCGATGAATGATTTATGGCTGGCTGCCTTGCCCCGTTGGTTGGATGATGCGCTTTGGCAGGCCGTGCACCAGGCGCTGGCGGTGGGTGACGCCGGGCGCAGTTGGCGCGATTTATTGGTTGACCTGACTCCCCTGCCGGACGGACGCTGGCAGCTGGATCTGCGCGCACACCATCTGGCCGCGGCCCGCGCGGCCGACCCGGTGCTGTGCCAGCAGTGGCACCTGGCTTTCTTTCAGGTCCTGCTTCAGCGCCAGGAAGTGAGCGAGGCGGTCTATCACTTCGAGCAGGCCGGCAATCTGTGCCTGGCGCGGCTGGCCTATGACGAGCTGGCGCAATTGACCACCGCCTACGATCCGCAGCAGGTTCCCCTGCCCCGCTTTGCCCACCTGATCACGTATTACCAGGCCGTGCTGGCCGTCGAACGCCACGCCTGGGCGGCGGCCGCGGCGCTGCTCAGCGGTCTGCGCAGCTTGCCCAACCTGGACGTTGACCTGTACGCCCGTTCTACCAACACCCTGGGCGTGCAGGCTTATCATCAGGCCCGGTACGATACCAGCTTTCGCTACTACCAGGAGGCCTATCGCGCCTTTCAGCAGCTGGGCGATGGGCTTGGCCAGCTGCGCGCGCTCATCAACATGGCCATTGTACACAACTTGCTCGGACAGTTTGATGACGCCATTGCCTGCCTGCAAGACGCGCGTGGCTGGGCGCACACCCTGCACGAGTCGGTCTGGGAAAGCTGGATTCTAAACGAGCTAGGCATCAATTACAAAGACCTGGGACGCTGGGAAAACGCCCAGGCCCATTTGGAGCAGGCGCTCAGCATGTCACGCACGCTCAATCGTCAACGCGGCATTGCCACCGCGCTGGCTAACCTGGGAGAGCTTTTCCTGCTGCTTGGTCAAACCGACGCCGCGGAGCAGCACTACCAGGAGGCGCTGCAGCAGGCCGGCTCAGCCTTCATGACCATCGAAGTGTTGGGCAATCTCGGTCTGCTGCGCCAGCTGCAGGGACAGCCCGCCGCAGCGGCGGACCTGTTTCGCCAGACCCTGGGGCATGCAACGGACATTCACAGCGCCTCGTATCAAGTGCTCAGTCACTATCGCCTCGGCACCCTGGCCTGGCAGCAAGGCGATCTGGCAGCGGCCCGTGATTCGTTCGAACAAGCCGTGCATCTGATCGAGGGCCTCCGCAGTCAGATTCAAACCGAAGATGTGCGCATCCACCTGTTTGGCGGTTGGCAGCAGGTCTACAACGCGCTGTTTCTTTTAGCCCTGGCGCAGGGCGACACGGCGGCCGCGCTGACCTACGCGGAGAGGGCGCGCGCCCGCGCGTTTCTCGATCTACTGAGCGATCGTGCAGATGACCCGGCCGCGCTTGGCGAGCCGCTGACGGCCAGTGCCATTCAAGCGCAACTGCCAGCTGACATGCTGCTCCTGATCTACTTCAACACCAGCATCCCGGCGCGCTTCCAGCCGGTCGCCGATTGGCTGCGGCGTCACCATCCCGCGTTATGTGAACTGCTCTTCCCGGCCGATCGCACCGTCCTGCTGCTGATCACGCCGCAGGCCATCGAGGCGTTCCCGCTGGCGCTCGATGCTGCCACAGCCCTGCGCCGCGCCTTCGCCGCGGATCAGCGCGCGCTGGCCGGCTTGACTCCCGGCGCCGATGGGCGCCTGACGCAGCCGTGGGTGCTGCGCAGCCTGGGGATGCTGCTCCTCGGCCCGGTTCTGCCGCGCCTGGCCGCTGCCGGCCAGGTCGCAATCGTTCCCCACGGCGCGCTGCACTACGTGCCCTTCACCGCCTTACAGACCGCCGCGGGCGCGCCCTGTTTTGCGTCCACGGCCGCCATCCTGTTAGCGCCCAGTGCCACGGTGCTTCTGACGCATGGGCGTCGTCACGGGGGCGCCAATGGCGCAAGCGCGCAAGACGGCTCCGCGCCGCTGGTCGTGGGCTATGCGCCCGATTTACGCCACGCCGAGGCCGAGGCCCATACCGTGGCTTCTCTCCTGGACGGCCATTTACTGCTAGGCAGTCAGGCCACGCAATCTGCCTTTCTGCAGACTGCCGCTCACGCCCCGCTGATCCATCTCTCCTGTCATGGGACGTTCGACGCCCAGGCGCCGCTGCAATCGGGCTTGTTCCTGGCCGATGGGCTGCTCACCGCGGCCGCGCTGCTCAACCGGCCGCCGTTTTTGCAAGCCGAATTGGTGACACTGAGCGCCTGCGAAAGCGGGCGCAGTGGTGTTCTGGGCGGCGATGAATTGTTGGGACTGGTCAGGGCGTTTTTGGCGGCCGGCGCGCCGGCCGCGCTGGTCAGTCTATGGGCCGTGGACGAGCTTTCGACTCGCCTGCTCATGCGTTTCTTTTACACGGCCGTGACCCAGGGCGTTTCCATCGCCGCCGCGCTGCGGCAGGCGCAGCTGGCGTTGACCGAACTATCGGCCGCGGCGTTGAACGATGTCCTGGTCGCGGAGGGGTTGTCGGCGGCATTGATCGCCGCGGAACTGGAGCGCTTGCGTCAGGCTTGCGCTGACCTGCCGGATCAGCTGCATTTGCTCAGTCATCCCTACTACTGGGCTGGTTTCATCCTCATTGGCGGCGACGCGCCGCGCCATTCAAGCGCGCGTCCGCAGTTGAATGGCGGCTAGGCCATGCCGCGGGATGCCGCTGAAGCGCGCGCGGCCGTCGTCATCGGTGATCGCCTGGCGTAATTCTTCTGGCGCATAAAGAGTGACAGCCGTGCCGGCAAAACCATGGAGGAAGTGACTGGGGCGGCGCACAATGACCTCAACCTGCACTTCATCACCGTCGTCCGCGTCGGGCCAGGCAATCAGCTCCAGATTCAGGTCTGGCTCTGGCGTCAACGCCACCTGCAGCAAAGGCTGCGCCTGGGTTTGGCCCGCCTTGACCATGACCCGACTGAGAGCTGGCTGCCATTGCATAGCCAGTTTCAAGTTCAGCCAGACGGCGCCGCTGTGATCCACCAACCAGTAGGCGCCTTGCGCAACGGCCTGGTCCAGCTGCTGACGCCAGCGGCTCAAGGGGGAGGGCGGCGCCTTGAGGAACGTCAGGTCAGGCTCCGGCGCCTGAGACGGCAGATCGAGCCTGTTTTGCGCCAGGGCGCGCGGCAAGGCGTGAATTTCAACCGCTGTTTGCTGACAGGCCGGGCAGCTGCTCAAGTGCTGGCGGACGGCCGGCGCCAGCGCGAAAGAGGCGTCGCTCTCCAGCCAGGCCAGTAAGGCTGGCTCCGCCTCCGCGCAGCTGAGGGGGTCTGGTGGTTGCAAAACGATCTGATGCAGACGTGCGAGGCGGTCCTGGCACAGTGGGCAATGCGCCAGATGGGCGTCAAATTCCGGCGGGCTGGCCGGGTCGTTCAGAAAAGAAATTAGTTCTGTGCTATCGGTAGGGCACTTCATAAGCTCACTCGCTTCGATGACTCAACCTTGTAGGGCGCTTGTGACAAAAAAGAACAAGAGGGGCTTGCGTTCTTGCACCGGGAACCGGGGTCATGGAGAATCAGGCTCCGTGAGTTCCAGTGTGCGGCGCAGACAGGCTTCCAGCTTCTTCAGGCCGCGGCTGCGCAGGACATGAACATTAGCGACTGTCGTGCCCAATTGTTCAGCGATGGCGGCGTCGTCCAGTTCATCGAAGTATTTGAGAATCAGCGCCTTCAGCTGCTCAGCCGCGCGCGGTTGATGGCGCCACAGCTTTTGCAAGCAGTCGCGCACGGAAGCGGCTTCGTCGCTCTGCAGCGCGGCTTCTTCGGGCAAGAGCAGTCTTCTGAAGAGGGGCGTCATGTGGAAAGGCGGCTCGTCAACACCGATATCGGACCACGGCGCCAGCGATTGGAGGCGATTGAGGCGTGCGGGGCGCACCCGGTTCATGGCGTGGCGTAAACGGAAATAGGCAAACTTGAGAAAGGTTTCTGGTTGCTGACAGGTGTCCAGTTTCTCATACACCAGACGCATCGCTTCTTGCGCCACATCGGCCACGTCGGCTTCTGGCACGCGATGATAAGCCAGCTTGTACAAATAAAGGAACAGCTCGTGATAGCCGATTTCGCGCTGGGTGCGCCCCGCACACGCCGCAAACAGCAGGCGCGAATAGACCGTTTGACAAGCAGTAATGGCCTGGGCCAAACTCACATCGGCGGCGCGGCCCAAATGCTGAGCAGCCTGTGCGGCCAGCACATCGGCAGGCACTAACGACCAACCGAAATCGGAGAGCAGATGCTGCGCTGCCCGGCGGAATACGGTTGGCGGCTCTTCGGTCGGCGCCTCGCGAGTCAGGTGAAAAATCATGCGCAGATTCTAACATACGTCCACAGCGTGCGCAAGCTACCCCGCGTTTGAAAGACATCCCGTGATTCGCCATTCGTTGACGCTGCTTTCTTGTGGTAAAATAACCCCATACACCGTTTGCAGAGAGAGGACCGCTAGCCTTGCCACGCAACATCTACCTCGAAGACATCAGTCTGGAAGAGGCCACTGACCGCTGGTGGCGCGCGTTGACTGCGTCCGGCCTGGATCAACCCTTGCCCGGTGAATGGGTTGCCCTGGCGCAGGCGCGCGGCCGGGTGACGGCAGAGCCAGTCTGGGCTTTGACCTCGTCGCCGCACTACCATGCGGCAGCCATGGATGGTTACGCGGTGCGCGCCGCCGACACCCTGGGCGCGCGCGAAACCGCGCCCCTGCGCCTGGCCGTACCGGCGCAAGCCATCTATGTGGATACCGGCCAGGCCATCCCGCCTGGCTTCGACGCGGTGGTCATGATCGAAAATGTACATCTCCTGGAGCAAAGCGCCGCGATCGAGATCCTGGCGGCCGTCGCGCCCTGGCAGCATGTACGCCCGCTCGGCGAAGACATGGTAACCGGGGAACTGGTGTTGCCCGCCAATCACTGCCTGCGACCGCAAGACCTGGGCGCGGCGGCCGGCTGCGGTCACACGCAGCTCTTTGTCCGCCGCCGGCCGCGTGTTGCCATTCTGCCCACCGGCACGGAGCTGGTCGCGCCCGGCAGCGCGCTCAAAGCGGGCGATGTGATCGAGTACAATTCGCTGGTGTTGGCCGCCATGGTTGAGGAATGGGGCGCTGAGGCCACGCGCCTGGCGCCTGTGCGCGATGAGGCTGCGCTGATCAAAGCCGCGGTGCTGGCCGCGCTGGCCGAGCACGATTTGGTGGTGGTCAATGCCGGTTCATCGGCCGGCTCGCATGATTTCACGGCCGACATCTTCCGCGAGATCGGCACGGTTGAGGTGCACGGCATCGCCATGCGCCCCGGCCATCCGGCGATCCTCGGCGTGGCCCAGGGCAAGGCCGTGGCCGGCATCCCTGGCTACCCCGCCAGCGCCATTATCACCTTCGACCGGTTGATCAAGCCGCTGCTGGCGCGCTGGCAAGGGCAATTGCCGCCCCAACGCCCCACCTTGAGCGCCAGCCTGACGCGCAAAGTGCTCTCGCCGCTGGGCGAAGACGAGTTCATGCGCGTCACCGTGGGCAAGGTGGGCGACCGCTTCGTGGCAACGCCGATGGAGCGCGGCGCCGGGGTCATTATGTCGCTCGTCAAGGCGGATGGCATCGTGCGTGTGCCGCGCTTCAGCGAAGGCTACCCGGTGGGCGCGCAAGTGACGGTGGAACTGCTGCGCACGCGCGCGGCGGTGGAAAACACGATTGTCGCGATTGGCAGTCATGATCTAACGATAGATATACTGGCCGACTACCTGCGCCGCCGCCATCCTCACCTGACCCTGTCATCCTCCAACGTCGGCTCTTATGGCGGCCTGCTGGCTCTGGCCCACGGTGAAGCTCACCTGGCCGGCTCGCACCTGCTGGATGAAACGACCGGTGAATACAACGTTCGTTATGTGCAGGAGTTATTGCCCAATACGCCGGTGGTCCTCCTGGGCTTCGTGCAGCGCACCCAGGGACTGATCGTGCCGGCGGGCAACCCCAAGCGCATCAACGCCCTGACAGACTTGACGCGGCCTGACGTCGTTTTCATCAATCGGCAGCGTGGGGCAGGCACGCGCGTCCTCCTCGACTATCGCCTGAAGCAGGCTGGCATCAACCCGCGTCAGATTCAAGGCTATGATCGCCAGGAGTTTACACACCTGGCGGTGGCAGCCGCGGTGAAAAGCGGCGCGGCCGATTGCGCGCTGGGCATTCTGGCGGCCGCGCGCGCGCTCGATCTTGATTTTGTGCCCCTGGGCGAAGAACGCTATGATTTAGTCATTCCGCAGTCATTCTACGAAAGCGCCCTGCTGCAGCCGTTGCTGACGGTCATCCGCAGCGCTGAGCTGCGCACAGCCGTGGCGCGCTTGGGCGGCTACCAGATGCCAGACCTGGGGCACATTCTACATTCGTTTTAGACGGCGGCCGTCTGCAAGATGAACAGCAGGGCCTTGGCGTAGGCGTCGCTGGCGCCAAAGGCTTCGAATTCCAGCAGATTGGCTTCCTGGTTTGCAGCACGCCAGGTCAAGGCGACGCAATAGCCATCGCTTGTCGTAGTCAGGCGCAAAACGGGCGCTTGCTCTGCCAGGGCCAGGCGTTCTTCGATCAACTCCCGTAATTGTTCCTCTGTTGGCATCCAGAGAGAGTCCCCCGTCAGAACGTAGTCCAACGCCCATTCTGAGGCGCCGTCGAAGGAGATGAGCTGCTCCCCACGTAAACGCTCAATGCTGACAAGAATATCACCGATGACGAACAGGCGTTCGTCCAGGCCGCGGTCTGGAATCGCAAAGAAATCATGCAGGCGTGGCGTCCAAGCAAGGCCAGCCGCTTTTAGTTCGAGCGCCAACGGAATTGAAATCATACCTTTTCCTTTTTTCGTCAATGTCCATCCACATCCCGGGAGCGTTTCAAACTGGGGGCAGATCGGGCGACTGCAAGTCGCTGCAACGATTGCAAAGTCCACCTGCGTGGACTACGCCCCGAAACTGAAATGCACCCCCACCTCCCCAGGCTGCCGGTGGAGTTTGCCGGGAACCGTTCTATCTGTAATACAAACGTAAGGGTGGCCCACTTGACGCTTCGCATTGTCACGTTATACTGATGCAAGATTATAAACGTCGAACTCGTTATAGAAGTCAGAACGGCTTCTCTATACGCGTTCCCAGTCAATTTTTTTCAATGATTGCTCGTGAAAGAGGAGGACTCCGATGAAGTCCACCCGAGATCGTCTTTTCTCATGGTTGGTTGTCGTTATGATTGTCGGTATGCTGATGATTTCGCATACTATAACCGCACAAGCCAGCTCGACCCTCGCCACGACTTGCCCTGCAAGTATTATTGCCAAAAAAGGCGATACCCTTAGCAGTATTGCCAAGCGCTGTGGCGTGACACTCACGGCGCTCATGAATTACAACAAAATCAAAGACAGCAACTTCATTAAGGTCGGCCAAAGGCTGCGCATACCGACAAAGTTCAGCTCGGCGACGCCCACCGCCACGCCAGTTTCGAAGGTAACACCGGCTGCCCCCACAAAAACGGATCATCCTCCCGTGTTACCAACCGACCGGCCGAACAATTGACCTGACCATGCTGATAAAGTGTGCATCCACAAGCCCGTGCTGCTCAGGCGCACGGGCTTTTTTGTGTTTGCCGCGTCAATCGCCGTGTAACAACAGGGGCCGACGTTTGGGCCATTGTGCTGCGGCCCTACGCAACCACGCCAGCCAGGCCGGCGCGGCCGCTCGTTCTTGCGCCAACGCACTCCGGGCGAGGGTGTAACCCTGCGCTATCAAGGAATGGGTATGGCTGAAATCCCAGAGATAGGTCGGCGTTTCGGGCGCCAGCCTGATATGGTGAAGCCGCACACCCCGTGCGGCGATCAGCGCCAATTCCATCTCCGTTTCGCGCACCTGCGTGGTGCTCGTCAGCTTCCAAAGAAATCCACCCAGGCCCGCGGTCTCGGTGGTTATTCCGCGCGGGTCATACAAATCGAGCGCGACAATAGCGGTCGCGCCGCGCTCCAGGGCTGGCGCCAGCGGCAAATTGCTGACGGCCCCTCCGTCCATCAGGCTCAAGCCATCGCGTTCGATGGGCAAAACCCAGGGCGGAAGCGCGGCCGACGCCTCGACCGCGTTTAGCACGCTCTCGCTGGCATCATCGCCATAGACCAGCGTATTGGCGCCGTTGAGATTGGCGACAACGACATAAACGGGCATTTGCATGGCGCTAAAACGCATCTCTGGTTTGAGACCCTGAGCCATCAAGAAGGTGCGAATCGAATTTTCACGCTCACGGCCGGCCAGGCTGAAGACCGTGCGCATCGTCAGCCAAACGGTGCGGGCAGGCAAGAGTTCAGAGGCGGCCGCCAGGCGCCAGGTCTCTTGCAGGGCTTCGACGGTGTCCAGGCTCCAGCCGCGCAGACCGATGAACGCGGCGTTGATCGCGCCAATCGAGGTGCCTACCAGAAAATCGGGCCGGATATTCGCCTCGATCAAGGCGCGCAAGGCGCCGGCCTGCAGCGCACCGCGTGCGCCGCCGCCGCCCAAGACCAGCGCCAGCGTCTGCTGCTTAAGCCACGGTTTGCGCATGTTCGTTCCCTCACTCCAGATCCAGCGCGCCCGGCCACAAATCTTCGATCCTGGTTGGGTTGCCATTGATAAAGACGCGCGTGCTTTTCCAGGTGCGCACGCGGTCGAACAAGGTCCAAAACTTATTCAGATCGCGGCGCTGATACACGGTGCGGTAGACAATCTCGCGGTTCTCATCCAGCAGCCTGATGAAGCCGGGATGACGCCGGGCAATCGTCACGACGCGGTTTAGCTTTTCGGACGATGACTCGCCGAACTCCAGCACCACATACCAACCGCGGTCCACCCATTGCGTTGGCTTGACGGGAGAGGCGGCGCGCCGCACCGTAAAGCGTCCGCCCAGCTGTGCGCTGCGCTCGGCGGCCTCGAGCAAATTTTTGACCGCCTGTTGGAAGGCCGCGTTGTTCCAGATCTCAGGCGCTGGCAGCGTGAAACGCAGCCCAGGATTGAGAAGTTGAATCTGCACGGTGCGCCGCTCAGCGGGCAGCGCGCTCACCTGCTGGCTCAGGAAGCGATGGTCGAGGGCTGCCAGTTCCGCGTCGACCGCTTCTTGCACTTCCTGCTCATGCTGGCGTGACCAGGCGCTCCAGTTATGGCGAAAGAGTTGACCCAGGTGCATGGCCTGCCCGGCGCTCAACGGCACGCCTAAATCGTTCTGCAAAAATAGCAGAATCTCCATGCTCCATGAAGGTAAGCGGCCCTGGTAGATAACCCATGTGAAGAGATCGAGTTGGCGATGAAGCCAGGCGCCCATAGCCAGGTCATAGGTCACCGACTCGCGCACCGAAAGGGCTTGATGGTGCTGCAAGAGCCAGCGCATTTCTTCCAGGGCCGCGAGCGCATGAATATCGAACAGCGCGGCCTCAAGATGCTGAATATAAAGAATTGCGTAGCCAACCGGCACGTTGGCCTCATGCGCGCGCAGCCAGTTCCAAAAGAACCAGCGTTGCTCGGGCGAGAGCGTCGCAAAGGTCGGTCGGTAGTTCGGGTCGAGCATGGGATAGGCGCGATTGGGCTCTCGCAGCGGCAAGCTGGGATCAATCAGGGTTTGGTCTGGCGCGTCGAACTCCAGCGGGGTGATGGGAAGATGCTGCTGGCGGCAGGCATGACGCAGCTGCTGTGCAGCTGGCAGGTCGCGCCCCTGCAGACGCAAGAAAGGTAGAGGTAGCTCATCCCAGTGTGTACGCATGTGCTCTGGCATGGGCTGAGTATAGCACGGCCCGCGGTTCGTGGCAAGGGATGTCAATCAAGCGGGCGGCATGGCGCGGCGCGCCATGCCAGCTTGACACCAGGGGCCGGGCGGCGTATCATAAAACTGTGACGTCTTGGACAGCTTGCCTGAGGGAGGAAAGATCATGTACGTGCGTAATCTCATGAGCCAACCGGTCATCTCCGCAACGACAGACATGGGCGCGGGTGTGGCTTTGCAAATGATGCGTGAAAAAATCATTCGTCGCCTACCGATCGTGGATCAAGAGGGCCGCCTCGTTGGCATCGTCAACGATCGCACCCTGTTACGTTTGCTGGCTGAGCCGCGACGTCATCGCAGTGATCCCCTGCCAACCATCGGCCGTGTCATGTCAACGCCCGTGGTGACAGTGCCGCCCGATTTACCCTTAGAAGAGGCCGCCTCGCTGATGGCCGACAAGCGCGTCGGCGCCCTGCTGGTGGTGGAAAATGAGAAACCGGTCGGTATTCTGACCGACCGCGACCTTTACCGTATTTTCTTTGATCTATTGGGAGGGCGCGACTCGGGTCTGCGCGTGACCTTGCGTGCGCCGGCCAACGTTGACATCCTGGCCGATGTGGCGATCGCGATCTCCAATGCAGGCGGCGCGCTGCGCAGTTTTGGCAGTGTGACGCACCAGGATGAGTCGCTGATGGTGCTGAAGGTCAAATATATCAACGAGGACGAGCTGCAACTTTTGCTGCGCGATTTTTCGGTGGAAATCGAGTCTATTCGCCAGGTTTGATCTAAAAACAGCGGGGGGCGTTTCTACGTCCCCCCGCTGTTTTGTCCCCGCTACTCTTCGGCTATCTGCCCCGGCAT
Source organism: Chloroflexota bacterium (assembly GCA_036822415.1). GTDB lineage: Bacteria > Chloroflexota > Anaerolineae > SSC4 > Amarolineaceae > Amarolinea. Next base: position 29,232 of record DAISHS010000012.1, read on the forward strand.
CTCCACACGCACCACGTCACCGTGCAGATTGATGATGACCCGGAAGCCAAGCATCCCCAACCACGATTTGACGTCGTCGGGCAGGTTTTGATCCACGACTTGATCCATGTTCTTGATCGAGGCATCCACCGCCGCTTTCGTAAACAGGTCGTCGCGCCCCAACATTTGCAGGGCGCTGTCAACAGCAAGATCACGGTGGGTTTCGATTTCACCGCGTAAGCTGCGCAACACCTGCTGATCCACTGGCCGCGCGGCAATGTGGCGTCGAAAACCAGCATCGAGCACGACGTAGAAAGCCTCCTCGCCGATCGAAACGACCTCGACCGGACGTCCTTCTTCGTCCTGGACCAACCCTGCAAAAAATGCGTGCGACATCGTTAAGTTTCCTTTGACGTTTTGATCAGGCGTCGGTGCTTTCAGGGAGCGGCGTTTTGAAAATGACCACGCCCAAGGGCGGCAGCGTCACCAGGATCGAATGAGGGCGCTTGTCCCACGGAATCGGATCCGACGGAAGGCCCCCATTGTTGCCCAAATTGC
>DAISHS010000013.1:0-29422 GCA_036822415.1 Chloroflexota bacterium
CGAGCGGGGCATCCGCGCGGACGCACGCCTCGTGGGCATCCCCGACGCCTTCGTCGCCCACGCCACGCAGGCCGAGCAGCGGGCCGAGCTGGGCGAGCTCGCAGGCCCAGGCGACGGCCGCCAGTCCGCCGGCTACGGCAAACCCCAGCCAGGCCGTGCGCGTCAGGCTGGCGATAAGACCGCCGCCGCCCAGGAGCAGCGCCAGCCAGGGCGCTGCCCGCTCTCGCCACGGCCGACCACCCCCCGCTGTCAGGCTGAGCGGCAGGGCCAGTAAGGCCACGGCCAGGCAGTAGGAGCCAAAGATGTTGGGTTCCCACTGGCTGCCGGTAGGAACGATACCGCCATTGCTTTTGAAGACAACGCCCAGGTCAATATGCAGGCGTTGCCAGACGACGACGGTCAACAGGCCAAAGGCCGCCACCCCCGCGCCAACGATCATCTGCACCCACACCCCCTGCCGGCTGCGGGTCTGCGCCAGATTGAAGACGACAAGGTAAATCATGACCACGATGACCAGTTTAGCCCACAGCACCAGGCTGTTCTGGATGTTGGGCGCGTGCATGAGCGACGCCGCCAGCCCGCAGACCAACCAGCCCAGCAGCGGCCACAGCGCGGGAGGCCAGCGCCAGCGCCGACGCCCACGCGCGACATCGAAGGCCAACAGCGCGCCCACCAGCGCCAGCGCCAGGTATTCGGCGTAGAGGCTCAGCCCGCCGATGGTGACGGCGTAGCGGTTGGCGCCCGCGGCGAGGATAAGAACCCACAGCGCCGACGTCGGCCAGGTGAGGACCACCACGGTCACGCCCAGGACGGTTAGGGCGGCGGCCAGCAGCCAGAGCGGACCAAGCCAGGTCAGCAGTCCGGCCACCGGCAGGCTGGCCAGGGCCAACAAAGCGTAGACGAGCAGCGGCGCGCGCGGTCGGCTCAGGGATGGCCAGGGGGAGTCTTGGGTTGGGCGTTTGACAATCTCCACTGTCACCTTTCCACCTGACGGTTCAGGCGGGGGTTGGGCCGTAGTATTGTCCATAGGTTCGGTCGGGCAGGGCCAGCCGATTGAGCACTGCGCCGGCGACATGCGCGCCGGCCGCGTTCAGCACGGCTACGGCGCGCTGGGCGGAGCGGCGCCGCGTGCCCTGGGCATTCACCACCAGCAAGGTGGCGTCGCTGATATGCGCCAGCAGGGAGGCGTCGGCCACAGCCAGCACCGGCGGCGTATCCAGCACCACCACATCGGCCGCTTCGTACATCTCGCGCAGCAGCGCGGCCATGCGCTCGGAGCCAATCAGCTCGGCCGGGTTCGGCGGCTGCGGCCCACTGGTCAGCAGACGCAGGCCAGGCACCGCGGTGGCTTGCAGGTGCGCCGTCACGGCGACGCCATCCGGCAGCAGCGCGGTCGTCAGGCCGACGTTGTTGCCCACCCCAAAAACGGTGTGCAGCCGCGGGCGGCGCAGATCAGCGTCAACCAGGATGACCCGATTACCGGCCTGCGCCAGGGCCGCGGCCAGATTGGCGGCCGTGGTGGTCTTGCCCTCGCCTGGTTCTGCGCTAACCACGCTGAGCGTGCGCAGGGGCCGATCGAGACTGGCAAAGCGCAGGTTGGTGCGCAACATGCGGTAGGCTTCGGCGGCGGCGGTATGCGGCGCTCCCGACACCATGAGGCTGCCGGGATTCAGCGCATTGCTGCGCCCCACGGTCGCCAGCACCGGCAGCGACACGGCCGCGTTGACGCGCTCGGCCGTGTTGAGCCGGTCATCCAACGCTTCGAGCAGCAGGGCCGCGGCCAGGGCCATAGCCAGGCCTACGACGGCCGCGGCCAGGGCATTGAACAGGGGGCGCGGGCGCAGCGCCTGCGTGGCGGCGCGCGCCGGTTGGACAAGCGTCACATTGTCCGCCGCCTGCGCTTCAGCCAGGCGGATCGCTTCATAGCTGGCGGTCAGCGCGCTGAGCGACTGGCGCAGTCGCGCCAACACATCGGCGTTGGCGCTGCCGCTTTCCTCTTGCTTGATCTGCGCCTCCAGCGTTGCCATCTGCTGCTCCAGGTTCGCTTTGGAGGCGGCAAAACGAGCCACCTGGCGCGTACGGTTGGCTTCGATGAAGGTCTGGGCCACGGCGTCGGCCACCTGCGCGGCGGCGGCCGGCGACGGCCCTTCCACCCGCAGGCGAATCAGCTGCGTTTCGCGGATTGGCTCCGCGCTGACGGCAAAGGGCCAGGGCGCGGCATCGTTGTTCCCACGCAAACGGGCTGCAGTCGCCTCCAGCGTGGCCGGTTGTACGATGATTTGGGCATAGGTCGAGGCCAGGCGCTCACTGGCCGCAATGGCGCTGATGTCGGCGCTGCTGGGGCTGGCCGGACTGACCTGGAGCATGGCCTGGGCCTGATAAACAGGCGTCAGCCGCTGGCTCCAGCCCAAAGCCACCAGTCCGTACAGCAGCGGCGCGGCCAGGAATAGCCAGGCCCAACGGCGTATGAAATTGACATAAAGAGTAAAATCAGGCACAAAACGCTTTCAACTTGTTTGGGATGGATGAACGGGTCGTGTCATCTGGTCGAGCAGGTCGAGCACCAGGTCGTCTACGTCTTCCCGGTTGGGCAGGGAGCCGATCAAACCGTACATCGGCGCGGTGCGTCCATGCGGGTCGCCGCCCTGGCCGAAGGTACGCGAGGCTGCGCTGGTCAGCGGCTGCAGCAGGCGCGGCGGCAGCGTCTGGACGAGCCGCTGCGCCACGCGTAGTCCGCCCGCGCGCAGCCGCCGTCGAACGTCTGGCTGGCTGACCTTTTGCGCCGCTTGGGCCAGGTCGTGCAAGAACTGATTCGCGACCGCCACATGCGCCATCGTAACGGTCAGATGCAGGCTGGGCGGCGACTGCTGGCGGTCGAGATGCCAGCCGGCTTGCGTCAATTCATCGCCGAGGTCATAGATGTCCAGGTGTTCGGCGCCGATGGCCATGACGCTCATGTCAGGATCGCTCAGGACGTGCAGGCCAGGGATAGCCTGGATGCCGAGCTTGAGTTTGCGGGCCGTTGCCATCACCTGCGCCGCTAGATTGACATAACCTGCTTCACCCAGGTAATTCATCACCGCCCACGCCGCGGCAATCGCGCCGCCTGGACGTGTGCCGGTCATCGTGGGTGATGGGTAGATGCCGCCCGGCCAGGCCGTTTGCACAAAGAACTGGTAGCGGCGCAGGTCGGAGCCGCGGTAGAGAATGACCGAAGCGCCTTTGGCCGCGTAACCGTACTTGTGCAGGTCCACGGAGAGCGAGGTGACGCCAGGCAGGCTGAAATCGAAAGGCGGGATGGGATAGCCGAGGCGGCGGGCAAAGGGCAGCATCATGCCGCCCACGCACGCGTCCACGTGCAGCAGCAGGCCGCGTGCCTGCGCGACCTGCGCCAGCTCCGTGATCGGATCCACCACGCCTTGCGGATACGAGGGGGCCGAACCGACCAGCAGAATGGTGTTGGGGGTGATGGCCGCGGCCAGGGCGCGCACATCCGCGCGGAAGTCTGCGCGCACCGGCACATAGACCGGGCGCACGCCGAAGTAGTGACCGGCTTTGGCCAGGGCCGGATGCGCGGTCACTGGCAGCACCATCTCTGGGGCGTGGATGGCCGGCCGCCGCGCGCGCGCCCAATCGCGCGCGGTCTTGACAGCCAGCAGCAGGCTTTCGGTTCCGCCGGAGGTCATGTTGCCGACAATCTCCTGGTCGGCGCTTGATGCGCCCAACAGGTGCGCGGTCATGGCCACCACGTCCGTTTCAAAGCGGCGCAGGCTGGGAAAGGCCGTCGGGTTGAGGCCGTTTTCGGCGAAGAACATCGTGTAGGCGGCTTGCAGTAAATCGCTGACGTCTGCGCCCGCGTTGAAAACCAGGCTCCAGGCTCGTCCCGCGCGCCAGTTCACATCCTGGTCGCGCAGCGATGCCATGCGGGCCAGGATGGCTTCTTTGGCGCTTCCGTGGGTGGGCAGGTGTGATGAGTCGTTCATAGCGGCGAGATTATAGCTGAGATGCGCGGTCGTGCCAAGTGAGCATGATACCGGATGAATCAAGGTTCGACTCGCCTGCTTAGCGGGCGGAAATGCACCCGCCGACCTCCGCGCACTTTCGGCCAGGTTTGCGCTGTGCTATAATGTCAGCCGGCAAGACATCACAGGTACAGAGTAGAGGAGGGAGCGTGCGTTTTTTGCATACGACGGGGGCGGCGCCACGCGATTTGCCGCGCGTCAGCCTGTGGGTTGTCAGCGCAATCGCCGTCCTGCTGGCGCTCTGGTTCCTCAGCCGCCCTCTCCCGCCGCCGCCGCCTTTGCCCTGGGCCGCGGAGCGCCTGCGCCCCGGCGTCAATGCAGACCTGACCACGCAAGATGACGCGGCGCTCTCTGAAACCCTGGCCCGCCTGGCTCAGCTCGGCCTTACCACCGTCCGCCAACGTTTTGACTGGAATCAGATCGAGCCAACGGCCGGTCAGTTTACCTGGGACGCGTACGATCGCATCGTGGTTGCGGCCAATGCTGACCGCATCGAGCTGCTGGCCGTGCTCGACGGCGCGCCGGCCTGGGCGCGGGCCGCTGCGGACAGCGCCAATCCCCTGGCTCCGCCGCAAGAACGGGCTGATTTTGGCCGCTTTGCCGCCCGCGTGGCGGCGCGTTATGCCGGCAAAATTCATATCTACCAGGTGTGGGACGAGCCAAACATCGCCCCGCACTGGGGCGCGCGGCTGATTGATCCCGCGGGCTATGCCGGCTTATTGCGCGAAGGCTATACGCAGATCAAAGCCGTTGACCCCACCAACCTGGTGTTGACCGCCAGCCTCGCGCCGACCCTGGAAACCGGCGGCGCCAATCTCAGCGACATCACATTCCTGGATCAACTGCTGGCCGCGGGGGCGGCCGGCTGGTTCGATGCCGTGGCCGCCTCACCCTACGGCTTCGATCAGGCCCCGGAGGCCGCGCCGGCTCCCGACCGCCTCAACTACCGCCGTGTGGAACTGCTGCGCGCGGCGCTGGCGCGCCAGGGGCTGAGCGACATCCCCTTGTGGGCCGTGGCCGTGGGCTGGTACGCGCCGCCGCCTGGCTGGACGGGTCAGCCAGCGCCCTGGCCGTCTGTCAGTGCGGAGCAGCAGGCTGCTTACGCCGCCCAGGCGCTGACCCTGGCTCGCCGCTGGCCCTGGCTGCAGGGCTGGCTGTGGGCCGGCCTGCAGCCCGCGCAGCCTACCGATGCGCGCTGGGGCTTTGCCCTGCGCCAGCCCGATGGCGCGCCGCGCCCATTGCTTGGCGCGCTGGCGCAGGCCGCGGCTGCGCCCAACGAGGCGCTGCAGCCCGGACGCCACCGCTTCAGCGCGCCCGCGCTGCATTACACCGGCGCCTGGCGTGCGACTCCCCTGGGCGCCGATCCGCCGCGCGCCCCGGACGACCCCCTGACATTTCGTTTCAACGGGCGCCGGCTCGACCTGGATGTGCAGCGGGGCAACTTCTGGGCCTATCTGCTCATCCGCGTTGACGGTCAGCCGGCCAACGCCTTGCCCCGCCAGGAGAACGGCGACGCCATCCTGGTGCTCTATGATCCCCTGGCTGCCCGCGCCGCCGTCACCGTGGCCGACCAATTAGCGCCTGGCGAACACCAGGTGGAGGTGCGCGCAGTGGGTGGTTGGGGACAGTGGCCGCTGCTGGGCCTGACCGTCTACGACGATCTGCCTCCGCCCCCTATCTGGCGTCCGCTCGCTTGGTTTCTCCTGCTTGGCGGACTGCTGGGGGGCTTCGCTGCGCGCGCGGGGCGCCGCCTGCGTTTCTTGCGCCGGCCGCGGCTGCAGACGGCGACCGCGGCTACTTTCCTGGAACAGGCCGCTCAGCTGACGTTGTTTCTGACCGCCGCCACCCTGCCCTTCTTTCAGCGCCTTGTCCCTTTGCCGGGGCGCGCCTTCGCCGCGCCTGAATTCTTCACCTGGCTGAGCCTGGCGCTCTGGCTTGCGGCGCGCTCCCTGGCGCCGCTCCCCCCTGCGCGATCTCTCATCTCTGATCTTCGATCGCAGATTTTCAATTTTCATTCGTCCCTCGATCTCCCGGTTGTGGCTTTCCTTGCGGTGGCGCTTCTCAGCACCCTGGGCGCGGCGAACGTTGGCGTTGCCAGCCGGGAGTTTCGCACGGTCTTTTTGGATGCGGCGATCTTCTACTTCCTGGTTAGTCGTTTGCTGGCGGCCGCGCCGCCTGATCGCCGCCTGTTTTGGCTCTTGCTGGATGGCCTGGCCCTGGGCGCGGCGGCCGTGGCTGTGGTTGGCTTGGGGCAAGCGCTCCTCGGCGCGGACCTCATCCGCGCGGAGGGGGTGGGGCGGGTGCGCGCGTTTTACGGTTCGCCCAACAATCTGGCCCTGTACCTGGAGCGAGTGCTGCCTTTGCTGGTGACGGTGGCGGCCTTTGCGCAAGGGCGCCGGCGTTGGCTCTACGGCGGCCTGGTTGCGCTCGTGCTGCCTTGCCTGATTTTGACGTTTTCGCGCGGCGCGCTTATGCTTGGCCTGCCCGCCGCGTTGATCTTCATCGGTCTGCAGCGCGGGGGCAAGACGCTGCGGCTGACCCTGGCCGCGCTGGGCATTGGCGGCCTGGGGTTGATCGCCGTGCTGCGGACGGGCGCAGCGCGCTTCGCTGGCCTGCTCGATTTTCAAGCCGGCACCAGCTTTGTGCGGCTCAAACTGTGGCGCGGCGCCTGGAACATGGCGCTTGACTTTCCCTGGCTGGGGGTTGGCCCGGACAATTTTCTGTACGCCTACCGCACCCGTTACGTGCTGCCCAACGCCTGGGAGGAGCTCAATCTAAGTCACCCGCACAACATCGTGCTTGACTTCTGGACGCGGCTCGGCTTGGCGGGCGTGGCCGCAGGGGCCTGGCTGCTGCTGCGCGTGGCCCAGGCCGGTTGGCGCCTTTACCGGACGCTGCCGGTCGGCAATGAACGGGCGGCGATCTTGGGGCTGCTGGCCGGCCTCGTCGCCGCGCTGATCCACGGTCTGGTGGACAATTCGCTCTTCTTGATGGACCTGTCGTACTTCTTCTTCCTGTGCGCCGGGTTGTTTGGCGGCCTGCGGCTGCAAGAGGCCAACAGGCAAGGGACAACGAGCAGGGTTTAGAGCAGCGATCTGCGCTTCGACGCTTGGAAAAACGTTTGGAAAGGAATCATTCATGCGCATTCTCGTCACCGGCGGGGCCGGGTTCATCGGCTCGCATCTGTGCGATCGGCTGTTGGCCGAAGGGCACAGCGTCATCGCCATGGACAACCTGATCACCGGCAACACAGACAACCTGGCGCACTTGAACGGACGCCCGGATTTTGAATTCATCAAACACGATGTTACCAAATATATTTACATCGCCGGGCCGCTCCATGCCGTTCTGCATCTGGCCTCGCCGGCCAGCCCGGTAGATTTTCCGCGCATCCCCATCCCGATCATGAAGGTCAACTCGCTGGGCGCCTTGAACGCGCTCGGCCTGGCCCTGGCTAAGGGCGCGCGCTTTCTGATCGCTTCCACTTCGGAAGTGTACGGCGATCCGCTGGTGCACCCGCAGCCAGAGACCTACTGGGGCAATGTCAATCCCATCGGCCCGCGCGGCGTTTACGATGAGGCCAAGCGCTTTGCTGAGGCGTTGACGATGGCCTACAACTTCCATCACGGCGTGGAGACGCGTATCGTGCGCATCTTCAACACCTACGGGCCGCGCATGCGCCTCGATGATGGCCGGGTGGTGCCCAATTACTTGACGCAAGCCCTGCGCGGCGAACCGCTGACGGTCTATGGCGACGGCAGCCAGACGCGCTCTTTCTGCTTTGTCAGCGATGAAGTGGACGGCATCTACCGCCTGCTCATGTCGGCCGAAGTGCAGCCGGTCAATATCGGCAATCCCAACGAGTTCACCATGCTGGAATTCGCCCATATCGTCAACGAGCTGACGAACAACCACGCCGGCATCATCTACAAGCCCCTGCCGGTGGACGACCCCAAGCAGCGCAAACCCGACATCACCAAAGCCCGCCGCGTATTGGGATGGGAGCCGCGCGTCGAAGTGCGTGAGGGGTTGGCGCGTACGATCGAAGATTTCCGGCGTCGCATGAAGATGCGGGGGCTTTTGGCGGGGTAGAGGCGAGACCGATGCACATCGAACATGTGGCGTTATGGGCCACTGACCTGGAACGACTGAAGGATTTCTACTGCACCTACTTCGATGGGCAGGCCAACGCGCGCTACAACAACCCACGCCGCGGCTTTTCGTCCTACTTTATCACCTTTGCGGCCGGCGCGCGCCTGGAACTGATGTCTCTGCCCGCAGTACCGGCGCCCGTGCCCGAACGCGCCGCGGATCGCCTGGGCTGGATTCATCTGGCGATTGCCGTTGGTTCACAGGCGGCCGTAGATGACTTGACCCAGCGCTTGCGCGCCGCTGGCTACCTGGTGTTGGATGGGCCGCGCATGACCGGCGACGGCTATTACGAGAGCAAAGTGCTGGACCCGGAAGGCAATCAAATCGAGATAACGATTTAGCGGGATTTCAGAGGTGGGGGCGGTATGGTGTATTCAGCCTGGCAACGGCTGCTGTTGACGCTGTACGTTTTTGTGCTGGGCTGGTGGTTTCGCCTGGGCAAGGTACCGCTGTCAAAACTGGTCAATCTGCTCCAGCCCGGCCTGCCGCCCACCCTGCACAGTTTTGGGGACCTGGGTGATTTTGCCCAATGGTGGCAGCAGCACACCGAGTGGAAGGCCGACCCGTTCAACGGCGCGTTCGACATCTTTCCCAAGCTCACGCACGCCGAGTGGCAATGGGCGCATGGCGGTATATTTCGCGATGATTGCGATGGCCTGGCCTACCTGGCCGCCAATCAGATCAAGCCTTTTGCCGATGCCGCCAGCGAGGTGTTTGTCGTGACCGTCATCACCGACCCTTTTTCCTGGGGAAAGCAGGGGATGTTGATGGCGCCCCATGTGATCTGCCTCTTTCGCCGGGCCGGCCGCTGGCAGATGGTCAGCAACAGCCTGATCTTTGCCGATACCTGGTTGGACTTCGAAGAGGCGCTGCAGGAGAACCCGTACGCCTTTGGGCATCCCTTACTTTTCTACGAAGTGCGCGACGCCAATCTGCGCTTCGTGCGCCGCAAACGCTTCCCGCTCCCCTCCTCCAAACCAGCCGTGCGCGCCATCATCCCCCCCGGCATGGGCGATTTCTAGCCAAAAAAAGCCTTGACATCGAGGCGATTCGCGGTGACGCGGCCGGGCGGAAGCGCGGCCATGACCGCGCGGCCGTAGGATTTGTGCAAGAGGCGTGAGTCGAGCAGGGCAATGACGCCGCGGTCTGTTTCGGAGCGCATCAGGCGTCCCACGCCTTGCTTCAGGGCCAGCGTGGCTTCGGGCAACATCAGTTGATTGAATGGTTCTCCGCCGCTGGCGCGCAACGCGCGTTCACGGCCAGCCACCACCGGGTCGGTCGGCACGGGAAAGGGCAGGCGGTCAATCACCACCAGGCTCAGCGCCGCGCCGGGGATGTCCACGCCCTGCCAGAAAGAGCGCGTGGCGAAGAGGACAGCATCGCCTGCGGCTTGAAACTGGCGAATGAGGTCGGCGCGCGGCGCATCGCCTTGCTTGAGCAGCGGAAAACGGACGTGCGGACTGACCGTGTCATACAAATAGCGCATACGGGCCAGCGAGGTGCAGAGGATGAGCGCCCGCCCGCCGCTGTAGGTGATCAAACGGTAGACTTCACGCGCCAGCTCCAGCTGATAAGCCTCCTCATTGCCATTGCGATCGGGCGGCGTCAGATGGGGCGCGGTGTAGATCAGGACATTGTTGAGATAATCAAACGGGCTGGGCACATCCAGCGTCACGCACTGCGCTGGCGCGCCGACCTGGCGGCGAAAATAGTCGTAACCATCGGAGGTGCGCAGGGTGGCCGACGTGCAAATGACCGTTTTGACCTTGTCGAAGAGGTGTTCGGCCAGGAAATCGCCGACTTCCAGCGGGCGCTCGATGACGAAGAGCGAGCGCGGATCGCCGTCGTTCATCCGTTCCACGAAGCGCACCCGCCCTGTCGGCACTTCGGCCGCCATCATTTGCAGCTCGAACTGTGACAGCGCCAGGTGTTCTACGAAGCGCTGAAATTCTACATTCATCTCCTCGCTGCCATAGGGCGTCTTGATCGTTTGTATCGCCTTGATGGTTTCTTGCAGGTGCAGCGCCAGCTGCGTCATCTGCGGCTGCGCGCCGAGCAGCTCCCAACGCCCAAAGGCCGCCTGCGGCGCATTTTCGCTCAAATCGGCAAACAGGGCGTTGTTGTCTTGCTGCAACTGGCTGCGCAGATCGCCCGGCAGGTTGTAGTTGAGGTGATTCGAGTTGATGATGCCCTGTATCTTGCCGTAAGTCAGCGTCAGTTGCAGGGCCGTGGCGGCATAGTTAGCCAGCTCATGCGCTTCGTCCACTACCACCACATCGGGGATGGGGAAGAAGGGCGTTTCGCTGTTGAGATTGAGCGCCAGCAGTGAATGGTTGACCACGGCAACATCGGCCAGCTCCACGCGCCGCTTGGCGCGCTCGTAAAAGCATTGGCGAATGAGCGGGCAGCGATTGCCCAGGCACTCATGATTTTCGATGGTCAGATGGGGCCGCAGGCGCTCCGACAGGTTGAGCGCGTCCATTTCGCCTGAATCAGACTGCGCCCATTCGATGAAGCGGGCCGCGCTGAAACCGGCCTTGATATGCTCTTCGCTTGGGCGCTTCGCCATTTGGTCGAGCTTGCGGTTGCAGATGTAGTTGCTGCGCCCTTTGAGCAGCGCGGCTTTGAACGGACGCGGCGCAACGGTCTGCAGCGCAGGGATGTCTTTGAGCCAGAGCTGGTCTTGCAGCAACTTGTTGGCCGTGGCGACCAGCACTTTTTGGCCTGACCAGATCGCCGGTGCCAGGTAGGCGAACGATTTGCCGGAGCCGGTGCCGGCTTCGATCAGCGCATGGCTGCGGCTGCGCATGGCTTCCAGCACCACCTCCGCCATGCGCAGCTGACCGGGGCGCGCGTAGTAGCGGTCACCCAGGTGGCGCGCAATCGGCCCTTCTGGCCCCAACACAGCGCTCAGATTCACGTCGCGTCCCGGCGACGGCGCGGGGGCTGGCTCCGGTTCGGCATCCGGCAGCTCAACCTCGCCCCAGATGGCAAGCGGCGGGGTGGGAGCCAGCGCCAATGAATCTTCGTCGAACCACGCGGGCGCCGCGGCCCGGCGGTCTGGTCGCCGTTCGTGCGCCTCAGCGGCTTGGGCCAGGGCGTCGAGCAGCGCCTGCGCCTCCTGGTTATCGGGCGCCAGGGTCAGAATGTCGCGCAGGATGTTGAGCACGCGCTGGTGCTGGCGACGCTTGAGCGCGCGCTGGGCCTGGGAAAGGGCAAAGCCGATGGCCTGTTCCCGGCGCGCCGGCGCTTCCATAATCGCGTTGGGCAGGCGCAGGATGCGGGCGCGTAGCGCCAGGGCTTCGGCCAGCAAAATGACTGCGCGCCAGGCGCGTGGATTGGCCTGCTTGAGCAAGTCACGCGACATCTGGATGAGCTGATCGGCGCGCGCGCGTGGCAGCGTGGTTTGCACCGCTGCCACCGTCTCTGCCCGTTCCCCACGCGCGGATATGGCCGCGGCGGTTGCTGCCACGGCCAGGCGCCACAGCTGCAGACTTTCTTCCGGCGTCCCTGATCGCTCACGCAGATCGGCCAGCAGCACCAGCGCGCGCTCGTAGTCGCTGCCGGTCTCCTCGCTGTCTGCGTTTTCCTCAGAAGGATCGGGTCTGTTTTTCGTCATAGCGCCTGCCGTAAGCTCATCCGTTGCCCCTGGTTTACGCGGCCTGTGAACTGGCAGCCGTGCGTCGCTGCTCAAAACGTTGGACGAAGCTGAGCACCGTGAAGGCTTCGGCGATATCTTCCAGGCTGACCAGGCCCAGGAATTGGTCGTTATCGTACACGGCGACGGTGCGCGCGCCTTTTTCACTCATGATGGCGCGCACCTCATCCAGCGATTGATCGGCGTTGACGCGCACAAAGTCGCGCTGCATGATTTGGGTGACGTAGAGATCGTCGCTTTCGGTGTTCAGCGCCTGCAATACATTTTCCCGGTTGACAATCCCAAGCAGGCGATCTCCTTGCGTAACGGCAAAATCGGGCTGGTAGCTGGTGAGGATATGGCCCACCACCTTGCTCATGCGATCGCCAATCGTCAGCGAGATGGCGTGACGATTGTAGGCGTCGCGCACGCGCATCGTGTCGAGGACCGTGCGTGCCCGGGCTTCGTTGCCTTCCTGGCCGGCGCCGGTGAAGATGAAAATGGCGATCAGCACCAGGACGAAGTTGCCGCTCAGAACCCCTACGATGCCCAGGATCACGGCCGCGATCTGGCCGATGCCGGAGGCGATGGCGGTGGCGCGGGGATAGCCGAGACCCATGGCCAGCAGGGCGCGCAGCACGCGGCCGCCATCGAGCGGAAAGGCTGGAATGAGGTTGAAGATCACCAGGCTGATGTTGGCCGAAAGCAGCCAGACCAGGAGCGTCGAGAGCGACGGCGTCATCTGCAGGTTGCTCAACAGGCCGCGGCCGTCGAGCACATTCAGGCCCACCGCGAAGCCGGTGACCAGCGCCAGGAAGATGGCGATGATGACATTGACCAACGGCCCGGCAATGGCGATCAGCAGCTCATGCAGCGGTTTGTCCGGGTTGCGGCCGATCATGGCCACGCCGCCCAGCGGCAGCAGAATGATCTCGCGCACCGGGATGCCGAAGCGCAGCGCCATCACGCTGTGTCCCAGCTCATGCAGGGTGACGCAGGTGAAGAGCAGCAGCATCAAGAGAACGCCAAAGGCTGCGCCGGGCAGTCCAGCCGGCCCGCCCCATTGAAACGCGCCCAGGATGAGGATCAAGAAAAAGGTAATATGGATCTTGATGTCAATCCCAAAGACACGGGCAATGCGAAATGACCAGTTCATTGAATGACCTCTTATCTTTCTGTCTCTATGCAATTCTTTCGATTGTACGAACTTCTGGTCTAACGTCAACTATTAGACTGGCCCACGAGGTCATTGGTCATTACGTTCGCGACAAAAAACAGCGGGGTGGTGAAAACGCATTTCCACCACCCCGCTGCTTGACTCAGCCAGAATGATCTGGCGCTTACCAAACCCTGAAGCCAGGCGATGTAGATTGAGCCTGACTGATGAGCTGGAAGAGCATCGGCCCGTAGCTGATCAGGATCAAAATGATGGTCCCGGCCAGCCAGGGGCGCCAATTTTCGAGCCAGGCCGGTATGGGCGAGGTGTCCAAAGACTCGGCCACAGGCATTTCCACCGGCTTGGTGAGCTTGCGTTTGGACGCGACCGTGCCAACCATGTTGACGTAGTAGAGCGCGCCGCTGACGAGTAAGATCAGCGCGCCGATCAGAGCCTCGATCATGAAGGGGCTCCATTCGGGCGACAGGTAAGGAGCGGCGCCCAGCATCGTGCGCCGCGGGACGCCGTAGCGCAGGCCCAGGATGTGCAGCCCGTTGCTCATCAGCGTCATGCCGATAAACCACAGCCAGGCCTGCCACAGCGCCGTACGCCGGCTGAACAGCTCTTTGCCGGTCAGCTTGGGCACCAGCCAGTAGGAGATGCCCATGAAACCCAGGGTGGTGGCGCTGCCCACCGTCAGGTGAAAGTGACCGGGCACCCACATGGTGTTATGAATCACCAGGTTGAGGTTGTACGAGGCGTTGGTCAGGCCGCTGATGCCGCCGAAGGCAAAGAGGATCATGGCCAGGTTTTGCGCAACAAAAGAAGGGTCATTCCAGGGCAGGGCGCGAACCCAGCCCAGCAGGCCCTTGCCGCCGCGGGCGCGGCCGCCGATTTCCATCGAGGCGATGACATTGAACGCGGTCAACACGCTGGGGAAGAAGACGGCATAGGTCAGAATGGCGTGAATGTACTTCCAGGCGGCCGGAATCCCAGGATCGGTATACTGATGATGGAAACCCAGCGGCGTGGAGAGAATCAGGAAAAGCCAGAAGGCCAGGCGCGCCAACGGTTCGCTGAACAACTTGCCGCCCACCTGTTTGGGGATCATCCCGTACCAGGAGATGTAGACCGGCAGCAGCCAGAAGTAGACCAGCGGATGGCCGGTGAACCAGAAGAAGGTGCGCGCCAATTGTGGGTCAATGCCCGCCACCCAACCGAGCGACCAGGGAATCAGTTGAAACAGCATTTCCACGGCAATGCCCAGGGTGGCAATCTGCCAGAGAACCATCGTGATCAGGGAGCCAAAGGCAATGAATGGCGTGCGTTCTTTGGGGTTTTCGCGACGCCAGGCGCGCCAGGTGATGATGATGCCCCAGCCCACGACCCACGAACCAACCACCACCAGGGTCAGGCCAATGTAGAACAAGGCGGAGGCCTTGAGCGGCGGATAAAAGGTGAAGAGGACGGTTGCCTGGTTGGTCAGCAGGGCAATGGATGCCAACACCAGCCCCAGCACCATGACGACCAGGGCGATCGTATGAACGAACGGTTTGACCACTTCTTTCTTCAGGCTGTAGCTCGTGGTGAAGGTCAGAAACCCGGTGATGAAAAAGGTTGTCCAGACCAGGGCATTGAGCACCGCGTGTAAAGTCAGTCCCTGGTAATAGCTTTGGATTCCCAGGGGGCGCAAGAGGCCGTACAGGTTGATGCCGTTATGTTCCAATTTCTGGAAGGGACCGATGAGACCGCCAATGGATAAGGCAAGCATGGCAATCCCGATATGCCAGGCAGTGAAACGATTGGCGCGAGTAAAGTTTTGAGTCATAGGGTCACCTCACTCATGGTTCCACGATGATCTGCGCGAACATGGTTTGATGACCGATGCCGCAGTATTCATGGCAGAGGATCTTGTACGTGCCGGGTTTGTCGAAGGTGTGCGACAGCTTGGAAACCTGGCCCGGGATGATCATGAAATTGACGTTGGTCTCGTCAATGTGAAAGCCGTGGATGACATCTTTGCTGGTGACGTAGAAGGTGATCTTGGAACCAGCCTTGACTTTGATCTCATTCGGCTTGAATGACCACGTCTGGGCCAGGATGCGCGCCTCGAATTTACCCGGCGCCAGCTCGCGCAGACCAGGCTCGCCAAAGGAGGTGGCGCCCGGCGTGGCGACCAGGCGTGGATCCACGCGCATCTCAGGCGATGGAAGCTGGATGCCGGTGGCAAAAGCCGAGACCGTGATTGCTGCCCCGAAGATCAGCAGCATGGCAACCGCCACATAAATCCAGATCTTCTCGTAGCGATCAACATGTATCATTGCGTCACTCCTCGCGCCAACATGGTGAGATAGGCGCTGCCCCACAAGGCGATGATCAGCAATACGTAGATCGCCAAAATGGCAATCGTTCCCTTGGGTGCTTCCATGATTTCTTTCCCTCCTGTCTTAACAAATAACAGCCACCTCTTACTCGGGCTGACGAATGTCAACGTCGAGCTTGATCTCTCCACTCGTCTCGAACTTCAGCGTGAGCGGGACCTTCGAGCCTGGGGTGAAGGCCTCCTTTTTGTCAATGCACATCACGTGCATGCCACCGGGCTTCAGTTCAACCGCGCCGCCGGCCGGCACTTCGATGAAGCCGCCGGGCACCGGGCGCATCCCCATCGCGCCTTCGGGGGTTTTGTAGGTCTCATGCAGCTCAACCACACCGCAGGCGCTCGAGGTCGCCCCGGTTAGCTTGTCCGCCGCGCCGCCGCTGTTCTTCAGATTCATGTAGAACGCGCCGTTCATCATCATTTGCGTAGACGGGCGTCCCCATGCGTCTTCGACCTTGATCTGCGGCCCGGCGGGCGCCGCGCTGCACGCAGTCAGAACCGTTGTCAAGATCAGGAGTAAACAGACTCCGATTGACCATTGATGCTTCATCGTTCGCTTTCTCCTCACGATGGCGCCAGGTCATTCACGCCTGGCGCCGTTTTGATCAGACCGGGCACGAGCCGGCCTTTGATTTCACTCCCCGCGCTCATGGCATGCGCAGGAGCGCACGCAAGTCGCTTGCTGCCTGGGCGCCAGTCGTTCCGAAGGGCAACAACAAACGGAGGCGGCCCTGGCGATCGAGCACCATGACCGTAGCCGTGTGATCCACGAGATAACCGGTGGCGGCGGTGCCTTCATGCGCCTGGTAATAGATACCCAGGGGCGTCGCCACGGCCGCAATTTCCTCAGGCGAGCCGGTGATGCCAATGAACGAGGGATCGAAGTTGGCTACGTAGTCTGCCAGGCGTTCGGGCGTATCACGGGCAGGATCCACCGATATGAAAATCACTTGCACTTGCTGCGCGTCAGCGCCCAGGTCGCGCATGCCCGCGGCTAACTCGGCCAGCGTGGTGGGGCAGACGTCTGGGCAGTAGGTGTAGCCAAAATAGAGGGCTACGAGTTTGCCGCGAAAATCCGAAAGACGCACCGGTTTGCCGCCGGCGGCCGTCAGCGAAAAATCATTGACAGGGGCCAGGGGGTCCATCAACATGCCAGTCCAGGTGTGGGGTGGATTCACAATACGGATCGCGCCGACGGCAAGGACAAGCAAGAGGGCCAGAATGACTAACCAGGCCCAGCGCGGCCACGCCTTGATGCGTTGCATGGATCATTCCTCTCTGTCACTTAGCGTAGCACAAAAACAGGTGCGCGGCTTCGTAGGCCACTTTGGTGACGCCTGTGCTGTTTTGCACTTCGCTGGTAATCAACCCGATGTCGCGCAGGATGCGATCAACCGCCGGCTCAGCCGTGCGATACTCCGCGCGCAGGATGCCCCATCCGTCCACCAGGAAGAAAGCGGGGTCGAAGGTGAAAGAGCCATCCGCGCCCGGCGCGTAATAAAGGCTGAAACCGTCGCCGATGGCGACTTTGAGCGCTGCGGGATCGCCCGTCGCCACGCGCCACACCGCCGGATCGGCCTTCAGACGGCTCGCATAGGCTGCCAGCGCCGCCTGCGTGTCATGCTGGGGGTCAAAGGAGATCGTCACCAGCTTGACCGGGACGCCCTGCGTGTTGACGGCGCGCAGGCGTTGCTGGACGGCTTGCAGGGTGGCGGCCGTCTGTGGGCAAGGCGCCTGGCAGCCGGTGTAGGTGATGTTGTAAAGAACGATCTGTCCGCGCAGGTCTTCGCTGGTCAGCGTGGCGCCGTTCTGATCGCGCAAGGCAAAGGCTGGCGCCAGTTTGATGCGCGGCAGCACCTTGATCGGCTGCAGGGTGGCAAACGCCAGAACGGCTGCAATCAGCAGGCCGCCGGTCACGTAGAGCAGGCGCAGAAAAAGCTTCATGCGATCACTCCAGGATGTTGGGGCGGCCGCGGCGGCCGGCTGCTCTTGACGAGACTCGCGGGCGCAGCGGAGGGCTTGCGCAAGACACGGAGCAGGTTGGGCAGGGTGGCATGGGCGCGGGCCTGACGTTCGTGCACCACCATCGTATTGTCAGCCAGGGTGACATAAATCACGCGACGGGCTGTAGCGCCCACCAGGAGCGGCGCCAGGTCATCTTGCCGCAGCTCCGGCGCGGCATGATCCACGATCAACGTATCGGGTTGGCTGGACAGCAGCAGACTTTCAGCCTCAGCCCAGGTATTGGCTGTGCCCACAATGATAACCGACGGTTCGGCCGCCAGGAGATGCGCCAGTCCGTCACGAAAAAGGCCATGTCCAATCAAGAAGACGCGTACAGTCATAGGTAGGTTGATTGTGACACAAGCGGCGCGCTTTGTCGTCGCCCAGAGGGCGAGAAAAGAGGATAGACAAATGGCTACCTGTGGGGTAGCCATTTGGCTGAGGCATGGGCGCCAGAGATCGCCCATTGGGACTAATCATCGTGGCCGCGCCGCATCAGGCCCCGCTGGAAAGCCCGCTGCGCACGGCCCAGGCCGCGGCTTCCGCGCGGCTGCGCAGATGCAGCTTGTCCAGGATGCTGCGCAAATGCGCCTTGATCGTGTGCGGCGACAGCGCGAGCGCGGCGCCGATTTCTTTGTTGCTCAGGCCGCGGGCCACGAACTGCAACACCTCGCGCTCGCGCTCCGTCAGTTCGTCCGGCTCTACATTGCCGACGGCTCGCGGCGCGGCGAACTCGTTCAACAGCTTGATCGCCATCGCCGGGCTGACAACCGCTTCCCCGGCCGCAACGCGCTGAATGGCGTCCACCAATTCGGCGCTGGTGCTATTTTTGAGTAAATAGCCACGCGCCCCGGCCCGAATGGCGGTAAACAGGTCGTTTTCACGCTCGGAGACGGTCAGCGCCACGATGGGCAGATCAGGATGAGTCAGGCGCAGGCGCCGTGTCGCTTCCAGCCCGCCCATGCCCGGCATGTTGACATCCATCAGCACCAGATCGGGCGCGGCTTTGGTCAGGGCAGTCAGCAGTTCTTCTCCGCTGCTGGCGCTGGCAACCACACGCAGCCCGTCAACGTCGTTGAGGATGCGCACCAGACCTTCGCGAAACAAGTGGTGATCGTCGGCAATGGCAATACGAATCATAGGACTCTCAAGCCGGGGAGGTTAGCGGCACCGTGACAGCCAGGCGTGTGCCCTGGTCAGGCCCGGTGGCAATGGTTAGCGCCCCGCCCAGACCCTCGGCGCGCTCGCGCATCGAGGCCAGGCCGTGGCTGCGATAGGCGCGGCTGAGGTCGGCCAGGGCCGGAAAACCGCGGCCATCATCGGTGATCGCCAGGGTGCAATGATCGCCGTCCGCATGTAACACAATCGTAACATGGCGAGCCTGGGCATGTTTGCGCACATTGGTCAGCGCTTCTTGTGCAATGCGCAGCAGCTGGAAGCCGGTTGTGGCGTTTGTTTGCAACGTCGGCGGTTCTGCGCTGAAGCGCGCGTCGATCCCGGTTTGCCGCGCAAAATCGGCGACGTAGTCGGCCAGGCTGGCGGTGATGGCGCCCGGCTTTTCGACGGTCAGGCGCAGGCCGTCAATGGCCTCGCGCACATCCACATAGGCCCCGCGGATGGCCTGGCGTAACTCACCCACTTCTTGCACGGCGGCAGCCTGGCGTCCACCGTTGAGAAGCTGCTCCAGGCGTTCAGCCTGCAAACCGAGGTAACCCAGGGTTTGGGCCAGGCCGTCATGAATCTCACGCGACAGACGATAGCGCTCCTCCAGAATTGCCATCTGACTGACCTGCGAGAGGAGCTGCGCATGGCGAATGGCGAGGGCGATTTGATGCGCCATCGTGGTGAGCAGCTCGCGGTGTTGCTGATTGAACGCGCGCCGCCGCCGCGCGCCGAGGAAGATCGCGCCAAACGTCTGACCTTCGGCCGTGAGGGGCGCGGCCGCCGCGGAGAGCAGGCCGCCGCCGGCGTTTGCGCCCAGGTCTGGCGCCATGACCGGCTCGCCTGTGGTAAATGCCTGCTCAACCAGCTCAAGCCCCAGGCCAAAGCGCGGGTCACTGACGTCTGCCCCCAGCTCACGGCGTGCGTGGCAGGTCCACATCTGGCGCGTCGCATCGAAAAGGAACAGCCCGCCGGTCTGCGCTTGCCAGCCCGCGGCCGTGATGTCAAGCACCTGGCTGGCCAACTCACTGACCTGGTCACGCGAGACGGTCGCCGGTGTTTGGGTGGCGCGGTCGAGCGCATGCAGCGTGCCCACCTGACGAGTGCGGGCGCGCAGGCTCTCCAGCGTGGCCGCGATGGAGGTGCCCAGGATATTGAGCAAACGCACATGGTCTTCGGGCGGGCCATCTGCTGAAGGGAAATAGGCGGAAATCACACCGACGCGCTCTTGTTCGTGGTTGATGGGCAGGCAGATCAGAGAGCCGATTCCTTCGTCGCGCGCCAGGTCATGCAGATCAACGAACAGGGGGCAATTGCTGGCGGCCTCTGTCTTGAGCGCCTGACAGGAGCGGCAGCGCGCCGCGGGGATGCCGTCAGCGAGGCGACGGCGCAGACCGCTGAGGTAGCGATCGCTGAGGCCCCAGGCCATATCGAGGTTGAGACGGTCATGGTCATCATCGAAGGTGATGACCGTGGACGCGCGGGCATTGGTCAGCTGCAGCGGCGCCTGGGCAGCCAGGGCCAAGACCGCTTGTTCATCGGTGGCTGCGGTTACACGCTGCTCCAGGTCGTGCATGGCGAGCAGCTTTTGATGGTTGAATTCCAGTTCGGCAAAGGCCTGGCGCAATTGGGCTTCAGTGGCCGCTTGGCGCGCAATGGCGTCGGCGATCCAGGTCAACGCCAGCCAGGCCACGACGGTGCCGGAGACGCTGAACAGGATCAGCTCCGCCAGGTCCTGCCAGGCTGCGCTGACGACCAGGCGAACGATTACCTGGTGCAGCGCGGCAACGGCCAGGATGACCGCGGGCGCCAGCCAGCGCAAACGGCGCACTTGACCGTGTAACGGCTGCGATGGCGCCTGATCGGCGCTGATGAGCGTGGCGGCGTCGGGCGCCCGGCGCAGGGCATGATTGAGCATACCTGTTCCATTGTTTATCTGCCGGTCAGGAAACCGGCGGACATTGTTTGCCGGCCGGTCCGTAGACCGGCCGGGCCAGCGGCATGAATAGACGGTAAGAGCAGTATACCAGTTTGTGACCAAAAAGCCAAAGGCGTTGGCTGAATTCAGCGGCGACGGATGACCTGGGGAATGTACACCGGCAGGTTGGTCGAGGGCGTCCCCTGGGCCACTTTGAGATCGCCGTTGGTGGCGTCGTAGTAGGCCGCGTACGCGTGGTTGCTTTGATCGAGGGCCAGGGAGACGTAAAGCCCGACCTGGCCTGCGTTGTCCAATGGGCTGATGTCCCAGCTGCCGCCGCGCAGCTGCGCCACCTTGAGGTTGTGGGCGTTATCGTCATAGTAAGCAATCAGCGGCGTACTGCGGCTGTCGAGGGCCAGGGAGGTATAACCGACAAGGCCGGTATTGGCAACGGTTTGTACGACCCAGGTGGCGCCGCTCAGGTGTGCATACTTGAGCGTGTACTCCGTCCAGTCGTAGTAGGCCAGGTGCGGATTGCCCAGCATGTCCACAGCCAGGGAAACATAGCCACCCACGTCACCGTTGCTGTCCACGGTCTGGATGTTCCAGGGAAAGCCAACCTTGCCCCGCGCGACCTTCACATCGCCATTGGCCGCGTCGTAATAGGCGACCTGAATGACATCCGCGCTGTCAATGGCCATGGAAACGAAACCAACATAGCCCACGCTGTCAATGACCTGCAAATCCCAGGCGGCGCCGGTCCAGCGCACGTATTTCAAGACTTCACTGCCGGTGTCAACATAGGCGATATGGGGCCGGTCGGCAGCATCGAGGGCCAGGGAAATGGCGCCGCCGATCGAGCCGCTGCTATCCACCGTCTGAATTTGCCAGGCGCTGCCTGTCCACTGCGCTAACTTGAGGGAGCCGTTGGTGTCGTCCAGGTAGGCAATCAACGGCCGACTGTTTGCATCCACGGCGATGGCGGTTTGACTGCCGACGTCAGCGCCATGCATTCCGTCTACGATCTCGGTGAACCAGCCGCTGCCGCCCCAACGTGCATATTTCAGGGCGGCTTGATAGCTATCGTAGTAGCTGACGTGGGGCCGACCACTAGGATCGAGCGCCAGCGATGCGGCTTCACCGACGTTGCCGGCGGTGTCCACGGCGGTGATTGACCAGGCCGCGCCGGTCCAGGCGCTGTATTTCAGGCGGTTGTTCGTTGCGTCATAGTAGCTGATGTGGGGACGTCCGCTGCTGTCAAGGGCGATGGCGGTGTACGCGCCTACGTCATCGGGGCTGTCAACCGTTTGCCGCGCCCACGTGCTGCCGGCGCGTCGCGCATACTTCAGATCACCGTTCGTCCAATCTCGGTAGCTGATATGGGCGCGGTCGGCGCCGTCCAGGGCCAGGGAGGTGTAGCCGCCGACATCCCCGTCACTGTCCACGATTTCGGTCTGCCAGCTCGCGCCGGTCCAGCGCGTGTATTTCAGATCGCCGTTGCTGCTGTCATAGTAGCTGATGTGGGGATTGCCGCCGCTGTCGAGCGCCAGCGAGGTGTCGCTGCCCACCTCGCCATCGGCGTCTACGGTCTGCACGATCCAATCGCTGCCGGTCCAGCGCGCATAGCGCAGATCGGCCGCGTAGACATCATAGAAACTGACATGGGCGCGGTTGTTGCTATCGAGCGCCAGAGAGATACTGCGCATGACGCCGGGCTGCGTGCCGATGCTCTGAATTTCCCATTGCATCCCAGTCCAGCGCGCGTATTTGAGCTTGTTGTGGGTATCGTCATAGTAGCTGAAGTGCGGCCGGTTGAGACTGTCCAGGGCCAGGGCTACACTGGAACCAACGTCGCCGGCGGCATCCACGGTCTGGATGAGCCAGTTATTGCCCGTTTTGTAGGCGTATTTGAGGTCGAAATTGACGCCATCGTAATAGGCAATGTGCGGCCGGCCGCTGCTGTCCAACGCCAACGCCGCGCCTGCGCCGACGCGGATGGCTCCATCCACCTGTTCGCGCTGCCAGCTGGCGCCATCGAACCAGGCGTAGTAGAGATGGTCGCCGCCATAGGCGATGTGAGGGCGGTCGTTGGCATCGAGACGCAGGCTGCGCGTGTTCAGCTCATCGAAGATTTTGGGGCAATCCACGCAGCGGATGTCCCAGGTGTAGCCGCCCTGCGCGCCCTCGTCAGCCAACGGAGCGGCCGTGATTGTGGCCCTGGTCCCCCACGGCAACCCGAGCAATAACACGGAGATTGCCAGCATCCGTGCTGACATTCTGAGCGCCAACGCCCTGCTCAACGCCTGCCGCCAACGCCCTAGGGACCTGCTGCTGTGCGCAGTGGACGCGCCAGGGCGCGCACGTGTGTGTAAAACGACCGATTGCATCGCGATCAACTCCTGGGGCGGGGATAAAAATGCCCACATCTTGCGCAGATGTGGGCATGGCGGATGTGTCGAAGGTTGATTGACCTTTGGTTTGCGGCGGTCAGAAGGCCGCCGTTGAACTCAGCTGATAGCTGGCCTAGTAGTCAAAGACCATCTCGGCGGCATCAATCTTGATGTGTTCAGGGTTTCCACCATCGTTGTTGGGGTCACGCGTCACCAGGCGGATTTCGGTGCTGACCAGTTCGCTCAGGGTGCCGACGCGCCAGAGATCGAAGGTGTAATCGGTCTTGACATCCCTGTTCCAGACGGGCGGCACGATCGTGCCCAGGCTCACCACGCGTCCATCCGATAGTTTCTGGAAGGCGTCCAGGACGGCGCCTTCGTAGAAAATGTTGACGCGCACGCGCACGCGCACGTGGAAGACATTGATGGCCGGGTCAAGGTTGCCGGGACTCCAACGCGTCAGGTAGATGGGCGCATCGGTGTATTGATCCACCAGGTCGCCGCCGCGGCGCAGGGCCGTGGTGACGTTGTTGGTCTTATAAGTGGCCAACGCCACTGTGGAGACGTAGGTCAGCCCATAGCCAACGCCATCGCCCTTGTTCAGCGCCTCGGCCAGACTCTTGACACGCTGATAGGTGCTGTTCAACTGCGAGGCCGGCGGGTTGAGCAGGCGCTCGATTTCGGACACGGCGCCGCCCACCGTAGTGGCTGTCGTCAGGGTTGCTAGATGGATCGGCGTGCGCGCCAGCAGGCGTGCGCTGGCGATGTTCAGAGTTAGCGCCGCGTACTCCTTGCGCGCCTGTCCTTCATTCCCTTGGGTTGGTCGCAGCAGCGCGTCTTCGAGTGAGACAATCTCGGGGAAGACGGCCGAATTGGCTTGCGCAGTCGCGATGAAGGCGGCCACTTCCGCTGGGGAATAGCGAGGACGGCCGACGCGGCGGATCTCGTTCTTCCAATCGCTCGATCGCATGGGCGCCGTGACCAGGGGGTCATAGTAGCCCAGGTCGAGCCTGCGCGTCTGGCCGCTGACAAGCGTGAAGGCCAGGAAAGACGGATCGAAGGAGGCGACCCAAGCGGCGGGGACGGTCAGGTCGTCCACGCGCAGGACATACATGCCCGCTGGAAGGTTGCTGAGGGTATAGACGCCCTGCGCATTGCTGGCGGCCTGCGCCGCAATGCTTTCACCAACGTCAATCTGTCCGTTGCCGTTGCTGTCACTGTAAAGGGCGACGGCGACATTGGTCAGAACGCCTTCGTCGGCGTCAATCAATTCATCCCCGTCCAGGTCTTTCCAGGTGACGCCGGTGACCGAGGCGTTGCCGCCGTGGAAGATGAATACGCCAAAGTCCTTGCGCAAGATACTGGCGCCATCGCGTCCCGTAATAGGAACAGAGACCTGCACTGGCAAGCCGGTGCCTGTGGGCGGCTGCACGCGCACCACATAGGCGCCGGGCCACAGCGCAGGTGTTACCACATAGACGCCCTGGGAATTGCTCATGGTGTTAGCCACCATCGGCTCACCGTTGTCAATCTGGCCGTTCGCATTGAGGTCACTGAAGACTTCAACCTGCGCATCGGCAATGACCGGTTCTCCCAAGCCGCGATAGCCGTCGTGATTGAGATCATCGAAAACAATACCACTGACGGTAACCAGGAGAGTGGCGCCAAAGTCAACCCCGCTGACAGTCGTCGCGGCAACGGCCACCTGACGCGTGTTTGCGGTGGTGCGGGTGTAGCCAAACGTTGGCGCGTTTACTTCTGTGACCAGGTAGGTGTTGGCATCAAGCCCACCAAATTGATAGGTTCCATCTGCCCCGGTGGTGGTAGTGGACAGAAAGACCTGCCCCCCAGTGGGCATATCGCGTAGTTCGATGGTAACCCCGGCCGCAATCCCAATCTCATTTGCATCGCGCACGCCATCGCCGTTTGCGTCAAAGAAGAGGGTTCCCTGGATGGCGCCGGCGCCAGCGGCATCGGTGACGCGAGCGTGCGCGAGGGGGGCCATGGTCCCCAGGATCACGGTGATTATCATGCTAAGTCGAAGCAAAGTCCTCATATGGATTTAATTTCTCCTCTACGAACAACCAGTAACTATTCAGGCAGCCAACACCAGCGGTTGGAATCACAGCAACGAGGCAAAACCGGCTTTGGTAGACGATCCAACGCCTGCGCAGGGGAAGCTTTCACATCCGTTGCCGCAGTCTCGATCGCCCGAGGGCTGACTAGTTACCAATGGCTAAGAAAGTTGTTGGTGTGTGCTCAATCATCGGAGGAAACGGTCACGGCAAGGCGCCGGCACAACTTACTTCCCCGGAGAAGTGCTCCGTTGCTCCCCGTTTATTGAGAAGATACGAACTGGCAAGTAAGCCTTGCTGTCACCTCCTATTATAGACATTATAATACGCCCATAACGCAGCAGAGAATATCCCTGGCTTACAAATTGCTGACACTTTTTGCGGCAGCGGTTGCCATTGACGAAGATAGGGCACGAATAGACGACGTTCGGGTGCGCTCGTGTATTCGTGCCCTACCTTCAGGCAAGCCTGGCGACTGCCTATGGCAGCTGTCGAACCTGGATTCCAGAAATCATGGGATTCATCGTCCCCCCATTTTTCGTGAATACGATGTTGAGAACCCCATCGCTAACGGTGATGTTATACACCTTGTCGAGGGCGACGGCCTTGCCTACCTGGCCGTAGACGCTCAACGCCGTTTCGACAACGGTCGTTTCCAACGTGATCTGCATCACGCGTGCGGTTGACTTGGAGGCCTCGAACTCGGCGAATTTCAGGGTCACTTCGTAGGCGCCGTTAGGCACGGTGAAACGATATTCGCCCGGAGCATCGCGCCATTTCTGATAAAGACCATCGTCAAGGGTGCCGCCTACGGCCGTCGTGGTGGACTTGGCCGTGCCGGCCGTGTAGCCCCAGCCGTTGGTCAGATAGGCTTGATCAGCGGCCCAAACCTGACTGTTCGTATCGGTGAAGGCGGTACCCCCACTGTTTACCCGCTGGGTCGCGTAGGGCGGCGTGGTGGGTGTCGCTGTCGGCGTGGCCGTGGGTGTCCGCGTGGCGGTAGGCGTGGCGGTCGGGCAGGTCACGCACGGCGTATTGGTCGCGGTCGGCGTCGGTGTATTGGTGGGGGCTGGGGTCGGTGTGGATAACGATATCTGCCGTACGCCTACTGCGTTCACCAACGGCACATAGCTGCCGCCATTTTGGATGAACATGATGTTCAGGATGCCGTCGCTCACGGTGGTCTGGTAGACTCGATCCAGGGCATTGTACTGCCCCACCAGGGACCAGATATTCAGTGTATTCTCCACAATAACGCCTTCGATGGTGATACGCATGATGCGACTGGTGGCCGAGGTGGCCGTGAAATCTGCAAAACGCAGCGTCACCTCATAGGCGCCGTTGGGCACCGTGAACTTGTACTCACCCGGCGACTCGCGATATTTCTGATAGAGCTTATCATCGAGGGTGTTGCCCACCGCTTTGGTGGACGACTTGGCGGTGCCGCCGGTGTAGCCCCAGGAGCCGGCAGCGAAGGCTTTGTCAATTGCCCAGACCAGGCCCTGCCCATCGGTGAAGGTCGCCGTGCCGCCGCTGTTTACCCGCTGCACGTAGGGGGGAACCGTTGCCGTAGGCGTCGGTGTCTTGGTGGGGGTAGGCGTCACCGTGGCCGTGGCCAGGGGCGTCGGCGTCCTGGTGGGGGTTGAGGTTGGCGTGCTGGTCGGCGTGTTGGTCGGCGTTGACGTCGGCGTCCAAGTGTTGGTCGCCGTCGGCGTCGGCGTCGGCGTATTCGTTACCAGCGGCGTGGGCGTGAAGGTGGGCGTGGGCGTGAAGGTGGGCGTCGGCGTGATCGTGGGCGTCGGTGTATACGGCGTCCACGTGGCGGCCGCGGCCAGGGCCGCGCCGGCATCAATGCGACCATAGCCGTAATAGATGTCGAAGCCGGGCGCTCCCTTGTCTGCCGCCGTCTGTTGAATCAAGGCGCGCACATCGGCCGGCGAGAAATTGGGATGCGCAGACAGGATGAGCGCCGCCAGCCCACTGACGTGCGGGGCAGCCATCGAGGTGCCGCTGAAGTATTGATAGGTGTTCGGATTTTCAGGCGTCCACAGCGTGCTCCAGACCGTGTCGCCGGGGGCCGTTACATCTATCCAGGTGCCATAGTTGGAGATGGTCAACCAGTCGTCGTAATAGGTCGTGCCGCCTACGGCGATGACGTCGGGATAGTAGGCTGGATACATCGGCTGAGTGCTGCCACTGTTGCCAGAAGACGCCACCATCACCACGCCGTGGTTGGCGGCATAAACAACGGCATCGGTCATCAGATACGAGGTGCCGGCGCCGCCGAACGACATGTTGATGACCCGTGCGCCATGGTCGGTCGCGTAGATCACTGCATCGGCAATTCCAACCCAGCTACCAGAGCCCAGGTTGCTCATGACCTTGAGCGGCATGATCTTGACGCCGGGCGCAATGCCAACGGAGCCCTGGCCGTTATTGATGCCGGCTGCAATGATCCCTGAGACGTGCGTGCCATGGCCCTCATCGTCTTGGGCATCCGCATCGTTGTTGACAAAATCATAGCCAGGCAAGATGCGTCCGCTGAATTCAGGGTGCGTCATGGAGATGCCGGTGTCGAGCACGGCCACGATGAAGCTGGGGCTGCCAATGGTGATATCCCAGGCCGGCTCCGCATTGATCATCTGCGGCGCATAGACTTTGCTGACGTCGCTGTAATCCGGATCGGTCGGCGTTAGATCGGCCTTGACGATGTAGTTCAGTTCTGCGTAGCGCACGCTGGGAAGTTGGCTCAGCGCACGCGCCACAGCCTGAGCCTGGCCGGAAGGTGTGCTGAGCACATAGCTGTGTAAGACCGGGATCTGCTGTTTGACCTGAAGATGGTACTGGCTGAGCAGGCCGGCCAGGGTTTCGGTCGTGACGCCATCGGCCAAACGCACGACAACCTCGTCGGCCACGAAGGCTGGCGTTTGACTGGGCGCCGGTTGTTGGCGACTGACGCCCAGGGGCAGGTCCAGCGGTTGGCCGAGACTGCCGACTTCACCGCTGAGCAGCTCCATGGCTGTTTGACTCGGCGGTTGGCTGCTGCCCTGAGGGGGGTGAATAGACACCACGCGTCGCCCCGGCAAGAGGCCTGAAATAATGTAGTGACCTT
Organism: Chloroflexota bacterium; assembly: GCA_036822415.1. Lineage (GTDB taxonomy): Bacteria > Chloroflexota > Anaerolineae > SSC4 > Amarolineaceae > Amarolinea. The sequence goes on from DAISHS010000013.1 coordinate 28,005, forward strand.
GCACATCGGTCAGGTCGCTGCCCAAGAGCGCTTCGCCCTCATCAATCAGGCCATTGGCATTGGCGTCATCGTACACCTGAACCAGGGCCTCGCCAATGCGCGCCTCGGTCAGGCCATGATAGCCATCCTGGTTGACGTCGTCGAAAACGACGCCAGACACGGTGCGCGGCAGTGTGTCCAGAAAATCAATGCCCTGCGCCGTCGTCCCCGCAACGCTGACCGTTTGCGTGTTCGTGGTCGTGCTGACAAAGAGCGAGAGATCGTTTTCAGTCACGACATACGCGCCATCGGCCAGGTCCGCAAAACGGTAGATGCCGTCAGGGTTGGTGGTGGCCGAGGCATAATAGGTCTGACCTCCGGTTGCCTCATCTCTAAGTTCGATCAAGACGCCGGCCAGGCCGTTGTCCTGGGCCTCGCGCACGCCATTTCCATTGTGGTCCATGTAAACACCACCTTCGATGGCGCCGGCCACCATGGTTGCTCCTTCAGGCCGAGGGCTGAGGGGAGGCGACCGCAGGTCTGAATAAGCAAAAACCGTTGATAAAATTAAAACAATGATCAGACTATTCACCAACAGGGGGACCACGGGACGCACGAATTTCGGTAGGGCTTCCATTATGTACTTAACCTCCACAAATTAACAAGGCCATTGGGATCTGGGCAACTAAGTCGCATCCACGACATGTTTGACGCCATCCCGATAGCGACCATCAGGGTAGTTTGCGCACGAGAATTGCAGCCACCATCGGATCTAATTTACCGCCATTTTTGGCCAGGACGATATTCAAGATACCGTCAGCCACGGTGGTCTGATACACCTTGTCCAGGGCCGTTGCGTTGCCCACGAGCGTTCTGACATTCAGGGTATTCTCCACGACAACCCCTTCGATGGTGATTTTCATCACCCGGGTGGACGAATTGGTTGCCTCGAACTCGGCAAAGCGCAGGGTCACTTCATACGCGCCATTGGGGACGGTAAAGCGGTATTCGCCCGGCGCGCTGCGCCACTTTTGATAGAGCGCATCATCGGTGGTGCCGGCCACTGCGGTGGTCGTTGATTTGGCCGTGCCGGCGGTGTAGCCCCACGAACCGGTGGCAAACGCCTTATCGGCCGCCCACACCTGGCTTTGTCCATCGGTGAAATTGGCGCCGCCGCTATTCACGCGTTGCAGGTAAGGCAGCGGCGTGGCCGTGGGCGTCGTTGTCGCGGTGGGCGTAGGCGTCGCCGTAGGCGTAGCCGTCGGGCAGCTTGGGCAGGGCGTCTGGGTCGGGGTAGGCGTCTTGGTGGGGGTAGGCGTGGGCGTCGGTGTTGGCGGTATCAGCTGGGTGATGGCCAGGGCTGAAACAACCGGTTTCCCTGTCCCACTGGCAATGGCAAATTGGATATTGAGCTGGCCGTCTGTCACGTTGACCGTGTA
>DAISHS010000014.1:0-27855 GCA_036822415.1 Chloroflexota bacterium
GGCGGGAATGGGGTGCGTCGCGGCGGCGGGGTGCGCGTCGCCACCGGCGGTACGACGTGGCCGCCCGTGGGCGCGGCGGTTGGGGTGGGGCCGGGCGTGACGCTGCCGGCGGGCGTTGGTGTAGGCAGGGGCGTGCGTCGTGGGCGCGGCGGTTGCCCAGGGGTTGTCGAAGGCCGCGGCGGAATGATGCGCGGCCGCGGTGTTGGCGTTGCGCTGGGCAGCGCCGATGCCGTGGGCGATGGCGTCGCCGACGGCGCGGGCGTCGGGGAATCGGTGGCCGTTATCGCCGGCGTCCAGGTTGGGGTGGCCGGGTTCGTGGGCAACGGCGCGGCCGTGGGCGCTTGCGGAGCAGACGTGGCCTGCGTTGTGGCGGTTGACGTGGGCGTCGGCGTCGGCTTGATCTCCTCGACCCGCGTCGGCGTGGGCGCGGCCGGTTGCCGGAACTTCTCCGGGGCAGCCAGGCCGGCGTCAATCGCGCGCTGCTGCTGGCGCAGGGCAGCCCGCAGGTCTTCCAGGTCATCGGTAGCCAGGGCCGGGGCCTGCTGCTGCCAGGCGTTGAGGTGGGCGAGGGCGTCGCCGGCCATGCCGTCGGCCTGCTGCAAGAGGCGGACGGTATCGGGCAAGGGGGCGTGCGCGGCGCTGGCCAGCGCGGTTGCCAGCTGCTCCTGAATGCGGGCCAGCGCCTGTCGCGAGGGCAGCCGGCCCTGGGCCAGCAGCCGGTTGATCTCGTCCACGCGGGTGCGAACGCGCGCGAGCTGCCATTCAGCCTGCGCCGCGGCGTCCCAGATGAGCCAGCCGCGCGCCTGCTCGCCGGCCAGCTTGAGCGGATAGAGGGGCGTGTCAGGCAGACTGGCGGCCGCGGCCACGCCTGTGCTGCCAAGCAGCGTCGCCATGAGCAGCAGGACGATGAGCCAGGCGACCATCGGTTGCCGCAGCCGGCCAAGCGCCGCGCCCGATGTGGGCCGCGGCGCGGCGTACACGCGACGCTGCACGGCCGCCGCCTGGGCCGGCGTCTGGTGGAGGGATGGCAGGGTCCCCAGCAGCGCGTCCACGCGCCGCGCCTGCGCCAGGGCTTGTGCGCAGGCGCGGCACTGCGTCACATGCGCCTGTACGCGCGCGATCTCGGCCGCTGTCAGTTCGCGATAGACTGTGATCAAGTCCAACTCGTGATGGGCGTTCACGGCTGGCCTCCCTTTGGCGCCCGCGTCTCGCGGACATAGTGCTCCTCGAACAGCTGGCGCGCGCGCTGCAAGCGCATCTTCACCGCTGAACGGGAAATCTGCATGATCTCAGCAATCTCGCCCGTGTTCAGGCCCTGATAGCTGTACAGCAGCAGGGGGATGCGCAGGTCCTGCGGCAAACGGTTGAGCGCGCGCTGGATATCGAGGTGCTGTTCCAGCTGCGCCAGGCCATCCGGCGCGGCCGGATCGCCGGCTTCCTGTTCGTCCATCCCCGCCTCCGTCTGGCGCGCCCGCAGGAGGGGCAGCCAGCGAATCAGGCGGCGGCGGCGCAACAGATCGTAGGCCGTGTTGGTGGCGATGCGGTAGACCCAGGCGCGCGCATTGGCATCGCCGGGCAGGTTGGGCAGGGCGCGGTAGACCTTGACGAAAGACTCCTGCAAGGCGTCCTCGGCCTGCTCGGCATCGCCCAGGAGTCGAAACAGGTAGTCCAGCACAGGCCGGCGCAGGTCGCGAAACAACCCCTCGAAACGCTGATCGAGTTCGTTGCTGCTGCTGATTGCCTGGATGCGGGCAAGCTGGCCTGGTCTACCCGGCATGGACGCGGCCTTCACGTTGATTGCGCATGCGCTCCTTGCCCAGTATGACGAACGAGGGAGGGCAGCGGTCAAGCCATTGGCTCAGCAGATGGCCGCTGGGAGCGGATGTCCGGCGAGCCTAGTCTCTTCCCCAGCGCTGCTCACATGCGGGGCAGGGGCACAGTCCACGCAGCAGCGGCCAGGCGTAAATGCCGCTGTTGTGGCCGTCGGCCCAGGTGAAGTTGATGGCGTAGGCGCCGACGAATTCGGCGCTCTGAATCTCGCTGGAGCCGTCGGGCCGGGCAAACAGCTGGCTGCGGGCGATCGGCCTGGCCATTTCGGCATGTCCGCCGCGGCATGAGACGCACGGACAGACGGCGCGGATGCCGCTGAGGGGATATTCGCTGTGATGACCGTCTTGCCAGTCAATGACCAGCAGGGCGGCCGGGCGATTGACAGTGACGGTGCGTGGTTTTTCAACCGATTGAACCATACGTGCTCCATTTTCCCTGAGATGGCGAATTGTGCTAAAGTTCAGCGGCTATGCTGAGATGGCACGCTGAGATGGCACGATGAGGTGAATGCAAGACCATGCCGACAACCGCTTATTGCTACGATATTCATGAGCGCGACCATGACCAGCCCGGTCATCCCGAAAACCGTCGGCGTCTGGAAGGCGCTCTGCGCTTGCTGACGCAGACCGGTCTGCTGGACCAGCTCCAGGCCGTGCCTTGCACGCCGTTGCGCGACGAACGGCTGCTGCGCGTCCATCCGCGCCAGCATGTCGAGCGCATCGAGGCGCTGGCCGGCCGCGGCGGCGGCTATCTCGACCCTGACACCTACGTCAACCCGGGTTCGGCGCACGCGGCGCGCCTGGCGGCCGGCGGCCTGGTCAACCTGGTCCTGGCTGTGCTTGCGGGTCAGGCCAGCAACGGCTTTGCCTTGATTCGACCGCCGGGCCATCACGCCAGCGCAGACGCGGGTATGGGTTTTTGCCTTTACAGCAACGTCGCCCTGGCCGCGCGCACGGCGCAGGTTGAGCTTGGCCTGCCGCGCATCCTGATCGTAGACTTCGACGTGCATCACGGCAACGGCACCGAGTCCATTTTCTATGACGATCCCCGCGTGCTCTTCTTTTCGACCCATCAGTACCCGTACTACCCTGGCACGGGCGCTCTCCTCGACACAGGCCGCGACGCGGGACTGGGCGCTACCGTCAATGTTCCGCTGCCGCCAGAGGTGGGCGATCAGGGCTACGCCGCGATCTTTGCGCAGGTTCTGTGGCCGCTGGCGCGGCGTTTCCAGCCGCAGCTCATCCTGGTCTCGGCCGGCTACGATGCGCACTGGGACGATCCCCTGGCCGGCATGGCGTTGTCGCTCAGCGGCTATGCGCATCTGACGCGCGAACTGCTGCGCATGGCGGACGAGCTGTGCGCGGGCAAGATCGTCTTTGCCCTGGAAGGCGGCTACAATCTGGATGTGCTGGCGTATGGCGTGCGCAACACGCTGGCCTTGCTGCACGATCACCAGGCCGCAATTCAGGACCCGTTTGGCCCCGCGCCGCGAGCCGAGCGCGACATCAGCGCTCTTCTGCAGCGCCTGCGCGCGCTGCATGGCCTGGCCTGACCGTGGGATCAAGCGCAAGGGTTGGCCCCACGGTCAACCGCAAGGGTTGACCCTACGAGTACGCCCAAAACCAATACGCCAGCCCCTTCCACTCACCCCAGCGCGCAAACGCAGCCTCGACCTCCGCGCGGCCGATGGGTTGGCCGTTGTGCCACTCTTTCGACACCACCTTCAGCGCCCAGGAATCCACCGGAATGAAATCATAGCGGCCCAGGATCATCAGCAGGTTGGCGGCCGCGTAGTCGCCGATGCCCTTGATGCGCAGCAGCTCTTTGCGCACCTCCTGTGTGGGCGCCGTGGACGCGGCCAGCGCCTCCAGGTCCAGCTGACCGGCCGCGCTGGCCTGCGCCAGGCCCAGGACGAAGGGCGCGCGGAAGCCCAATTTGGCCTGGGCGCGCAGGTCCTGCTCGTTGGCCGCGGCCAGGCGGGCGGGTGTGGGAAAAGCGCGCTGTCCCGGCGCGCCGGGCCGTTCGGCGCCGTACTGTTCCACCAGGCTGCGCACCATGCGCTTGGTGCCGGCCCAGGTCGTGTTGACCGTACACAGCGTCTTGATGGCGTCCTCGAACAGCGTGGCCGAGCGCAGGATGCGTCCGCGCGCCTGCGCGGCCACGTGCGCCAGCTTCGGTTCCGCACGCGCCAGTTCATAGAACGGCGTCAGGTCCTGATCCAGCCCCAGCATCCAGGCGACGCGGCCGGCCAGCTCAGCTTCCGCGGCCGGCGTCAAGGAGGCTGTGCTGTCAACCTGCACCTGGTTTGGGGCGGATGGCCGCACGCGCAGATCAATCACCTGGCCGCTGCCCAGTTCCATGAGGTAATCGAAACCATCCGACCCCTGGTCATGGCTGAACGGCGCCAGCTGCACCCAGCCGTGCGAGTTGACGACGACCGCTAGGTTGAATGGGGGGCGAGCAGAAAGAAAAAACTCCATGGACCATGAACCTCGCAGTGAATGTCGTGGTCAGGCGCGACCGAGCGGCGCGCTGGGCAAGAACTGCGGCGGCCGCCGGGCCAGCGTGGCCTGCTCAAAAGCGTAGGCCAGGCGGATCAACGTCGCCTCCTGGTAGGCGCCGCCAAAAAACGACAGGCCGACCGGCAAACCCTGAATCAGCCCGGCGGGCACGCTGATGTGCGGATAGCCGGCGACCGCGGCCGGCGATGTGCAGCTGCCGTGATAATGATCGCCGTTGATGGGATCGGTCAGCCAGGGCAGCGTGCAGGTCGCGGCGACGATGGCATCGAGGCGCTGCGCGGTCAGGGTGGCGTCGATGCCCTCGGCGCGCGCCAGGCGCTGATTGGTCGCCAGGGCGTGCTGGTAAGCCCGGTTCGTCAATGGCCCCTGCCCCTGCGCTTTCAGCATCAGGTCTTGGCCGAAGAAGGGCATGGTCTGGCCGGCATGGCTTTGATTATATTCGATGATGTCTGCCAGCGAGTGCACCGGCGCGGCCGCGCCGCGCTGGGCCAGATAGGCGTTGAGGCCGGCCTTGAACTCGGTCAGGAGCACGAGCGTCTCGTTTTCATCATACTGACCGGCGGTCAGCAGCGGCGCCGGGTCAATGACCTCCGCGCCGGCGCCGCGCAGCGCCTGCAAGCATCCCTCCAGCAGGCCGTCCACCTGTTCGTTGAAGCCGAAGAAGTTGCGCGCCACGCCGATGCGCGCCCCGGCCAGACCTCGCGCATCGAGGAAGGGCGTGTAGTCGGTATAAACCGGGCCTGCGCGCCCGCTCATCGCCGCGTCCTGCGCATCGCGCGCGGTCAGCGCACCCAGCAGGATTGCTGCGTCGGCTACTGTGCGCGCCATGGGGCCGGCGGTGTCCTGGCTGTGCGCAATGGGGACGATGCCGCGGCGGCTGACCAGCCCCACGGTCGGCTTAAGCCCGACAATGCCATTGACCGAGGCCGGCGAAGTGATCGAGCCGTCGGTTTCGGTGCCGATGGCCGCGGCGCACAGATTGGCGGCCACGGCCACGGCCGAGCCGGAGCTGGAGCCGGAGGGGTTGCGGTCCAGCGCATACGGATTGCGTGTCTGCCCGCCGCGGCTGCTCCAGCCGCTGGTGGAGTGCGACGAGCGGAAATTGGCCCATTCGCTGAGGTTGGTCTTGCCCAGGATGACCGCGCCGGCCTGGCGCAGCTGCTGGACGATGAAGGCATCGGCCGGCGCGGGCGCGCCCACCAGCGCCAGCGAGCCGGCCGTCGTCTGCATACGGTCGCCGGTGTCAATGTTGTCCTTGAGCAGGATGGGGATGCCGTGCAACGGACCGCGCGGCCCGACTTGCGCGCGCTCAGCGTCCAACGCCGCGGCGATCTCTGGAGCGTCTGGATTGATCTCGATGACGGCGTTGAGGGTTGGCCCCTGGCGATCCAGCTCAGCCACGCGGGCCAGGTACATCTCGACCAGGCCGCGGCTCGTGAGCGCGCCGGCCTGCATGTGCGTCTGCAGTTCTCGAATCGTCATCTCTGGGACTGTCATCGCCTGCCTCCTGGGCTACTCTGCGCCGCGAGCCGATGAGCCATTGTAACACAACGCGGCGCAGGACGACAAACAAACCGCAGGTCGGGTTATCAGCCCGCGGACAGGCTTGGCGCGCGGGCACCTTTGCGCTACAATGACGCATACCCCGTGGCACTGCGTTTGTTGATTGCACCAGAGGCTGTCATGTCCGCATCATCCACCAACACCACGTTGTTCGACCTGCGTCGCCAGCAGGCAACCGACCAGGAAGCGCCCCTGGCCGCGCGCATGCGCCCGCGCACGCTGGACGAGTTCATCGGCCAGGAGCACATCGTCGGGCCGGGCCGCCTGCTGCGCCGCGCCATTCAGGCCGACCAGCTGTCGTCCGTCATCTTCTGGGGGCCGCCCGGCAGCGGCAAGACCACCCTGGCGCGCATCATCGCCAATACCACCAGCGCCCATTTCATCGCCATCAACGCGGTGCTGGCCGGGGTCAAGGATATTCGCGACGCCGTGGCGGTGGCGCAGGAACGCCGTGGGCTGTACGGGCAGAAGACCATTCTCTTCGTGGACGAGGTGCACCGCTTCAACAAGGCGCAGCAGGACGCGCTGCTGCCCTGGGTGGAGAACGGTACCGTTATTTTGGTGGGCGCGACCACGGAAAACCCCTATTTCGAGGTCAACAAGGCGCTCGTCAGTCGCAGCCGCATCTTTCAGCTGCGCACGCTGACTGAAGATGATCTGCGCGCCGTCGCGCGCCAGGCCCTGGCCGACCCAGAACGGGGCTACGGCAAACTGGCGGTGGCGCTCGATGAGGATGCGCTCGATCACCTGGTCAGCGTGGCTAACGGCGATGCGCGCAGCGTCCTCAACGCGCTGGAGCTGGCCGTGGAGACCACGCAGCCCAGCCCGGACCAGCCCTTGATCCACATCACGCGCGAGGTGGCGGAGGAGTCCATTCAGCGCCGGGCCGTGCTCTACGACAAGGATGGCGACGCGCATTTCGATACGATCAGCGCGTTCATCAAATCGCTGCGCGGTTCGGACGCCGACGCCGCGCTCTACTGGATGGCGAAGATGATTTACGCGGGCGAAGACCCGCGCTTCATCTTCCGGCGCATGTTGATTTTTGCCGGCGAGGATGTGGGCATGGCCGATCCGCACGCGCTGCAGGTTGTGGTGGCCGCCGCGCAGGCGTTCGACTACGTCGGGCTGCCGGAGGGGCGCTTTCACCTGGCGACGGCCTGCCTTTACCTGGCCACCGCGCCCAAGAGCAACAGCGCCTTTGCTTTCTTCGATGCGCTGGGCGCCGTCGAAAAGGAGCAGGAGGCGGAGGTGCCGGATCACCTCAAGGATGCCAGCCGTGACGCCGAGGCAATGGGACATGGCCAGGGCTATCTCTACCCGCACGCTTACCGCGATCATTGGGTGGCGCAGCAGTACCTGCCGACCAGTTTGCAGGGCCGTCTGTTCTATCAGCCCGGCAGCCTGGGCTATGAGCATCAGATTCGGGATGAGGTGGCGCGGCGGCGTGAGGCGCAGCTTTCCGCGATGCTGGAGGGCGAAGAGGCCGCGCCCGTGCCCGGCCGCGATACCTGGGGATCGGCGCGCGCGGGGCAAGGCCCGCCCGCGTCCAACCTGTGGCTGCAGCGCACCTTGAGCAACCTGGGTGAGCAGCTGGCGCGGCTGCGCGAGCGGGTGATGACGCTGGCGGGGATCGAACGGCACAGCCTGGTGCTCGACCTCAACGCGGGCAACGGCCTGCTCACCTGGGAGGCGCTGCGGCGGACGCCGGTCGGCGGCGTGTGGGCGCTGGCGGCCAGCGCGCGCGAGGCCCAGGCTTTGCAGCAGATGGCTAACAACCTTGACCCGCTGGAGCGACCGGTGATCCTGACCGGGGCTGTCGCTGAGCTGCCGGCCCTCGTGGCCGCCCTGGAAGAGCCGACGCGCTTCGATGTCATCGTGGGGCGCAATGCCCTAACCGCGCAGCCCGACAAGATTGCCATGCTGCACATCCTGGACGCGCTGTTGGCGCCTGGGGGGCGCCTGGCCCTGGCGCAGACCGTCCCCCAGGCCACGCAGCGCATTTACGCGCTGGTGGACCGCCGCAGCCTGCCGGCAGACCTGGCGCAGGGCTGGCAGGCCGCTGAAGAAGCGATCTACGCCGCGCCCGACGACGCCCTGGTCAACTGGGATGCGCATGATCTGCCGCGGATGGCGCTGGCGGCCGGTTTCGAGGATGTGAGTCTCGACGTCGTTGCGGAAACGAGCGAGGTGCGGATCACGCCGGCGCTGTTAGCGCGTTGGTTTGCGGAGAACGACGACGGTGGGCGTCCCAGCTACCTGCAGCGCCTGGCGCAGCAGCTGGACGGCGATGCCCTGGCCTTCGTGCGCGCCCTGATCGAGCAGCAGCTGCTGGGGCAGACGGTGGCTTGGGGCAGCGCAACCGCTTATTTGCGCGGCGTAAAGATCTGAGCCAACATCATCTCTTGACAACCGAGGAGATCAAGCGTATAATCTAGCTATCTTAGCTAAATTAGCTGTAAGAGGTTGGCATGAAGACTCGATTAATTGCCTCTACGGAGGCTCAGAATAATTTTGGCAGGATGCTCGATGATGCCGTTCGCAATGGCACCCGCTATGTTATTCAGCGTCGCAACGCTGCCCAGGCTATCCTTCTGAGCATGACCGATTTCGAGAGCCTTCTGGCCGAAGATGACACGGAGCGAAGAAGATTGGCGACGATGGTACGTGAGTTAAGCCCGGTCTATTCCATCGGTGATGCCATAACCGAGTAGGTGCGCCATGAATGATCAAACTCTTTTTACGCTCGACTACCAATGCCACACCTTTGGCACTTCCTTCATCCTTCATGCCGATTGTTTCGAGTGGATGGGTAGAATTCCCGCCAATAGTTTTCACGCCATTGTGACCGACCCTCCCTACGGTGTGAAAGAGTATGATTTCGATCAAATCGAAAAACGCGCAAATGGCAACGGCGGCATCTGGCGAATTCCACCCTCATTCGATGGAAGCAACCGTGCGCCCTTACCACGCTTTACCGCGCTCAACCTAAAGGAACGACGTGCCCTTTATCGGTTCTTTTTTGAATGGGGCAAACTCTCTGAAAAAGCTTTGCTGCCTGGCGGTCACGTTTTTATAGCGAGCAATGCCTTTCTTTCACAGTTGGTTTTTTCGGCGTTGGTAGACAGCGGTTTAGAGTTTCGCGGAGAGCTGATCCGCCTGGTGCGTACTTTTCGCGGCGGTGATCGCCCGAAAAACGCCGAGCATGAGTTCCCAGAGGTTTGCTCACTACCGCGGAGCTGTTATGAACCCTGGGGTATCTTCAGGAAACCGGCGCCGCCGGGGATGACGGTCAGTGATTGCCTGCGCGCGTATGGAACTGGCGGTCTCAGGCGCGTGAGTCTCGATCGGCCCTTTGCCGATGTGATCGTAAGTGAAAGAACACCACGTCGTGAGCGTGATATTGCGAATCACCCCAGTCTCAAACCCCAGTCGTTTCTGCGACAGTTGGTGCGCGCGGCATTGCCTCTCGGCACGGGCGTTGTGCTTGATCCATTTATGGGATCGGGTTCCACGATTGCTGCAGCGCAAGCGCAAGGAATTGCCAGCATCGGCATTGAGCGTTTTGTTGACTACTTCGAGATGAGCAAGCAATCCATCCCACGACTTGCTCGCCTGACGGTGGAAACAGACACCGCGCAACTCAACCTGCTTGATTTACTCGAAGTCTGAGTTCTGGTAAATCCAATTGGCTGTCATTTTCCGATAACCCGACTCGGTGACACTTGCGGTGATGGTACGGCGACTTGTTGCTGAGCGCCCCGAAAAGAGCCAATCACTTTTTGAGAGTTGAGCGCCAACGACCTTCACGAATTGAAAGGGTCGCGGCGCCACATCTTTGGGGCGGTTGCAATCGAACACAAAAACCATCAGCCAGACATCTTCTGGGTTATGACCTTGCCAGCCACGCATATACCGAGATGCCTTGATCTCTATTCCATCCTGAGCATGTTGAATTGCATTATCAGGAAACATGGCAGCCGGAATCAAGTCAGGATGCCCGTTGTGATACCGATTTTTCACAAGCGCAGAGCAGTATTTGGGGATGGTTGAGGACATGAACTCGCCGACAATGCTGCTGAAGTTAGCAGGCATTAGCATGGACTCAAGGCGCGCGATCTGTTTGGTGTGCAATTGAGTGTTTACAAATTCGAGGAAGCTCAAGAAGTCGTTCATAGCCGTGTAGACATGATTGCTACCTAAGCCATAGGGAAGGTCGGTATTGGGGTTGAAGTGCTTGCTGTCTAAAGCCGTCGGATGGCAGGCTTCCTGTTCAGTGTATTGTTTCATGTTCTTGTCCAGTTTGAAACGCTCTGACCAGGAGATGGGCGGTCGCCAGATCAGCTGATCCAGGGCTACGATCACCAGCACTAACGCGGCACTTTCCAACCAAAATGTCATGTAGCCAGCGGCCGTTCCGGGCGGCTGACATACCGGGATGAGATACTGAGTCTCCACTGACGCAAATACAGGCTGGTTCCGATGCTGCAGGAAACAACGCGTGACCCTTGACGAGACTTCTCACGATCGCGCAGGCACAAGAATCCAACGGGCAAATTGTACGACCCACTGCCGTTGTTCGGGGGTATCGGGCACCGCCACCCCCCTGGCAGCTTCAATTTGCTGGAAGGCATGTTCGACCTCCACCCCGGCGCTCACCAACAGACTGGCTGCAAGCAGCGCGGAGCGGCCAATTCCCTGGCGGCAATGGATCGCAACATTCTTTCCCTGCATCAACCATGCCGTTACTTTTGCCACGAGGTTTTGCATTGCATCCAACGATGCCGGCACATCACGATCAGGAATGGGAAATGGGATGAATTCAATCCCTTGTTGCGCGCTGATGACCGCTTCCTGGCCCAGCCCAAGCTCCCGACTCTCGCGCGGGGTGAGCAACGAAACGACCACGTCAATGCCACGGTGGCGCCACTGACCGATTTCATCGGTTAGCCATTCATCGCCCCGCGGTCGGGCCACGATCGCCAGGCGACCGGGCCAGGGACCATCCAACCAATAGATAGTTTTCATTCGACCTCCGCGCTTCCAACGACTTCGCGTGGTAAAACATCAACATCAACGCCCCGTTCTCGCAGGACTTTCAGGCGATGATGTCCATCGAGGATTGTCCCGTCGCGTCTTGCCTTTAGTGAACCTGCCTGCCCAGGCCGCAACGAAGCGATAATCTCCTCCGTGGAGAGACGGCGAAACTGATTCAGTTTCAAAGTAATCAATTGACGATCCGGGTGTAGTGGCCGCAGCGGTGGTACACGCGCCATGCGATCAGCCTCCTCCTTCGGCAGGTCTGACTTGAAAGTCAGTAGTTCTCTAGCGGTGTTTGTTCATACCACCAGAACCCATGCGTCAGGACGTAGAGCCGGTCCTGGCGGCCCAGCCAGCCGCAGACGCAGCCTTCACGCCAGCGCGCGCTGCTGTCGCTCAGGTACTTGAAGCCGCCGAAGAACTGCGGCGCGTAGGCTTGATAGCGGAAGCCCGCCGCGCGGACGGCCGCGTCGGGCAGGACCATGGTGTTGGTGCGTACCACCTCGTGCGGGCAAACGCCCTGCAGCGCGATCGCCAGGCCGGTCTCCAGGATCAATTTTTCGCGGCGCAGTCCTTCTTCATCATCGAAGCCGAGCGCGGCCACGTAGGGCGCCTCGTAGTGCAAGCCAAGCTCGCCGCCCAGACGCTGAATCTCGTGCAGCTGACGCATGGTGGTCAAGGCCAGGGGGTTGTAGTGCTGCGCGTGCAGGCGCACAAAGTAGCTGGCCGTCGCGCTCAGCTCATGCTCGATCTGGGCCAGGCGCAGGGCGTTGACCACGGTGAAATCAATGTCGTGGCGCAGCAGCAGCACGCGCGGCGCGCCCGCCGCCTTGCCGTCGAGCAAGTCTTGAAAGCTGACGCAGGCATAGCCCAGATCCCTGGCGGTGGTCAGGATTTCCCGGTAATGGGCAAAGGTGAAATTACAGTTCATGATGGGGCGCCGGCGTCAGCGGCCGTGGCCCAGCCGAAAATGATCGGCCTGGCGCCAGGGATTGAAAGGGTCGCCGCTGGGCGCAGCCAGGCCCGGCCCGCCCGCGCCCGCCCGCGCCTGGCCTTCCAGCAGGTCGGACAGCGCGGCCGCGATCAGCGCCTCGTCGGGCAGCGCCTCCCCGCCTGCTTGCCAGCTGGAAAAATGCTCATCCACAAAGTGCGTGGTGGCCTCGCCGGCCTGAAAGAGCGGATGCTGGATGACGGCCCGCAGGAAGGGAATGTTGGTCGTGACGCCCAGGACGATGTAATGCTCCAGCGCCCAGGCCATCTTGCCCAGGGCCGCGGCGCGATTTTCGCCCCACACGATCAGCTTGGCCATCATCGGATCGTAGTGCAGCATGACCTCGGCGCCGGTGCTGATGCCGGCGTCCACGCGCACCCCCGGCCCCACCGGCTCGACCGCGCGCAACACCGGGCCGATGCTGGGCAGGAACTGGTTGGCCGGGTCTTCGGCGTAGATGCGACATTCGATGGCGTGCCCACGCTGGCTGAGCTGGGCCTGACTGAAGGGCAGCGGCTCGCCGGCCGCGACGCGCAGCTGGGCCTTGACCAGGTCAATGCCGGTCACGGCTTCGGTGATCGGATGCTCCACCTGCAGGCGGGTGTTCATCTCCAGGAAATAGAAGTTGCGCTCGGCATCTACCAGGAATTCGATGGTGCCGGCGTTGGTGTAGTTGACCGCACGCGCGGCTTGCACCGCAGCCGCGCCCATGGCCGCGCGCAGCGCCGGCGTCAGCACGGGCGAAGGCGTTTCTTCGATGATCTTCTGATGGCGGCGCTGCACCGAACATTCGCGCTCGAAGAGATGCACGACATGGCCGTGCTGATCGCCCATGACCTGGAATTCGACGTGGCGCGGCTCGGCCAGGTATTTCTCCAGGTAGATGCGATCATCGCCAAACGCGTTCTGCGCCTCGCGCCGCGCCGAGTGCAGCGCGTCCGCCAGAGCCTGCGGCCGTTCCACGATGCGCATGCCCTTGCCGCCGCCGCCGGCCGCGGCTTTGACCAGCAGCGGGAAGCCCAGCGCGTCCGCGGCCGCCAGCAGATCGGCGTCGGCGTTGCTCTCCTGGTAGCCCGGCACCATGGGCACGCCGGCCGTGCGCATCGCCGCGCGGGCCGCCGTTTTACTGCCCATGGCGCGCATCGCCTCTGGCGTGGGGCCGATGAAGACCAGGCCGGCCTTGCCCACGGCCGCGGCAAAATCGGCATTTTCCGACAGGAAGCCATAGCCGGGGTGAATGGCCTGGCAGCCGCGTTCCAGCGCAGCCTGGATGATCGTATGGCCGCGCAGGTACGATTGGCCGGGCGCGGGCGGCCCGATCAGCACGGCTTCATCGGCCAGGGCGGTGTGCAGCGCCTCGGCATCGGCCTCGGAATAGACGGCCACCGTGCGGATGCCCATTTCCTGGCAGGCACGGATGATACGCACGGCAATTTCGCCGCGATTGGCAATCAAAACCTTGTCAAACATGCCATTTCACCTGCGGACAGGATAGGGGGAGAAGGCAGACAATACTCGTGTAATTCGTAACCCCACCCTCTTTGCCACGAATTTCACGAATTTCACGAATGGTGCTCAGGCGCCAGATAGATTCGTGTAATTTGTGGCTAAGACCTCTTGCACTACATCCTGAACACGCCGTAGGTCGTTTCCGGCAGCGGGGCGTTGAGGCAGGCCGAAAGGGCCAGTCCCAACACGCGGCGCGTCTCCGGTGGATCCAGGATGCCGTCGTCCCACAGCCGCGCCGTGGAGTAGTAGGGGCTGCCCTCTTTCTCATACTTGTCCAGGATCGGCTGTTTGAACGCGGCCTGCTCGTCGGCGCTGAGCAGCGGCTTGCCCAACCGCGCCAGCTGATCCTGCTTGACGGTCAGCAGGACGTTGGCGGCCTGCTCGCCGCCCATGACGCTGATGCGGCTGTTGGGCCACATCCACAGGAAGCGCGGGCTGTAGGCGCGGCCGCACATGCCGTAGTTGCCCGCGCCAAACGAGCCGCCGATGATGACCGTCAGCTTGGGCACGGCGGCGTTGGCTACGGCGTGCACCAGTTTGGCGCCATCCTTGGCAATGCCGCCGGCCTCGTAGGCGCGACCGACCATGAAGCCGGTGATGTTCTGCAGAAAGAGGAGCGGAATCTTGCGGCTGCTGCACAGCTCGACGAAATGCGCGCCTTTGAGGGACGATTCGCTGAAGAGGATGCCGTTGTTCGCAATGATGCCCACGGGATAGCCGTAGAGACGCGCAAAGCCGCAGACCAGGGTCGTGCCGTAGAGAGCCTTGAACTCGCGGAAGCGGCTGCCATCCACCAGGCGCGCAATCACCTCACGGACGTCATACGCCGTCTTGAACGACGTTGGAATCACGCCGTATAGCTCGGCTGGATCATAGAGCGGCTCTTCGGGCGGCGCCACATCCAGTCCCACGGTTTTGCTGCTGTTGAGCGTTTCCACGATGCCGCGGCACAAGTCCAACGCGTGTTCGTCATCGAGCGCGTAGTGGTCGGCCACGCCGGAGGTGCGCGTGTGCACATCGGCGCCGCCCAGCTCTTCCGCGCTGACCTCTTCGCCGGTGGCGGCTTTGACCAGGGGCGGCCCGCCGAGGAAGATGGTGCCGGTGCCTTTGACGATGATCGTCTCATCACTCATCGCGGGCACGTACGCGCCGCCGGCCGTGCAGGAACCCATGACGACGGCGATCTGAGGGATGCGCGCCGCGCTCATCGCTGCCTGGTTGTAAAAGATGCGGCCAAAGTCATCGGCATCGGGGAAGACCTCGTCCTGCATAGGCAGAAACGCGCCGCCGGAATCCACCAGGTAGATGCAGGGCAGCCGATTTTCGAGCGCGACCTGCTGGGCGCGCAGATGCTTTTTGACCGTCAGTGGGTAATAGGCGCCGCCCTTGACGGTCGCGTCGTTGGCGACAATCAACACCTCGCGGCCGCTGACCAGACCGATGCCGGTGACGATGCCCGCGCCCGGCGCTTCGTTGCCGTACAGGCCCTGGGCCGCCAGCGGCGACAACTCCAGGAAGGGCGCGCCAGGGTCGAGCAAGCGCTCCAGGCGATCGCGCACGAAGAGCTTGCCCTGCTCACGGTGGCGCTGATGGGCCTTGGCGTCGCCGCCCTGGCGGGCATCGGCCAGGCGCGCGCGCAGTTCAGTCGCCAGGGCCTGGTTATGGGCCTGGTTGAGCTGGAAAGTCGGGTCAGTGACGTTCAGCTGCGATTCGAGAACATCCATGATGATCCTCACTCGCGTTTATATTCTCTGTGCTCTCTGTGCTCTTTGTGGTAAATTTTAGTTCAGCAATTCCTGCACCACCTGGTTGACCAGCTTGCCGTCGGCGCGGCCCTTGACCTGCGCCATCAGGTGTTTCATCACCTGGCCGGCCTGCGCTTTGCCGCTGACGCCCAGCTCGCTGATGGCCTGGCGCACCAGGACTTCGATGTTGGCGCGGCTCATCTGCTGGGGCAGGTAGGCTTCCAGGATGATCAGCTCGGCCTGCTCTTGATCCACCAGGTCCTGGCGTCCGCCCCGACCGAACTCCGCGATGGACTCGCGGTGGCGCTTGGCCTCGCGGCCGATGACATCGAGCACTTCGGCATCGGTCAGCGGATGACCGACTTCCACTTCCATATTTTTGACGCCGGTGATTACTTGACGCAGGGTGTCGCGGCGACGTGCGTCACGGGCTTTCATGGCTTCATGCAATTCTTGGTTTAGTTGCTCTTTGAGTGACATTCTTGCCTCCGTTGTCAGGGGATATTTCTATTTTACTCTGTGAATGAAGGAATCGGCAAACGGCCGGGCGAGTGAATGCAGCGGATGGAGCATCAGGTCAACGCAGGGACGCCAGGACGCAAAGGAGTAATCCCTGGCGCCTTCGTGACTCCCCGAATTGCCTCTTGACAGAGCGCCGCGCGCGTGGTATGCTGTGACCAGTCACAAGTCTGCCCCCCGCCTTCCGAGTCGTCTTCCGCCGTCGAAAGTCCCTGGCGAGTCTGTTTTCTCCCGCCTGCGACCTCCTTACCAGCAGTCAGCGATTTCCCAGACTTCGGATTTCTCGAAGAAACCCGAAGCCTTCCGGCAATCTCCCTGACCCGTCCTGTTTCGATTGCTGCACGAAAGGAGTCTGTGGTTATGTTCCATCTCACCTCTTCACGCTCGCGCTTGTCCAATTCACGCGCAACGCCCCTGTCTTCCAAGACCGCCGTCAGTCTTTCCAGGAGCCTGGTAAGCCGTTTGACCTTATGTTGTCTTTGCATTTGCCTGCTCGGACAGCCGATTGTGGCGGCCCAACCACCATCCATGCTGCCAGCGAGAACAAACTTCACGCTTGCGCATGAGGAAGCAGGCTCGATTCGTGCGCAGGTGCAGCCAACTGCAACCCCTTTCTCTCGAGTAGCGCTTGATCTGCTCAGCCAGACCGGTGGCGGGGGAACCGCCGTGTTCGTCAGCGGCAACTACGCCTATCTTGGCGTTAGCGCACGCATGGTGATTCTGGACATCAGCGACGCCGCCCACCCGCAAAAGCTTGGCTCCAGCGCCATCTTGCCCGACGTTGTCACGGCGATCACCGTCGTGGATCGCCTGGCTTATGTTGTCTACCGCAGCGGCGGACTCCGGATCATCAACGTCACCGATCCGTTCACACCCGTTCGCGTCGCGGATTACGATCTACCCAGTTTCAGTGAGAACATCACGGTGGCTGGAGGTCTCGCGTTTGTCGCAAACTCGGAAGCTGGGTTGTATATCCTGGATGTTACCACCCCCGAGACGCCCAGGCTGGTCGGACGCCTCGCCAGCCACAGTGCAACCAACGGCGTTGCAGTCGTTGGACACCTGGCCTATGTTACAGATGGTGGGGCACTGCTCGTCGTGGATGTCACGAATCCGGCTGCGCCTGTTCTTCGGGGGTCCACTGGGTTCAGCGGCCAGACAACCGATGTGATTGTTGTTGGAACCTATGCGTACGTGAGCTATAACGCTGGCATCATGGTCATAGATGTGAGCGATCCTGGCCGCCCTGTTGGTCGCAGTTTTCTGAATTTGCCTGGCTACAGCCTCGATCTGGCGCTTGAGGGGTCGCGACTGTTCGTGGCCGGATACGGCGCTGGTCTGCACATCGTTGATATTAGCAATCCCCTGGGGCCATACTCCCTGGGGAGTTACAGCACGCACGGTTCGGCTCTCACCGTCCAGGTCAAGGATGAGCAAGCCTACGTCATGACCGACAGTACCGGTCTCGTGATCTTCGATGTGCATCAGGTCAGTTCCTTTTCAGTGGCAAGCACCCTGGGGATATCCGATCAGGTTTGGGATGTGGCAGTGCGCAACGATCTGGCGCTGGTGTCGCTCGGCGACGCCGGTTTCGAAGCCGTTGATGTGAGTGATGTGCGCCACCCTCGCCGCTTGGGCGCCTTCGATACTCCCGGAAGCGCAAGGCATATCGCGTTCGATGATCGTGGACTGGCCTACATTGCGGACATCGAAGGCGGCCTCATCATCGTTGACGTGGCGGATCCAGCCAAACCTCGATTGCTCAGCATTCTGTCTTCGCATCGAGTACATGGGGTAGACGTTAGCGGGACTGTGGCGTATGTCGCTGCCGGAGAAGATGGACTGCTCATCGTAGATGTTTCTAACCCAATGTCTCCCACGCTGCTAGGAGTCTACGACACCGCGGGCATTGCATTTCGTGTGCGGTTTCGGGACAACCTGGTGTGGCTCGCTGATGGAGACAATGGACTCCTGATAATAGATGTCAGTCACCCTGCC
Organism: Chloroflexota bacterium; assembly: GCA_036822415.1. Classification (GTDB taxonomy): domain Bacteria; phylum Chloroflexota; class Anaerolineae; order SSC4; family Amarolineaceae; genus Amarolinea. The sequence continues at coordinate 17,718 of DAISHS010000014.1, forward strand.
CAGCCGATTCTGCGCGGTCGCTACAGCACCGGTCTTAACGCCTACGATTTTGATTTGCACGGAAACCTCGCCTTTTATGCCTCCTCTTTAGGTCTGCATATTCTCGACATTAGTGACCCAGCAAATCCTCGCCTTCGTGGTCGTTTTGAGGCTACCGATGCTTCGCTGGTGCAAGTATTCGGAGATCAGGCCTATTTAATCAGCTCCCTTGGAATGCAGGTCCTCGACATTCGCGATCCGAGCCGGCCAGTCTCTCTTTTCACGTATGCGCCGCCGTGGAGCAGTGCCAGGGGATTCGTCGTCACCCGCTACTTCATCTACCTGGGTGTGGATTTCTGGGGGCTTATGATCCTGGATAAAGGGTCTCTTCATTTGCCCGGTCAATTGGCGCAGTACCTGGAACCTGGGCCTTCGAATTCGAGTCCGTTTGCCGTGCAGGAAAGTTCGGTCTTCGTCGAAGGCGCACGGGCCAACCTGCAGGCCTTCGATCTTAGCGACCCGGCGCGGCCATCGCTCCGCTTCACGCTTCCGGTCTATGGTGGGATCGAGGCCTTGGCGATGAGCGGCGACCTGGTGTTGGTGGCGAACCGCACCGGCCCACTGCAGTTGGTGGATGTAGACCTGGCGGGCAGTCCGGGCGTTGTAGGGACCTACAACCCAGAATTGTATATGATTCAGGAGACAGTGACAGCCTCTGGATACGCCTACGTATTGGGAGACACCAGTCGCTCGTATCACTATCTTAGGATTCAAATCATTGATCTTCATCGGCCGTCCAATCCCGTCTTGATGTCCGAATTCGAAGCTCCGCCGAATGCCTCTGTTTTGAAGATTGCAGGCACAACCCTATTCGTTGCAGGCACCGACCTGACGCTGATTGATGTCAGCAATCCCGCAAACCCAACCGTCCTGGGAACGTGCTGTCACGAGAGCTTTTATAGCGATCTAGACATTGTCAACGGACTCGTCTATGCAGTAAGGTGGAATAGGGTGGACATCCTCGATGTTCACAACCCGACACGGATCGTTGAGCTTGGGTCATATGTCTCTCCAGAGGATCTTTTTCTTAGTTCAGTCGCTTTGGTTGGCGCCAACCTTCTGGTTGGCGCCATGTGGGGTATCTTCATCTTCGATGTATCACACCCCTCTGCTCCGCGCCAGATTGGCTACCAATCGCTCCCCGGCGGCGTCAACAAGCTATCTGCTCAAGGAGATAGGGTGATCGCCAGCGGTCGCGGCGTTCTGACCGTCCTGGCCGCGACAACTCTGTCACAACCTCAGTTTTTGCCTTACCTGGTGCGGTAGCGCCGGGATAGTGGGAGCAGCACGACGATCACGAAGTACCTGCCGTGGGGGAATCGCCACAAAGGCAGGATCTCGATTCGTGAAAATTAGTAAAATTCGTGGGAGAGAAAACTGGGCGGACTTTTGCCACGAATTACACGAATTGACACGAAGGCAGAAGCTCGATTCGTGAAAATTGGTGAAATTCGTGGGAGAAAAATTCAGTCCGCCCAGGAATCGGCGATCAACTGGATGTCGAGCAGATCAATCAGCCCGTCGGCGTTGAGGTCGTACACTGCGTCGAAATCGGGATCGCGGCTGTCGCTGGGCCAGCGCCGGGCGATGTGCTGCACATCCACCACGTCGGCCACGCCGTCGCCGCTAACGTGGCCGCTGACCGGCGGCGCCAGGGCCAGGCGCCCCAACTTGTCCCACTGCCCAGGATAGAAATCGGCCGGCCAGGTGCCAATCGCCAGCCGGCCGACGCCAAACGCGTCGGTGAACGACTGGCCGAACGCGACCGCAAAGAGGCTGTCATGCAGGGGTGTAAGCTGAACGTCGTTCGGATCGGATGACGCCAGCGGTGCGCCCAGTTCGAACACCAGCCCGGCGTTGGTCTGACTCACCGCGCCGCGCACGGCCGCGGCGCGGTCCAGAACCAGGGCACCGTTGGCCCAGTGCCAGTCTTGCCACCCCGCGGCCGCGCTGAGCGATTTGACATCGCCGCCGCCAAACCAAAGCCAGAGCGCGTCGCTGGCCGTGAACTGCACGCCGCTGATCTGCGCCGCGATCAGCAGACGGTCGCCCGCGCCCGGCGAAGCCAGCAGCCAGAGGTCGAGCTGGCCGTGTTGCGGGGTGTTGGTAAGAAAGGCCAGCGGTAATTGCCGGTGCGCGGCCGCGTCCCATTCACCGGGCAGCATGATGCCATCTGGCGCGGGCGCGGGGCCTGCAAGCCGCGCCGCGCGTAGCGGCGCAAAGGGCAGGACCTGGCGCAGCGCGCCGGCCACATCCACCTTGCCGGAGCGGGAGGCCGGCGCTGGGTGATGGTCGAAGGATGGTCAGTCGGGGAATTGGCGCGCCACGGTGAGGCGGCGGTTAGCCGCAGCCGCCGCTGGTTGGCCCACGCTTGAGCTTGAGCTGAATTTTCGGCGTGTATTGCAGCCCGAACGCATGCGGATCGGGCGTGGCGGCCGGTGATTGTGCGCCCAGGGCCAGCGTGAACTCGTAGCGCAGGCGATCGTCAGCGGCCGTCGGCGTGGCTTTGGGCAATGAAGGGTCGGCGCTGGCAAACGTCTGCAGCCACTGATTGACGCCGCCTTCCAGGATGTAGGCGTTGGGCACGCTCTCCGCGGTCAGCGCCTTCCAGGCTGCGGTGGCGGCCGTTTCATCGTTGCTCATGGTGACGAAGATGGCGTTGGCCGGCTCCAGGAGCAGAGAGGGAATCAACGCCGCCAGGTTTTCGGGCGCGACGCGCGTCGCGCCGGCAATGTGGAACAGGTTGTAATCGCCCTCGCTGCGCATGTCGAGCATGATGACCTTCAGATCGTCGTTGTGCAGCGCGTCCAACAGCTCGGCGGGCGGAATCTGCACCGCGCGGGTCTCCAGCAGAGGCGCCTTGCTCGGCGCCAGGGTCTGCCATTTGTCGGCTGTGGTGGGCTGGCCGAGGAAGATCAGGGCAACGGCGCCCAGGGTGATCAGGCCGGCGCCGGCGTAGCGCAGCTTTGGTTCCTGCTTGAGGTTCTTCCCGCCGAAGATGCGCTCCAGCTGTTCGCCGCCCCAAAACATGAACAGCGCCATCAGAACGAGACCCAAGACCACGACACCGACCGGCAGATGCAGCCAATCCTGGATCGTGAAGCGCCCCATGTAGGACGAGTTCCAGAAGCCAGCGAAGGAGTCAACGGTCTCGCCGAAGAGGAAAATACCGAACAGGCCGCCCAGGACGAAGAAGAGGCCGTCCAGCTTGAAGGTTGCCATGGCCACCAGCGAGGTGCCAGGACAGAACCCGCCGATGATGAAACCCGCGCCCATGATCAGCCCGCCAACGATGCCAGGCCAAAGGTAGGTGGGGTTGACCCACACCAGGTTATAATCGAGCAGGCCCAGGCCTGTGGCCGCGAAGATCAGAACCATGGCGGTGATGATGGCCCCGAACATCACTTTGAGCACCGTCAGGTCTTTGAAATAGAACTGGCGGGCCAGTTTCAGCGAATTGCCGAAACCGGCGCTTTCGAGCACGTAGCCGAACCCAAAGCCGATGAGCAAATAAACGACATACTGGCCCCAATGGCCGAGCAAGGTCGAAAGTGTAAGCGGAAATGGCGTCATAATGCCTCCAGCCCAGATGTCAATCTAGTTCCAAAACTTGCGCAGGGTGTAGGCCAGCGCGTAGGCGCCGCCGAATACGGCAAACATGAAGGCCCATGATCCTACCGAGAGCACGGCGCCGCCGGAAAGGGCCTGCCCCGAGGTGCAGCCGCGCGCAAAGCGGGCGCCATAGCCCATGAGCGCGCCGCCCACGAAGGCCATCAACCAGCGGGTGCGCGGCGTGATCTGCGGTCCGCGCACGGTTTCCACCTTCAGGCGGCCGTTGCGCCAGCCGGAAACGAAGCCGCCCAGCAGGGCGCCGAAGACCATGAAGACCAGCCACGAGTCGAGCGGGTTCTTGTCGCCGCCGGCGATCTTCACCAGGTAAGGCACGCGATCCACGTGGCTGGGGGCGATCAGGTCTTCGACGAAACCGATGAGGTTGTTGAGGCCGCCGGACGCGCCCAGGCCGTTGCCGGTGAGGAAGAAGGCGCTAAAGAGCACTACGCCGAGCAGCACGGCCGCCCAATAGGGATTGATGTAGGCTTTGGCGGCGCGCTGCATGAACAATCGGCTGGCTGCCCGCTTCAGGTCAGCCAGGCGCCAGGAGGTTTTCCCTGGAGAAAGTGACTTGGTATTAGTTGCCATAAGACGGCGCCTCTTGTACTGGTTTGAGAGAATCCCCAAGACCTGGGGTGGTGGGCGCGGCATGCGTTTCGACCGTGTCCCAACCGATCATCATGGCCTGGATCGAAGCCAGGGGCGTATGACCGGTGGTGGTGAGATAGACATGCAGCACAACGAATGCGGCGAGCAGCCAGGCGATCAGCGAATGTACCGGGGCCAGCAGCGGCAGCCCGCCGACGCGCTGCGCCACATCGGGCCAACGCTGCGCGCCCCACATCAGCGCGCCGGTGATCACCTGTCCGGGTAAAAGGACGTTGAGCAAGCCAAAGTAGGTGAGCTGCTGCAGGGGGTTGAGCTTGCGCTGCGGCAGCTTTTCGAAGGGGTGCGGTTCGTTCTTGAAGATGCCTTGCAGATAGAATTTGGCCTGCACGATAGCCTGGTCATAGAAGCCGCCGGGGCGCGGGATGAACTGTTTGATTTCACCGCTGGCCAGGTGATAGAACAGGGAGAGCGCGGCATTGATGACGACGATGGCCGCCAGCACGTTGTGCACCTGCACGACTGACTTGAAGGCGAAGAGACCAAACGTATCGGGTTTGTGAATGATCAGCCCGCTGAAAATCAGTCCGAGAATGGTGAAGGTCTGCAGCCAATGCCAGAATCGCTCGTAAACTGCGTAAACATAGACCTTTTTGAGCTGCGGGGTATGTTTGGGCAGGCGCAGCGCAGACGCAAAGCGCAGGCTGCCATGCACGACCACGGCCAGCAGGGTGCCGACGAAGGCCAGCAGACCGAACCAATCTATCCAGGATATACTCGACCGGCCGAAGATGTAGAGGTTGTGGTCGGCTGTATCGAGCTGATAGCGCAGGGCGCCGTTTGCGTCTCTGGTGAGGCTGCCGCTCAGCGGTGCGCTGCCGCTGGTCAACAGCGCCGGCGTCACGCCGCTGGGGCCGGCCGCGGCCAGGGTGAACGACTGAGTCAAGAGCGATTTTTCACCGTGACAGGCGCGGCACTCACGGGTCACCCAGGCGCCATTGGTCACGTCGTGGCTGATCGTGTAAGCCTGCACGTCGCCGACGATGCGGGGATTCTGCAAACCCAAAGCGGTCAAGCGGTTGGCGATGACGCCCTGCTTGGCGGCGGTGTCCAGCACCAGCTCTGATGCGGTTAGGGCGCCGTTGCCGTCGCTGTCCAGGGCAGCCACCACCTCAGGCGGATAGCCGGCCGCGCCTCCCCAGGCAGCCTGTAAATCGAGCAGGCGCACCGGGCGCGCCGGCTCGCCGTAAACCCAGTACCAGGCTGTAATCAGGTTGTGCGGCGCCAAACGGGTTTTGCCATCCACGTCTGCGCGCGGCAGCAGCGCCGGTCGGAAGCCGGTCACAAGGGCGGCGGCCGACTGCGGATCGCCATCTACCCCGCGATACTCACGCCGCGGCTCGGCGCTGGCGGTCAGCACGGTCCAATCCACGCTTTGCAGGGCGGGAGCATAGACCTGGGGAATGTGGCAGGTTTCGCAGGCCAGCGTGTTCAGGTGACGTTCGCTGTAGGGCAGCCATGCGTGGGTGTCGGCGGCGTTGTGGCAGCTGTCACAGCGCCGCATGGTGTCGCTTAGCTCAGGCGCGATGGTGTGCTGCGTGGTGGAGCCTTTGGCAAAGTCGTGCAGCGGGCGTTGCAGGTATTCGCCAAAATCGAGCCGGCGCGGATCGAAAGCCAGGCTATCAGGCCGGGTGGCGGCGCTCTCCTGGAAGTAGATCGGGTTATTGAGTGAGAAGTGACAGTCGGTGCATTTCACCTGACGGGCCGCATGTACGTCCCACGGTCGCGTTAGCTCGGCCTTGCCTGCCAGGTTCATGCCTGAGGCTGAGATGCGCTGCCCGGCGATGATCTGCCCGGTCGTCAGGGTGCTCCAGGGTGTCGTGGCGGCTGTCGTCAGGGCAACGGGCGTCTTGGCGTCGGTATGCACCAGCCCGTGACACTGTCCGCAGTTGGCGTTGGTGGGGGCCTGCACCTGGATGAAGTCCGGCTTGAGTTTGCCATCGGCCTCGAAGGCGTCGGCGTTCCAGCGGTAGCTCTTGTCAACCGCCTCGACCAGTCCACTGCCAACGAGCGTGGCGGTGTTGGCCCAGCCAAACTGTCCGCTCTGCAGGGCGGCAATGCGGGCGCTGTTGTTCGGATTGGGCAGATGACAGAGGAAGCAGTTCATCTCCACACTGCCTGACGCGGCCCAGTCCCAGGCCGTGGCCTGGCCGGTCGCCGGGTCAAGCACGGCGCTTTCGGGGTTACTGGCATCGGCTGGCAGCGCGGTCAGCGGGCGCCCGTCACGCGTGATCAGAGCCGGGCCGCCGCCCACGTGGCGATCGCCAAAATCCATCACCCATTCCGGGGTGCCCAGGTCGAGTAGGGGATCGCCAGCCAGGGAGAGGTAACGGTAGCGCAGCGCGTCCCAGCGGCCAAACGCGCCAGGGCTGCTGTCCCAGGCGCGGCCGCCTGTCACCTGACCAGGCTGCGTCAATTGATTCAGGCCCAGGGCGGCGTGGTAGCTGTGATCCTGGATGAAGGCGGTGTCGTGACAGGCGCCGCAGGTTTTGATGGTGGAGACCGGCTTGCCGCTGGTCAGGACCGTAGCTCCGGCCTCATCGAGCAAGGCGAACTGCGGATGCAGCGGCGAGGTCTGCGGCGACGAGCTGCTTGCCGGCTGGGCGGCCGCCCAGGGCAGGCCAAAGAGCGCAAGCAGCGCCAATCCCAGCAGGCCAAAAATCAGTGCGCGGTATCGAAGGTTCATGATGGTTCCCCTACTTGGCCTGGTTGCGCCCGCCCCAGGTGATGGGGTCGCCGGCATAGCCCAGGGCCTGCCAGTCCAGGCGTCCCGAGGCGCTGTGGCATGACTCGCATTGCAGCGCATTTTCCGCGGGCTGCACCATGTGCGTGGCCGGGTAGTACATCCAGGTTTCAGCAAAACCGTACTGGCCGGAGAAAGCGATGCCGCTGTCCTGCGCGCCCAGGGCCAACGCCGAAGGCCAATCGAAGGTCGTCCAGTAGCCGCCTTCGCCGGCGGTGCGCGGCGCCAGCAGAATGTTGTTCACCGTGTCGTACGGCTGTTTCGCGACGTGGATTTTGAAGGGGAAAATTTTGGCGTTGGGATCATGGATGTCACCGGCGGGCAGGTTGATCATGCTGGGCTGCGTCGGGGTGATGGTGTCGCCCAGCAGGTAGCGATAGGCGTTGCTGCCGTTGAACCAGCGGTAGGTGGGCGTCACGTTGTTTTCGTACTGAAACTCGCCCTTGATCTTCAGGTAAGTGTAGTGATCTTCGGGGCGGTCCTGTCCGGCAGCCGACCAATCCCAGGTGGTCTTGGTTGGATTCTTGAGCGCGACAGCAGGAACATGGCAGGTCTGGCAGGCCACGCTCTCGGTGTGCGCGTTGATGCGGTCGTCCTCATGCGGTTTGTCGGCGTGGCAATCGGTGCACTGGACTTGCTCTTGCCTGGCGATGACGAGGTTGTCGGCGAGCAGGCGCCCCTTGATGGCATGGGCCTGCGTCTGATGGCAGTCGGTGCACTGCAAGTTCAAGCGGCTCATGTGGACGTCCAGGCTATCGGACGGAAAGTTAAGGCTGGTGTCCAGGTCGCCATGTTTGACGTTGTTGCCGCCGCCGCCGTTGAAGTGGCAGGTTCCACAGTTTTCGCGCGTGGGCCGGCGCACGCTCTGCGCCGCCGCGACCAGGTTCACCCCGTCGGCCGGGTACCCGTAATCGCCTTTGGCGTAGGTGCCGCTGCCGGCATGGCAAATCAGGCAATCTACATTGAGCGCGTTGCTAAAGTCGAATTTGTCATCTGACCAGCCGTAGCCGGCATGGCAGGACGTACACTTTTTCTCATTGCCCTGCGCGCTGATGCAGAAGTTGTTGATTTGGTTCTTTTTGCCGATGGTCACCAGCTGCGAACGCCAGGTTGCCGTGATCGGTTGGCTCTCCCAGGTCCAATGCGTGGTAGCCATTACTTCGGTCGCTGCGGTCGGGTGGCAAGTGAGGCAGGCCGCGGTGACCTCGGCGCCGTTGGCGTAGGGGCCTTTGAGGAGATGGGTGTGATCGGTCGCCGGCACACGCGTCAGCAGCCCCGCCTGGGGCGCGTCGGGCGTGGTCGTGGTCTGCGGACGGAGTAGAATCAACGGCACGAGAATCACGGTCAGAGTCACGGTCAGACCGATCAGCCAGGTGGCGTTGTTCTTGAAGAAAGCAGGAATGTGCATGGCAGGCTCCTGAAAATGAGGCCGAGCGTTGGCGTGACCCGATACTCAGCCTTTTTGTTCCAGCGACGCAGCGCCGCTGAGCTGCACGATTTTGGACAAGGCTTGCCGCGCCAGGTAGCCCTGGTAGCCGATGCTGGAAAGAGCATTGGCGATCACGGCCAGCAGCGCGGTGATTTGCAAGGCGCGTTCTGCGCTGACGATTTCCAGCGAGCCATCGGCCGCGGCCAGGGCCTCCCCATCAACCCCGATGCGGGCGCCCGTCGCCAGCGCCTGTTGACGAAAGGCCTCCGGCTCGGGCGGCTCGGTCAAGAACTGGCCGGCCGTGACCATGCCCAGGCGCTGGCCGTTGATCTCGACCGGCGCGCTGGCGTAGCGGATGCCGGCATGGCAGGTGTGGATGTTGGCGCCTTCGTCGGCTGAACGGGCCACGCTGCGCCAGGAGCTCTGACAGCCCGCCATGCCTGCCGCGGTGGTGTGCACCAGCCGGCAGAAACGGCTGCAGCGGCTGCATGGCGCCAGCGGCTGGCCGTCCAGGTCGGTGATGAAAGACGAGATGCCCAGGACCGCGGCAAATTGGTCCTGGAGGGCTTGCAGGGTTTTGATCGGGATCAGGTCGGAGAGGCGCAGCTCAGACAGGTCGTTCGCGCTTGCGGCCGCGGGCGCGCGGGTGCGGTCGCTGTCTTGCAGCCAGACCTCGATGGCGTCACTGGAGAAGCGCCACTGGCCGCCCACGCGCAGCGCCGGCAGCTCGCCTTCTTTGACCATGCGATAAATCGTCACGCGGTCTAATTGCAGGCGCTCCTGAAGTTCACGAGTCGTGAGCAGTTTGTCAGGCATCAGGTTCTCCCTGGTTTCTTTATTGATGGACGACAGCACATCCAGGCTGTGCTGACAAAGGCATTATACATCTCTTTGTATTATAAGTCAACAATTTGAGTTAAATTTTTATAAATTATTACTCCTGCTCTATCTGGGTCTGAGGCAAAACAACCCCCGCCGCCGGTTTGACAGAGGCCGCGGCCGGTGGTAATCTCCTGCCGCTGCGGTTACTGCTTCGGCCAGGCTATGAGGCAAAGCGAGCGCCAGCTTCAGAAGGGTGGTACTCTCCTGCCGTTGCGGGTACTGTTCCGGCCAGGCCATCGGGCAAAGCGAGCGCCAGCTTCAGAAGGGTGGTAATCTCCTGCCGTTGCGGGTACTGTTCCGGCCAGGCCATGGGGCAAAGCGAGCGCCAGCTTCAGAAGGGTGGTACTCTCCTGCCGCAGCCGTAACGGCAACGGCCAGGCCATGGGGCAAAGCGAGCGCCAGCTTCAGAAGGGTGGTACTCTCCTGCCGTTGCGGGTACTGCGCCGGCGCCGGTTTGTCTGACCGCTGTGCGGGTCCGAAAGCAGCGAGTTGAGGAATAGAAATGCTCGAACCTTCCACCCTGGCGCGCATGACGGCGCTGATCGCGACCTGGGATGCGCACGCCGATCAGCGCGCCATTTTCCTGCGCTGTTACCGCATGATGACGAACAACATGCTGGCGGCGCTGGCTGGCGGGGAGTTCAGCGATGGGGCCTGGGTGGATCGCTTGCTGCGCCGCTTCGCTGACTACTACTTTCGCGCCGTTGCAGATTACGAGCGGGATCGCGCGGCCGCGCCGCGCGTCTGGCAGGTTGCGCATGACGCCG
>DAISHS010000015.1:0-26902 GCA_036822415.1 Chloroflexota bacterium
AGCTGCGTCTGCAGGTCCTCGCCAGAGGCAGGGGTGAGCAGAAGGCCGGCCACGTAGCCGGCGCCCATGCCCAACACAACGCCCAATAAAAATCCCAGTATTTTTTTCATGTTGTTTTAGCTCTTTTCCCTATGCTGCTTGCCCGTGTGAATTCTCAGGTGCAGGAATTCACCCCATGCGAGCCGATTATAACCGAACTGGCAGAGACAATCAAACAGGCCGCTGCGAGTGATGCAGCGGCCTGTTCAGATCACAGGATAAAGACCAGGCTCAACGATCGTTGTTGCGACTGAGCAGCCCCTGGAGCAGGAAGCCCAGGCCGGCCAGGATGACGAACACCGGCCATAAGCGGGCCATCTGTTGCGCCAGGCTGCCGGAGATTCTACCCAGGGTATAGGCAAAGCCCACCGCGCCAACGGCCAGCCCGATGAACGTCCACAGCAGTTGGCCCCAGCGTTGCCAGTGAAAGAGCCAGTTGATGCCGCTGCTAACGCCCAAGATCAACGGGAAGATCGGCCAGGCCTTGTTCCAGTCCTGATCGAACCAGTTGGCGTTGTACCAGCCAACGAAGAAGACGCCGAGCAGCGTCAGAAAAATGGCGCCGCCCAGGTCGTCTGGGCTGGCCGTCGGATTGGTGAAGTAGCGAACGATGAGCGCCAATCCACCAATGACCATAAAAATGGGCCAGAAGACATCAAGCCGGAAGCCGGGCACGTTGAGGTTCTGCAGCAAGAACCACACGCCAACCAGGATCAAGATGATGGCAGGTATGATCGGTCGTGAACGTTGCGATTCCATGAATTTCCCCCTCTGTTGCGAAACGACTGACTTTGAGAGTTGTCTCTCTCTGCTTGAGAAACCCGGCTCGTGACAGAAACCGGGTTTCTCGATCGTCGGCGCGTGCTGCGCCGTTTAGCTGATGATGTCGTTAGGCGGGGTCTGCGCGGGCGGAGTGCTCGGCGCCACGACTGGCTCTTCTGGCATCACAATCAGGGCGAGGATGTAGAGCATCACGCCCAGGCCCACGGTGGAGAGCGAGGCAATCACCCACACGATGCGCACCAGGCTGGCGTCGAGGCCCAGGTAGAGCGCCAGGCCAGCGCAGACGCCGCCGATCATGCGGTTACTGCGGCTGCGCAGCAAGGCCCGGTCGCCGCGCAAAACGCCCTTCCAATCTACGCCGCGACCAGAGATGCCAAGCAGCAGGATGATGCCCATGCCGATGAGCACGGCCGGCCAGAACAGCTGCCAGAAAGTGCGCCACAGCGCGCGCAGGGGAATCACATCGAAGTTGCTGAGCAGGAACAGAATGCCGATAGCGACCAGGATGCCGCCCCAGAGCAGGCCGCGGTTGCTATCACGGCCAGCCCAGGCGCGCAGGGTGGCGCCGCGCTGGGCGGCGGGCGGTTTGCTGGCCGCGTGTTGGGCTGTCTCCTCCGGCAGCACGATGGCCATGACCAGGTAGGCCAGCGCGCCAGCTCCGCCAAAGAGAATCGAAACCAACCAGACAAAGCGAATGATGGTCGGGTCAATTCCCAGGTATTCAGCGAGGCCCCCGGCCACGCCGGCCACTTGCCGTTCGGTACGCGAGCGATACAGACGCCGCGGTTCTTTATCGGGCGTTGCGTCAATGATTAACGGTTGCTGATTCATTGTTATACTCCTGGTGCACCTGCTTGTCGCCGCCAGCGCCCTGTTGCCGCTGGCCGGCGCTGAAAATCCGTCCGTGCACTCAGTCTCTAATACGCAAAATCAGCGGGCAAGGTTGCAGAGTTGTCGCCGGCGGTTGCCGGGCGCGTGAGCAATCAAAAAGCCCTTGCCAGCAAAAACTGGCAAGGGCTTGTCATCAACTTCGTGAGCTAATTCAGGCCGGCAAAGGCGCGGGCGCGCCAGGAAGCGCGCCTCTTTGTTCGCGCCGTTCTTCGGTCGAGCGCGGGGTTGACGCAGAGCCAGCGCTGCTGGGCGACGGCCCACGTTCCACGGGCGGAAGCGACGCCGGCAGGTCGGCCAGCAAGGCCACAAACTCATCCTGCGACAGCGTTTCTTTTTCGATCAACGTTTTGGCCAGCAAATCGAGTTTGTCACGGTAGTTCTGCAGCACCGTCTTGGCCCGCAGGTAGGCTTCATCCACGATGCGGCGCACTTCACGATCAATGTCTTCGGCCACATCTTCGCTGTAGTTGCGTTGTTCCGCCACTTCGCGTCCCATGAAAATCAGATCGTCTTTGTGCCCGAACACCATGGGGCCAAGTTTGGGACTCATCCCGTATTGCGTCACCATCGAACGCGCCAGTTTCGTCACACGGTCAAGGTCGCCGGCCGCGCCGTTGGTGATGTCGGTGAAGACCAGGGCCTCGGCGGCGCGGCCGCCCAGCGCCATTGCCAGCTCATCCTCGAACTTGGTCTTGCTCTTGAGCACGGTGTCATTCTCTGGCACTGCCATGGTATAACCCAGGGCCATGCCGCGCGAGATGATGCTGATCTTATGAATGGGATCACAGTTGGGCAGCATATGCCCCACGAGGGCGTGGCCGGCCTCATGATAAGCGATGATCTCTTTCTCACGATCGGAGATGATGCGGCTGCGTCGCTCTGGCCCGGCCATCACGCGTTCGACCGCCTCCTGCAATTCAGGCATGCCAATTTTGCGCTTGTTACGCCGTGCGGTCAGGATAGCTGCTTCGTTCAGCAGGTTCTCCAGGTCAGCGCCCACGAAGCCGGGCGTTTGCCGCGCCAGCGACTCTATGTCCACATCAGACCCCAGCGGCTTGCCCTTGGCATGGACTTCCAGGATGGCCTTGCGCCCCTTCATGTCTGGACGATCCATGACCACCTGGCGATCGAAGCGGCCAGGGCGCAGCAGCGCGGGATCCAGGATGTCTGGCCGGTTGGTGGCGGCGACAACGATGATATTGGTATCGGTGTCGAAGCCATCCATCTCAACCAGGATTTGATTGAGCGTTTGCTCGCGTTCATCATGGCTGCCGCCCAGACCGGCGCCGCGGTGGCGACCGACCGCGTCAATTTCATCAATGAAAATGATGCAGGGGCTGTTGCGCTTGGCCTGCTCGAACAGATCGCGCACGCGGCTGGCGCCGACGCCGACGAACATCTCGACGAACTCTGAACCGGAGATGGAGAAGAAGGGGACGCCCGCTTCACCCGCCACCGCCTTGGCCATCAGCGTTTTGCCGGTGCCCGGCGCGCCCACCATCAGCACGCCTTTGGGAATGCGCGCGCCCAGGGCCGCAAATTTCTGCGGCTCCTTGAGAAACTCCACCACTTCCTGCAGCTCTTGCTTGGCTTCATCTGCGCCCGCCACATCAGCAAAGGTTACCGTGGGCTTGTCGCCGGTGAACATACGCGCGCGGCTCTTGCCAAAAGCCATGGCCTGATTGTTGCCGCCTTGCGCCTGACGCAGCAAGAAGAAGAAGAGGGCGCCCACAAACACCAGGGGCAGCAGGCTGCCCAGGAACGTCAGCCAATTGCCTACATCGCTGGGCGGCTCCACGCGCAGATCAATGCGGTTGAGCTGTTCAGCCGTTACGCCCAGGTTGGTCAGCTGTTCAGTCAGACCAGGCGTCGGCTCCTTGCGTGAAATAATCACCTGGTCGCTGGCCTTGCAAGCCTTTTCCAGCGCGTTTTGCCCATCCACGCAGGGACGCACGCGCACTTCATCGCCGACAATCGCCACCGACGCTACTTTGCCCTGTTTAATCCATTCGGCAGTGGTAGAGATTTCCTGCGTTTCAACCTGGCTGGTTTGTGGAAACAGGCTGAAGAAGAGCGCGACCACAGCCACCAGGATCAGTAAATATACAAAACCGTTCTTTGTCCAATTCGCGTTCACGGAGTCCTCCCCGCCAGGCCAGAGTGAGTGATATGCCGGGCGGCGGTCGTCTGCAACCGTGGCGGCATTATACCAGAGACCCACTAAATGCGCTAGCTGTTTAGATTACAATCAAAGATACGACGTTGTCGAAAGGCGCTTCACCCTGAACAGACCTTTGACAAGCCGCCAGCCCCATGCTATACTGTTTTCACTCAAATATAACAGGGTCATACAAAGCGCAGGCAGTGCTTCTGCCCGGCGCCGCGTGGGGGAAACCGGTGTGAAGCCGGTGCTGTGCCGCAACTGTAACCATGATCTCGACGACATGATCTTGACGACATGATCTTGACATGGAAGCCAGGATACCCACTGATGACCGCTCTGAAACCTTCGAGCGAAAGGCGTCGAGCATGAAGCATTTTCATGATCTGTCACCCTTGTCACCCGACAAGGGTTTTTTGTTTCATCGTTCGTTAGACCGTTGCCCCCAGGCAAACGTCACACGGCCGCGCGCGCGGCGTTCGATCTACACCCTCTGCTCCTGGTTGATCCTGACGGCGCTGATGCTTGCCAGCGCTTCGCCGTCCCATGCGACCGCGCCAACGGTCAACACCTGGCCGCTGCGCATGGCGGCGGTCGCGCGCGCGCTCAACTGGCTGCACACGCAGCAGCAGGCGGACGGCAGTTTTGGCGTCCGCACGGCCGACGCCGTGTTCCTGATCGCCCGCGCCGGTGAAAATCCCGACGGGCCAGGCTGGCGTCCTGGCAATGCCAGCGCGTTGGACGCACTGCGCAGCCAGACGCCGGCGTATCTCACAGACGCCGGCCGCACGGCCAAGTTTCTGCGTGCGGTCGCCGCCGCCGGGCAAAATGTGCACGACCTTGGCGGGACCGACCTCGTGGCGCGCCTTGCCAGCTATTACAACCCCGCCACCGGCCTCTACCACCCCGGCCATCTTTACTACCACACCCTGGCGGTGCAGGCTCTGCGCCTGGCGGGGCAGCCAACACCCCAGCCCGCGGTAACCGCCATTCTCAATCTTCAGCACGTCAGCGGCGGTTGGGAGTGGCGCATCGGCGGCCCGCTCGATGAGGTGGACACCACCGGCCTGATTCTGGAAACACTCCCTCTGGCTGGCGTTTCTATCACGAGCACGACCGTCGTCTCGGCCGTCCATTTCATGGCAACGACCCAACACGCCGACGGCGGCTGGGGCCTCAACGCGACCACCACAACGAACAGTAATTCGACCGCCCTGGCCCTGGCCGGCCTCCTGGCCGCGGGGCGCAATCCCCTGGCCGCTCCCTTTGTCCAGAGCGCCAATACGCCGCTCTCTGCGCTGTTGGCCTTGCAGGCAGCCGATGGCGGCTTCAATTTCATGACCACGGCGCCCGGTGAACGGCTGATGGCTACCCTGGATGCCCTGGATGCGCTGCTGCGCCCCTATCCGGGCGATGAGCTGCCGCCGGCGCGTCTCTTCCTGCCGCTGGCGCTGTGGCCATGACCAACCCGCTTTTTTCTACGTTCGCCGCTAGAAGGGAAAGGTACGCAAGTCATATGTTCTCAAGAGGTCGTTTCTCGGCCATGCTCGTCGCCTGTGTTCTGCTGGCGTCCGCCCTGCCCATGCACGCCGCGCCGGGCGCTGCCAACACCGTTGGCATTGTCGTCCAACAGGCCGATGGCCGTGTGGAGACGCGCATCGTCACGTTTTCTGAGCCAACCATCACGGGGCTGCAAGCCCTGCAGCGCGCGGGTCTCACCCTTGAGCTGAGCGGCGCCCTGGTGTGCAGCATTGCCGGCCGCGGCTGTCCCAGCGCCGACTGTTTCTGCGGCTGTCCGGCGCCGTTCGATCCCTGTTACTACTGGGCCTACTTCAATTGGGATGGCCGCGCCTGGCAATTTGGCTCTATCGGTGCGAGTGAGCGCCAGCTGCACAACGGTGATGTGGACGGGTGGCGCTGGAGTCAGGGCGAGCCGCCGGACGCGACCGCGTTCACCCAGCTGGCCGTGCAGCGCGCGCTGCTTTGGCTGCGCACGCAGCAGCAGGCCGATGGCAGTTTTCCCGGCTTTGGGGTCGGCGCCACAGCCGATGGGGTGATGGCCCTGGCGGCGGTCAATGAAAAAGCGGCGGATTGGCGCGTGGGCCAGGGGCCAAGCGCGCTGGATTTTCTGGCAAGCCAGGCGTCCGCCTATGCCAACAGCGCCGCGGCTGCTGGCAAACTCATCCTGACTGTTGCCGCCGCCGATGCCAGCCCCAGCGATTTCGGCGGCCTCAACCTGCTGACCCGCCTGGCGACCTTTGGCGATAGCAGCGGCCGCTTCGGCGCCAGCAACTGGGATCAGGCCTATGCCGTGCTCGCCCTGCGCGCCAGCCAGGCGCCGCTTCCTGCCGGCGCGGCCGGCCATCTGCTGAGCGCACAAACGGCTGCGGGCGGTTGGGGCTTCATGCCCGGCGACGCGGCCGATGTGGACAGCACCAGCCTGGTCATGCAGGCGCTGAGCGCGGCCGGCGAATCGCCGAACAGCCCGGCCCTGACCCAGGCGCGCGCCTTTCTACACACACAGCAAAACGCGGATGGCGGCTTTCCTTACCAGGCTGCTTTCCCGACCAGCGTCAGCTCCACGGCGCTGGCCGTACAGGGCTTGATCGCCGTCGCCGACAACCCGTTGGCCGCGGGCTGGACGATCAGCAACACGACGCCATTGCAGGCCTTGCTGACGCAGCAGAGCGCCGAAGGTGGTTTTGCCGGCTTCAGCGGCCCCAACGATGTCTTTTCAACCCTGGCCGCCTTGCCGGCCCTGGTGGGCAAGCCGCTCCCGCTGCGTGGACGCCAGGTGGCGCTTGACCACGCGCTGAGCTGGCTGCGCACGCAGCAGCAGGCAAACGGCAGCTTCGGCAACGCCGGACAAAGCACCGACGCGCTGTTCGCCGTGGTCAGCGGTGGACAAAATCCGGCTGCCTGGACGCAGGGCGGCCCCAGCCTGCTCGACTTCGTGGCAACCCAGGCCTTGACCTACACCCTCTCCTCGACGGCGGCCGCAGGCAAATTGACGCTGGCCGCGCTGGCTGCGCAGCCCGACCGCGCCCCCAGTGACTTTGGCGGCGTCAACGTCGGCGCGCGCGTGCTGGCGGCCTTCGACCCCAACAGCGGTCAAATCGGCAGCAGTCTGTACGATCATACATTTGGTCTGTTGGCGCTATCGGCGCAGTATGCACCGGGGCGTTCACTGGCGCGCGCCTGGCTGACCCAACGTCAGCTTGCCAATGGCGGGTGGGAATTCGGCAGCGGCTGGGGCGCGGACACCAACACAACGGCCGTCGCGCTGCAAGCCATCCTGGCCGCGGGCGAGCCTGCCGATGCCGCCGTCGTGCAGCGGGGCCTGGCCTTCTTGCGCCAACAGCAAAATGAGGATGGCGGCTTTCCTTACCAAAAACCGTGCAGCTACCCCGGCTGCGAGGCCACCGATGTGAACTCGACCGCCTTTGTCGTGCAGGCGTTGGTGGCCGCTGGCGACAATCCGGACGGCTGGGCCTGGAGTCAGCACCTGACCGCCGCCAATCAGATCACCCTGACCCTCCACACGCCGGTGGATGCCCTGCTGGCGCTGCAGAGCCAGGACGGCGGCTTTGCCGGTTTCGGCGGCGCCAATGATCTCTACGCGACCGTGCAAGCGGCGCCGGGCCTGGCCTTGCGCGCGCAACCCCTGGCCAGTCGCGCCACCTGGTATTACCCTGGCCTTAGACGCTAGACGGTTCAGAACGAGGCTTCGCAGATTTTGAAGATCGGCGAAGCCTGCGCAGAATAGAACAGACCATGACCATGCCGCACCATCACCCCCTGCACGACCAACTGCTCAGGCGTACGCGCGCGGCGGGCGCGCGCGGGCTGCTTTGGGGCCTGCTCCTGGCGTTAGCGTGCGGATTTGGCGTCAACCAAACGGCCGCCCGCCCGCTGACCTATCAGGCGGGCCTCGTCGTCCAGTTCGACAATGACCAGGTGCAGACCTACTGCGTCAACTTCGACAGCGAGACCATCAGCGGCCTGCAATTGCTGCAGAGCATCTCCAGTTTGCAGGTCATCTACGATGCGACCAGCACCGGCATGGGCGCGGGCGTGTGCAAGATCAACCAGAAGGGCTGCACGTTTCCCATCGAGGACTGTTTTTGCCAATGCCAGGGCTTGACATGCACCTACTGGTCTTACTGGCATCTCAAGCCTGATAACACGTGGGATTATTCGCAGCTTGGCGCCAGCAGCTTCATCCTGGCGAATGGCGCGGTAGATGGCTGGCGTTGGGGCGATGGCACGGTGAGCAGTGCACAGCCTCCGCCCGTCTTCACGCTGAACGAAATCTGCCAACCCGCGCCGACGGCCACCCCCACCCCAACGCCTCTCCCGACGAGCACCCCAACCGCGACGCCTTCACCAACCGTCACAGCCGCGCCCACGGCCACAGCAACCGCCACGGTCGCGCCCACGGCCACGCCGGTGGTGCAGATCAGCTTCAGCGCCGCGCCCACAAGCCTGGCGCCTGGCCAGTGCAGCCTCGTCAGCTGGAAGGTCGCCGGCCCATGGACGGCTGTCTATTACAACAATGCGATTGTGACGCCCGAGGAGCAGCGCCAGGTATGCCCGGCGCAGCCGCAAACGTTGACCCTGCGCGTGGATACCGATGCGGGCAGCCTGACGCGCAGCATCACCCTGCAAGTAACAGGCGCAGGCGCGACCGTCACCCCGACGCCGATCCTCCCGCCTGGGCAAACTCCCACTGCGAGCCAGACGCCGCCGCCTGCCCCGCCGACGCCGACGATGACAACAACGCCTGCTCCCGCGGCGCCATCCCCCACCACAACGGCTACGCCGATCCTGCCCACGGCGGCGCCGGCGCTCAGCGCCACACCGGCGCCGCCGCCCCCCCTGGTCACGGCGACCGTCACGCCGACAAGCATCAGCGGCAAGCCAGGCGCAACCCCCAGCGCCGCGGCGCCAGCCGCAGTCTCACCCCCGCAGGGGAACGGGCTGCTGTGGCAATACGGCCTGTTTGGGCTGATCCTGCTTGCCCTGGGCGGCGCCGTCGTTTTTGTGATGGGGCGGCGCAGCGCGGCGGAGGATGAGGAATGAGCAACCGGGGCGGTGTAAGGCCGTGAACGACATTTTTCACCCTGTGGCCTGGCTGTTTTGGTTGGCGGCCGCGGCTTTGCCCGCCCTGCTGACGCGCAACCCGCTCTATTTGCTCTTGCACCTGCTGGCGACGGGGGCGACCTACGGCGCGCTGCAGGCGCGTGCACCGCAGGCGCAGGCTTGGGGTATTTTTTTGCGCGCCGGGTTGTTCCTCGTGGCGCTCAGTATACCGCTCAATGCGCTCGTCGTGCACGCCGGCAACGTTGTCATCGCACGTTTACCGGCTGCCTGGCCCGTCATCGGCGGTCAGATCACCCTGGAAGCGCTGCTCTATGGCCTGAGCAGTGGGCTGAGCCTGTTAGCCTTATTATTGATCTTCGCCACCTTCAACCTGGGGCTGGACCAGTCGCGCCTGCTGCGCCTGACGCCAAAACCGCTCTACACCATCGGCGTGGTGGCCGCGATCGCTGTGACTTTCGTGCCACAGATGCTGATCGCCTTGCAGGAAATTCGCGACGTGCAGCGCCTGCGCGGTTTTCGGGCGCGTGGCCTGCGTGATTGGGGCCCGCTCTTCCTGCCGCTGCTGACCACCGGGCTGGAGCGCGCCATTCAACTGGCCGAATCCATGGAGGCGCGTGGTTTCAGCCGTGTGCAGGCCGTTCATTCGCCCTGGCGTCTGCTGATCTTGCGCCTGGCCTTGATCGTGGCTTTGGCGCTGCTGCTCATTGGCCTGTTTGCCCGCAGCTACTGGCCTGCGGCGCAAGACTGGGCGCCGTTTTTGATCGGCGCCGGCGGCGCGCTGCTGGCCGCTCTTTTCTGGTGGCAAGGGCGCCAAATCCAACGCACGCGCTATCGGCGCTGGGTGTGGCGCCGCCGCGACACCCTGCTGAGCCTGGCCTGCCTGGGGGTCGTGTGCGTCACGGCTCTGTTTTGGCTGCTCAGCCGGATGACGCTGCTCTACTACCCCTATCCCCCGTACTCACCCTGGCCCTCATTCAACCCGTGGCTGGGACTGGCGTTGGCCGTGCTCATCACGCCGGCGCTCTTGGCGCCAGCAAAGAAAGGAACAACCGCATGACTCGTTCACGGATGGTAACACAGCTGCGGCAGTACAGTGTGATTGATGTGCAAGGCGCCAAGGATGTCGCTATGATCTGGTTGGAAAAAGCAAACCTTCAGAACGCCATCACATTTGGCCTGCCGGAAGTAGATGACCGCTACCATGTCTGGCGCGTGCCGTTACTGAATCGAAGCACCCAAGAGCGGATTGGAGAAGTGGTGATTGATGCGCGCACCTCTCTCATCCTAGAAAAGAAGTCAACTGCGCCAGCCACACTGGAGGCGCGTCTCTTGGGACGCGCGGTGGAAACCGCGCCTTCGGCGCCGCAAGCGGGCACGATGCGCACCCTTTCGGCTCTACGAAACACCTTGATCCAGGGTGACTCTGAGGCGGTGCTCTCCGATTTGCCAGCCGGCAGCGTTGACCTGGTTTTTACCTCCCCGCCCTATTACAATGCGCGGCCGGAATACACCGACTATGTGACTTACGAAGAGTACCTGTTGAAGATAAGAAAAATCATTCAGCAGGTCCATCGCGTTTTGGCTGAGGGTCGCTTTTTTGTGATGAATGTGTCGCCGGTTCTTATTCGACGCGCCAATCGCAGCGAGGCTTCGCGCCGTATTGCCGTCCCATTCGATATGCACCGACTCTTTACCGAAGAAGGCTACGAGTTCATTGACGATATTATCTGGGAAAAACCGGAGGGCGCCGGTTGGGCAACCGGTCGTGGGCGGCGCTTCGCCGCGGACCGCAACCCGCTGCAATATAAGCCAGTGCCTGTGACTGAATATGTATTGGTGTATCGCAAACAGACGACGAAGTTGATTGATTGGAATATCCGCGCCCATCCCGACCAGTCGCTTGTAGAAGCCTCTCGCATTGGTGATGACTACGAACACACAAACATCTGGCGCATCAAGCCGGCGTACGATGAGCGCCATCCAGCTATTTTCCCGCTTGAGTTGGCTGAAAAAGTCATCAGCTATTACTCGTTCAAAGGCGATGTCGTGCTCGACCCGTTTGCCGGCACGGGCACGGTCGGCAGGGCAGCCGTTAAGTTGGGGCGTCGTTTTGTCTTGATTGAACAGAATCCGCATTATGTCACAGTAATCCGCGAAGACCTGCCAAAGTGGCTGGGCAAAGAGGCTGAGCAAGTCCTGACCGTCAACTGTTTGCCCATAGACGTACAGAACATGCTGTTTTGAAAGACTGGAGACCATTATGCCCGCATCTGATTCTGCGCAGATCAATACGTTCAGTGAATTGCTGTCGCCTGCGGCGTTGAAACTACTATCAGCCAGCGGTAACGATCTGGTTCAGGAAATCGGCATGGATATCATACGCGGTGTGGTGCGCGATGTGTTGACGGGGCGTAATCTGCGCGATTCAACCGAAGTGCTGACGCGACGCCGCATCGTCGCCCTGAACCTTGCCATGGTCAACCTCTTTCTACAGGGCGCTGCCAGTTCTACCGACTTTATCAATCAGCTTCCATATCTTGCCACCGAGATATTGACGCAAGAGCGCATCACAAAGGCAGAACGTTGGTTAGCGCAGTGGACGTTGGGTCTAAACGACAAGGCCTTTCAGAATATCCTACGTGATAACCCGGCTCTCCTGGCTGACTATCGAGACCGCTATGTGCAAACATGCCACGACGTGATTGCCAGCTACAAAAGTGAATACGGGGACATGACCGGGACGTTGGAGGTTGGGCCAAATACAAAAGCGCAGATTGATTGGTTACTGATGACCTATCTTCTCAATACAATCGGCGCTCAAACTCTCGCCATTCGTGGTTCGGAGAAGTCTGCTTACGGCAAACTCTTCGAGAAGCTGATCCTGGGCGCGCTGCTGCATATCTTGGGCTTCAGATATGTTCCACAACCTCAAGTTGGTGATACGAATCGGGTCTTCTGGCTCTCAACCCGCAATCAAAGGCGCGAAAGCGATGCCACATTGCTCTACGGTGCAGGTCAGGCAGTTCGCTTCGACATCGGGTTCATTGGACGAGGTAACCCCGAAATATCGTTGGACAAGGTTACCAGATTTGAACGTGAAATTACCGTTGGACGGACACAGTGGTACGCAGCAACCATCATTATTGTTGATCGAATTGGGCAAAACAGCCGCATTGAGGAGCTGGCGCACGAAATGAGCGGGACGATCATTCAGATGAGCGGGAGTTACTGGCCGCAATTAGTGGCAAGGGAGCTTCAACGCATTTTTGGTTTTGAGCATGAGCTGGTAAACGCCGAGCAGAATCAAATCGGTAGTTTGATTGACCGCGCATTACGTGAGGCGCCGTTGGAGAGTTTTGTGGGTCTGTGAGCTGACAGAAGCGGAATACTACTTAAAGAGAACAAGGAGTAAAAATTATGGGTTTCTTCGCGACGCTCAAGCGTGCGATTGGATGGGGAAAGCAGGCAAAGCCGGCGCGGACGCCGCTGTCTGCGCCGGAGCCAGAACCGGAGCCTGAGCCGATTCATGTGCCAGAACTGACGCCAACCGAGCTGAAGGCGCAGCAGGCCGCTGGCAAGACGTTTGTGCTGATAGACGTGCGCAGCGCCGGCGAGCAGTTCATCAGCCACCTGGTGGGGGCGCGCCTGCTGCCCATGCCGACGCTGCCACGGGCTGTGGCTGAGCTGGACAAAAGTGCGCCCACGGTCGTTTATTGCGCGCACGGCTACAGCAGCCTGGGCGCGGCCAGCTATCTCCTGCAGCAGGGCTTTAACGAGGTCTACAGTCTGAAAGGCGGCATTGCGACCTGGCAGGCCGAAGGCAACCCCGTGGTCGAGCCGTACCGGGCTGTGGGCCGCTGAGATGGGCAGTGTGCGGGGTTGACGGTGATCAAGTTCGAGCAAGTTTCGTACGCGTATCCGCAGCAAAAGGCGCCGGTGTTGCGCAATTTGTCGCTGGAGATTGCAGAGGGCGAGTTCGTGCTGGTGGTGGGGCCATCGGGCGCGGGCAAATCAACGTTTCTGCGCTGCCTGAACGGCCTGGCGCCGCATTTCTACGGCGGACGTTTCAGCGGCCAGGTGCGCGTGGCGGGGCGCGATCCGGTCGCCCTGGAGCCGCGCGGCATGGCCGATGTGGTCGGCTTTGTGTTTCAGGATCCCGAAGCGCAGTTCGTTGTAGACACCGTCGAAGATGAGCTGGTTTTTGCCCTGGAAAATTTCGCCCTGCCGCAGGCGCTGATGCGCAAACGGGTGGAAGAGGCGCTCGATCAGCTGAGCATTGCGCACCTGCGCAGCCGCCGCGTCTCCACACTGTCGGGCGGCGAAAAGCAGCGCGTGGCGCTGGCCGCGGTCATGACCCTGCACCCACAGGTGCTCGTGCTGGACGAGCCGACCTCGCAGCTCGACCCGCAGGCGGCCGAAGAAGTGCTGATTGCCCTGCGCCAGCTGAACGAAGACCTGGGGCTGACCGTCATCCTGTCGGAGCATCGCCTGGAGCGCGTCGTGCAGTACGCGGATCGCATTCTCTACTTCCCCGGCCCTGGCGAGCCTGTTCTCGACGGTCCGCCCGAAACCGTTCTGAGCCAGATACCGCTGACGCCGCCGCTGGTGACGTTGGGCAAGGCGCTCGGCTGGCGCCCGCTGCCCCTGACGATCAAGGAGGCGCGGCGCTTCACGCGGCAGCTCAACCTGGCGCCAGCGGCGCCGGCTGCGCCCGCGGCCAATGGCGACGGCGCCGCCTGCAATCTGACCGTCGAAAACGCCTGGTACGACTACGCCGGCCGCGAAGCGCTGCGCGGGGTGTCGCTGGCCTTTCGGCCGGGCGAGCTGGTGGCGTTGATGGGGCGCAACGGCGCGGGCAAAACGACCCTGATGAAGCTGATGGTGGGGCTGCTGCGCGTCAAGCAGGGGCGCATCCGGCTGGCGGGGACGCACGCCAGCGCGGCGCTGTACGCGCACGGCAAAGGACATCCCGGGGCGGAAGCATTGGTCAACACCAGCAAGCTGGGCGTGGATGAAATTGCCAAGACCATTGGCTACGTGCCGCAGGACCCTGGGCTGCTGCTTTTTCAGGACACCCTGGAGCAGGAACTGACTTTCACGCGCCAGGGGCATGCCCTGCCGGCCGATCGCGCCGCGGATCAGGCGCTGCTTGCCAGTTTGGGGCTTGCGCGCCTGGCCGGGCATTACCCGCGCGACCTGAGCGGCGGCGAACGGCAGCGCGCGGCCCTGGCCGCCATTCTCGTGGCCGATCCGCAAGTGCTGCTTTTGGACGAACCGACGCGGGGGATGGACTATCAGAACAAGGCCGAGCTGGTCAAGCTGTTGCGCAGTTACCGTCAAGCGGGCAAGACCATCATCATGGCCACGCACGATGTTGAGCTGGTGGCCGGCTGCGCGGATCGCGTGGTGATGCTGGCCGAGGGGCAGGTCGTCCTCGACGCGCCGACGCGGGTGGCCATGACGGAGTCGCTCGTCTTCGCCTCGCAGATCAACAAGCTGCTGCGCGACCCGGCGTTTCTGACGGTGGAGGATGTGCTGCGCCGCGTGCCGCAGGAGCCGACCACCAGCAGAGCGCGACTGCAGTCGTTGGCCCGCGAGGCGTCGGCCGGACCGTAGTCAATGCGGAAGGGGTGGTCGCGCAGATTCATGATGGATTTCAGATTACGAATCTGCAGATCCATTCTTAGTCTTTGGCGCCCACAGGCGCACGAGAAACTGCTGACCGAGCACTTCCAGATCAGGCTCGCGGCCCGAATGTTCCCGCATCAACCGGATCATTCTGGGGATGCCAGACCCCAGGGTGTTGACGTAGCCCAGGTTGAAGAGCACGCGGGCGATAGTCTCGTTGCGCGGCTTGCTGTAGTGGGTCTTGATGTTCTGCAGCGTCACGCTGTTTGGTAGTGTCCCCGGACTACGGATCTCAAGACGATCGTCGAAGACGTAGAGCAGAATCTGCGCGCCGTCCAGGCTGTAATCCCGATGCGCAACGGCATTGACAATGGCCTCACGCAACGCTGGGCGCGGATATTCGTAGCTGTCGGCCTGGCGCAGACCGTTGATGGATGTTGACAGCCGTGTGTTGCGCAATACAAATTTCTCAGCTTGCTCGATCTGATCGGGAAGCCGCCCCGTGATCTCCTGGCGGTCGAGGATCTCTTCTCCGGCTGCCAGGCCGAGCCAGCGCACGGCTGAGATACGAGCGTAGTACAGATGATCCTCGGGCTGTTCCCCAAACAGCAGCAGCCCGGCTACGGATAGGCGCGCTGCGCCGTCCAAATCGGGTACCAGAAAGCGCATGGCTTGCAGCATGGATGCCAAGGGCACATCGGAGGTATCCAGCGGTTTTTCATAGATGCGCCGATAGTATTCGGCCAGCGCGCTCATGTGGATCTGTTCGATCCCAGTTCCTGGAACGGGGGTCTCGTCGAAATGATACAGCCCGGCCGCCTGAAGCAAGCGCGCCCGCTCAAAGGGCGTGCACAGCCGCTTGGTAGAGCCGACGCGCAGATAGCACTGCCCACTGTTGGTCTCGTGAGGCGGCCCTGTCCGTTTCGGTACATTCACAACCAACACGATGCCGTAGTCTGTGCTGATGCGGTCAAGCGCTGGAATTAAGGGCGGGTTGCAGTTTTGCCGGCCGATGTTCAGGATCGCTTCTTCCGCCTGCTTTGGGTCATTCAGGCCGACGATCGTCCCGTCATCAGCCACGCCGACGAGGATTTGGCCACTTTCCGTGTTGGCGAACGCAATCATCTCGGCCGCAAAGTCGCTGCGTTGGTTCACGTCGCGTTTGAACTCGGCATAGCTGTCTTCACCGCCGGCAATGACTTCATAAAGCTGCAACTTGTCCATACACAGCCTACCATCCCGCAGGAGCAAGGTTCCACTGGATCAAGACGAACTTCGGTCGTTCAGGCGAGACTTGTCCGTTCAAACGCTATTATACCTGATTACAGCCTATTCGCCGAAAAGTTTTCGGCGCCCTCTGCGCTGAACCGCCGCCAAATTCGCGTACGCCCCGGCTTGTCGGCAGCCGCCCCCATCCGGTACAATACAGGCGCCATGCGGCAGACCAGCAACCCAGCCCAGATCGGAGTGCTCTTGTCTAAAACCAGCCAGCTGCTCAACGTCATCATTCTGCTGCTCGCCAGCGCCGTTGGCGTCGTGGCGTTCGCGACGCCCTTTTTTCGCCTGGACACCGGCCAGGCCAACGACGGCGGCGCGCTGGCGCACGCGGCCGACGCGCCCCTGGCCCTCATCCTGCTGATCGTCATCTGCCTGGGCGCGGTGCTGCTCAACCTGTCGGCCGGGCAGATGAACACACGCACCGTGGCCCTGCTCGGTATTTTGACCGCATTCAGCGCGGTGCTGCGCGCGCTGCCTGGCCCCGGCGGCTTCAACGCCATCTTTTTCCTGCCGATCCTGGCCGGACACGTCTACGGCGCGACCTTTGGCTTTCTGCTCGGTTCACTGGCGCTGCTGGTATCAGCATTGCTGGGCGGCGGCGTTGGGCCGTGGCTTCCCTTCCAGATGTTTGCCACCGGCTGGGTCGGCATGTTGGGCGCACTGACGCCGGCATTGCCCGCGCACCCCCGCCGCGAAGTCGTTCTCCTGGCCGCCTGGGGCTTGTTCCTGGGGCTTCTGTTCGGCGCCATCATGAACCTCTGGTTCTGGCCCTTCGTTTTTCGCCCCGATCAAGCCACTCTCTACTGGCAGCCGGGCCTGGGCCTGAAAGGCTTTCTTGAGCGCTATCTGCCGTTCTATCTCGTCACCTCGTTGGCCTGGGATTTGTGGCGCGCCGGGGGCAACGCGCTCTTGATCCTTTTTCTGGGCATGCCGGTGCTGCGCCTCCTGCGCCGTTTTCAGCTGCGTTTCCGCTTCGAGGCTGTCACCGACGAGTAAACCGATCTTTACGCTGCGAACACTGATTTTTTCCCTTCACACCTCGCATTTCAAATTTGACCAATTGCCTCCTTTTGGATAAAATGGCCCCCTGTTAGCACTCAGATAAATTGAGTGCTAACGGATGTGTAAAAACCAATCCGACCATTTACACACCAATTCCAAGAATCAATGATGGAGGCACAAACAAATGAAGCTTCGACCACTGGGTGATCGCATCGTTGTCGAGCCAGCCGAGCAGGAAGAGCGCACGGCTAGCGGCATCATCCTGCCGGAGACGGCCAAGGAAAAACCGCAAGAGGGTAAGGTCATTGCCGCCGGCCCTGGCAAGCTGAACGAAGATGGCAGTCGCAGCCCGATGGATACCAGCATTGGCGACCGTGTTTTGTACGCCAAGTATGCTGGCACCGAGGTCAAGTTGGACGGCAAGAAGTTGCTCATCCTGCGCGAGACTGACATTCTGGCAGTACTTGAATCATAATTGCCTGAATAGAGATAGCAAGAACCCAAACAAGAGTACGAGGAGATAAAACAGAATGGCAAAGCAGCTTAATTTTAGCGAAGAAGCACGTCGTAATTTGAAGGTTGGCATTGATGTGCTGGCCAATGCAGTCAAGACGACTCTCGGGCCCAAGGGCCGCAACGTGGCCCTGGACAAGAAATGGGGCGCCCCGACCGTCACGCATGACGGCGTCACGGTGGCAAAAGAAATCGAACTGGCCGACCCGTACCAGAACATGGGCGCGCAGCTTCTGAAGGAAGCCGCCACCAAGACCAACGACATCGCGGGCGACGGCACAACCACCGCCACCGTCCTGGCGCAGGCGATTGTGAATGAGGGTCTGCGCAACGTGGCCGCCGGCGCCAACCCCATGCTGCTCAAGCGTGGCATCGAGAAGGGCACGGCCGCTCTCGTGCAGGCCATCCGCGATCAGGCCATCGAAATCACCACCAAAGAAGAAATCGCCAACGTGGCCGCCATTTCCGCCCAGGATCGCGAGATCGGCGATCTGATTGCGTTGGTCATGGAGAAGGTAGGCAAGGACGGCGTCATCACCGTCGAAGAGAGCAAGGGCCTGGCCTTTGAGACCGAGTACGTCGAAGGTATGCAGTTCGACCGCGGCTACATCAGCGCTTACTTCATCAGTAATGCCGAGCGCATGGAAGCAGTCCTGGAAAATCCCTACATCCTGATTACCGACAAGAAGATCTCCGCCGCGGCCGACATCGTGCCGGTGCTGGAAAAGGTCGTACAGCTAGGGCGCCGCGAACTGGTGATTATTGCCGAGGACGTAGACGGCGAGGCATTGGCCACCCTGGTGCTGAACAAGCTGCGTGGTATTTTCAACATTATTGCCATCAAGGCCCCTGGCTTCGGCGATCGCCGCAAGGCCATGCTGCAGGACATCGCCGCGTTGACCGGCGGCAGTGTCATCACCGAAGAGCTGGGCCGCAAGCTGGAAACCACCCAGCTCTCTGACCTCGGCCGCGCCGACAAGGTTGTCTCCACCAAGGATGACACCACGATTGTGGGCGGCGCCGGTGAGGCTGCTGACATCAAGGGCCGCATCGAGCAGATCCGGGCCGAGATTGACAAGAGCACCAGCGATTATGACAAAGAGAAGCTGCAGGAACGCCTGGCCCGCCTGGCCGGCGGCGTCGCGATCATCCGTGTCGGCGCTGGGACGGAAGTCGAATTGAAGGAAAAGAAACACCGCGTCGAAGATGCGTTGAGCGCCACCCGTGCAGCCGTCGAGGAAGGAATTGTTCCTGGCGGCGGCGTGGCCCTGGTGAACGCCATCAGCGCGCTGGATGGCGTCACGGCTGACTTCGAAGATGAGAAAACCGGCATCAAACTGCTGCGCCGCGCGCTCGAAGAGCCGATGCGCCAGCTCGCGATCAATGCAGGCCAGGACGGCGCCGTGGTGGTCGAGAGCGTCCGCCGCGCGCAGGCAAGCGCCGGCAACGCACGCATTGGCTACAATGTGATGAGCGAAACCTACGTGGATATGGTCAAGGAAGGCATCATTGACCCGGCCAAGGTAACCCGCGGCGGGCTGGAAAACGCGGCTTCGATCGCGGCCATGATTCTGACCACCGAAGCCCTCATCACCGATATTCCTGAGAAGGATAAGGCCCCGGCTGCGCCGCCTCCAGGCGGCGGCGGCATGGACTTCTAAGATCGCCGATTGGCAGACTTCGGGTTCCTGACAAAACCGACGTCCTGAAACAAAGCCCACCTCAGACTCGAGGTGGGCTTTGCATTTCAAGGGGTTCGCGTCCGTCTCCCGCGCGCGCCGGCCTCAGCCTTCTGCCGACCGGCGCTGGACAAGGAAAGCGTAACCGACCAGCAGGATGGCGGCAAAGGCGAACCACTGAATCGCATAGCTCAGATGCGGGCCATCGCTTAGATCAATCTTGAGATCAGCGGCCGGCATGGCGCCCTCCACAAAACCGGCGGTCTGCTCCACGTAGAACGGCAGCAAGGGATAGGGCACCTGCGCCTGAATGCGGGCAATGTCCACGCGATACCAGCTCTCCACGCGCGGATGTTCGGCTGTCGGCGCGGGGTCTTGCGGCGACAGCCAGCCTTGCCGGGTTTGGGTGCTGCGCGCAATGCCTTCGATCGTGGCCTCGCCCTGTATCGGATATTGGCTGCGCGGCGCGTCGTACGGAATCCAGCCGCGATCAATCAAGATGGCTTGCTCGCGGTTGGCCAGGCGCAGCGGCGTCAGCAGGTGAACGCCCGGCTCATCCTGGCGCGCCTGATTGCGCAGGACGATCTCCTGGCTCGGATCAAAGACGCCGTGCACGCGCACATGCCGGTAGTTGAGCGCCGCAGGGTCGCTGATGGGATCCGTCAGCTCCAGGACCGGCAGATTGAGCTGCGCTTGAATCGCGGCGTTCAGGGCGCGTCGTTCGCCCAGGCGCCGCACCTGCCACACGCCCAGGCTGCCCAGGCCGATGGCGACCACGAGAACCAGAATGTTCAGGGGCAGCCAGCGCCGGCTGAGCAAGTTGCTCATCATGGCCGCTGCACCGGGGCGCCCCAGGCTGTCGCAACGAGTTGAATGTCGGCTACGTCAACGCCGCCGCTGCAGTCCAGGTCATAGTCGGGCACAAAGTCGCTGCGCCCAAAATCGCCCGCCACCAGCTGCACATCAAGAATGTCGTGCTGGCCATCGCCGTTGACATTGGTGGTGAACGCGCCGACCGTGCAAGCCGGACGCAGGCTCATCTTGTAGATCGCGCCCGAGCCATCGCCGCAGTTACTGCCGTAATTCGTGCAGTCTGTCGCCAGGTACAGGTCGCCGTAGGCATCCTGGCCGAAGGCGTTTGGATGGGGAACGGTGCGTCCGCTCGGCGGTACCAGGGTATGCGTGGCGGCCGTCCAGCTGCTGCCGTTGTAGGTGAGCGTGCGCGCCTGGGCGGCCACGCAGTTATCGGCAAAGAAATACTGGCCGAAAAACGCGCTGTTGGGCGAGCCGCGATAGGCATAACCGCCGGTGATGGCGCAGCCATTGCTGTGACTATAAACATGCACAGGAGGCGTCAGGGTCAGCGTGCTGCACGTGCCGCTGAAATTGTACTGCGCGTTGCCCTCCATACAGCGCCAGCCCCAATTGACGCCGCCCGCGCTGCCCGCAGCTTCGAGGTCCACTTCTTCCCACTGGTTCTGGCCGACATCGCCAATCCACAAGTCGCCGGTCAGGCGGTCGAAGCTGAAGCGCCAGGGGTTGCGCACGCCGAGGTCCCAGATTTCATCCAGCGGATTGCCCGGCCCAACAAACGGGTTGGTGGGCGGAATGGCATAGGGCGTGCCGCCATCCACATCCAGGCGCAGCATTTTGCCCAGAAGCACGCCGGTGTTTTGCGCGTTGTTGGGCGGATCGCCGCCGCTGCCGCCATCACCCGTGCCCAGGTAGAGATAGCCATCCGGGCCAAACTGCAGCTGGCCGCCGTTGTGGTTGGTGTTGGTCGGATGGCTGATGACGATCACCGTCTGCGCGCTGGACGAATCGGCAATGTCCGGGTTGGCCGACACCGAGTAACGTACAATCTGCAAGTTGCCCGCTGTATTGGTGTAGTAAATGTAGAAATAGCCGTTGCTGGCGTAGTTGGGATGGAAGGCGATGCTGAGCAAGCCCTGTTCATTGCCGTAGCTGACGAGCGCCGAAACGTCCAGGAACGACGTCGGCAACAGGCTGCCGTTCTTGTAGATGCGAATGCGCCCCCGCTTCTCGATGATGAAGAGGCGGCTGCGATCACGCGGCGCGGCGGTGGCGTAGACCGGCCGCTCCAAACCGCTGGCAATCAAGGTCAGGTCAATGTTCGCTGTCGGGCCGGCTTCTTGGGGAGTCAACGCCGTTGGGACGGAGCCGGCGGCCAGCGCGCGCCCAGGCGCAATTCCCACCAACAGGCCGATGAGCGCAAGCATGGTCAGGGAGAGGTGAATGGCTCGCATAGAACAGTCTTCCTTTCTTAGTTCTCTTTTCTTGGTTCTCTTTTCTTCGTTCGCTTCTCGTGAGTTCGCTTCGGAACTGCGGCGGGAGATCGTCAAGGATCAGGCCAGGGCGCACGGCGGCGCGGAGTCGGCCGGCAGAGATCATCTGAGGGCTGCTGGCTGCGTATGGTACCATCTTTGCCGAATTACGCCAACAAATCGGTCAGCGCACCGCAGCGCCAGCGCGGCCCTTGTTTCTACCCTGCAGCTATTTTCAGAATCTCTGCGTTCACTGCGGCCATTTTCAGGTAAGCGCAAATTTGCCGATGATCTCCCACAATCGTATAATTCGCCTCACGTTCGCAGTGGAGACCAGGTTTGAGGGCAGGTTGGTGACATTCCCCAACGCTGACCTGATTTCAAACCTGGTTTCTCGCGTGTTATTCGGATGCTGGAGGTCTGTGGCATGATCGAAGTCAAAGACGTAACGAAATCCTATGGCCCCATCGAAGCCTTGCGCGGAGTCAGTCTTGACATTCACCAGGGCGAGATTGTGGGTCTCCTCGGCCCCAACGGCGCCGGCAAAACGACGCTCATGAAAATCCTGACCGGCTATCTACAGCCGGACGGCGGCGCAGTCACGATTGACGGGCTGGACGTGCTGACCCAGACGCGCGCGATTCAGGCCCGTATCGGCTACCTGCCCGAGAACGCGCCGCTCTACCCGGAGCTTTCGGTGCAGGCCTATCTGAAACTCATGGCCGACTTGCGCGAGATTCCTGAAGCTGAACAGCCCCGTTACCTTTCCGCGGCCATCTATGCCACGGCCTTGCAGGAGCGGCTGACGCAGCCGATCGGCACGCTGAGCAAAGGCTTCCGCCAGCGCGTGGGCCTGGCGCAGGCCATTTTACACAAGCCTAAGTTCCTGGTCCTCGACGAACCAACGGTGGGCCTCGACCCGACCCAAATCGTGGAAATTCGACGTTTGATCAAGCGCCTGGCCCAAAACAGCACGATCCTCCTGTCTACGCACATTCTGTCCGAGGTGGAGGCGCTGTGCGATCGTGTCATCATCATCCTCAACGGCCAGATCAAAGCCGATCAGCGTTTGTCCACACTGGCGGCCACGGCCGACGCCATCCTGATTCTGCAGAATCAGCAGAGCGGCGTGGAGGCGGCCTTGCGCGGTCTGACGCATGTGCGCACCGTGGAACCGCTGGCGACGGCTGAGGCTTTCCCCGCCTACCGTATCGTTGGCGCCCATAGCAGCGACAACGATCTTTGCCCCGCCATCTATGACCTGGCTCGCCAGCACAACTGGCCCTTGCGCGAGCTGCGTCGTGACGTGCGTACGCTGGAAAGCGTGTTCAATCAGCTGACCACGGGGGACTGAAAAACAGTTATGAAACAAACTCTTGCGATGACGCGTAAGGAACTGAACAGCTATTTTGGCTCGCCAATGGCCCTGATTTTCCTGGGCGCTTTTCTGGCAGTCACGCTCTTTTCCTTCTTTTGGGTGAACACCTTTTTTGCACGCGGCATTGCCGATGTGCGCCCCCTCTTCCAGTGGATGCCGATTTTGCTGATCTTCCTGGCCGCCGCGCTGACGATGCGCCAATGGAGCGAAGAACAGCAGTCGGGCACGCTGGAGATTCTGCTGACGCTGCCGGTGCGCGGCGCGCAGCTGGTCATCGGTAAATTCCTGGCGGTGATGGCGCTGATCGGCGTTGCCCTGGCGCTGACACTTTTCCTGCCCATCACGGTCAGTGTGCTGGGCAACCTGGACTGGGGGCCGGTTGTTGGCGGCTACCTGGCGGCCATTTTGATGGCGGCCGCGTACGTGGCCATTGGCCTCTTCATCTCCTCACGCACCAACAATCAGATCGTGGCGCTCATTGTCACGGTGCTGGTGTGCGGCATCTTCTATGCGGTTGGCTCACGCGGGGTCACCGATTTTGTGGGCGGCGCGGCCGCGGACATTTTCCGCGCGATCGGCATCGGCAGCCGCTTCGAGAGCATCGAGCGCGGCATCATTGA
This sequence comes from Chloroflexota bacterium, assembly GCA_036822415.1. Taxonomy (GTDB): domain Bacteria; phylum Chloroflexota; class Anaerolineae; order SSC4; family Amarolineaceae; genus Amarolinea. The sequence goes on from DAISHS010000015.1 coordinate 23,361, forward strand.
CCTGCGCGACCTGGTTTACTACCTGTCGTTGACCGCGCTCTTCTTGCTCTTCAACATCGCCTCACTGGACAGCCAGCGCTGGAGCCAGGGCGATAACACCCTGGCCTATCGCCGTAACTGGCTGACGATGACCGGCCTGGTGGCCCTGAACCTGGTCGTGCTCAATATCTGGCTCTATCCCATCAGCAGCCTGCGCGTGGACTTGACCAGCCAGCACGAGTACAGCCTCTCTCCCGCCACGCGTGACCTGCTCAATAACCTGCAGGAGCCGCTGCTGATTCGCGCCTACATCAGCGAGAAGACGCATCCGCTGCTGGCGCCGCTGGCGCCGCGTGTGCGCGACATGCTGACCGAATACCAGATTGCCTCGCACGGCAACGTGACGGCCGAGGTCATTGATCCCCTGCAAGACCCCGAGAAGGAGACCGAGGCCAATCAGACCTACGGCATTCAGGCGACGCCTCTGCAGGTGTCGGGACGCTATGAGGCTTCCGTCATCAACGCCTACTTCGATATTCTGGTGCGCTATGGCGATCAGAACGTCACCCTCAACTTCCGCGACCTGATCGAAGTCGCCTCGCAGCGCGATGGCACCGTAGACGTGCGCCTGCGCAATCTGGAGTACGACCTGACCCGCGCGGTCAAGAAGGTGGTCTATGGGTTCCAAAGCGTGGACAGCGTGCTGGCCGCGGTCAAGGAGCCGGTCAAGCTGACGCTGTTCGTGACGCCCAACACCCTGCCGTCCACGCTGCAAGCGGGCCAGGCCACGATCGAAAAGGTCGCCCGTGATATCGCCACGCGTTCCAACGGCAAATTGACGTTCGAGGTGGTTGACCCCGATGCCCCTGCGGCGGCCGTCAATCGCCAGGCGCTGATCAACAACTTCAAACTGCGACCGATTCCGGTTTCGCTCTTTTCCTCCGACAGCTACTACCTTGACATGATCCTGCAAGTTGGCGACAAAGCGCAGGTGATCTCCCCCGCAAGCGATTTGAGCGAGGCCAACGTGCGCACGGCCATCGAAGCGGCGCTCAAGCGTTCGTCCAGCGGCTTCTTGAAGGTCGTGGGGTTGTGGACGCCGCCCCCCGCCGCGGCCGACCCGCAGCTGGGTCAGTACCAGGCGGCGCAGCCTACCTTCAACACCTTGAACCAGCAGCTCAGCCGTGACTATACCGTGAAGGCGGTGGATCTCAAGGATGGCCAGGTACCGCCTGACGTGGATGTGATGGTGGTGGTAGCGCCCCAAAACCTGGATGACAAGCAGCGTTTTGCCCTCGACCAATTCCTGATGCGCGGCGGTTCGCTCGTGGTGGCCGCCGGCAACTACATCATTTCTCCTGACCCCTATGCCGGCAGCCTGGGCATTGCGCCGATCAGCGGCGGTCTGCAAGAGATGCTGCAAAGCTACGGCATCACCGTGACGCAGGCCCTGGTCATGGATTCGCAAAATGAGCCGTTCCCCGTCGCGGTCAACCGGGACGTGGGCGGCGCGCAGGTGCGCGAGATTCAGGCCATCAACTATCCCTTCTTCGTGGATGTGCGCACCAACGGCATGGACAAAAACAGCCCCGTGGTGGCTAACTTGCCGGCCGTGACGCTGCACTGGGCTTCGCCGCTGCTGGTAGATCAGGCCAAGAACAGCGGCCGCACCGTGACGCCGCTGCTGATGTCCAGCGCGGACTCATGGCTGCGCACCAGTACCGACATCCAGCCCAATTTGCAGCTCTATCCTCAGTTGGGTTTCCCGGTCGAAGGCGAGCGCGCGGCGCACACGCTGGCCGTTTCCGTGCAAGGCTCGTTCGAGAGTTTCTTCAAAGGCAAGCCCTCGCCGTTGACGGCGGCGCCGACCGATCCCAATCAGCCCGCAGCCACGACCGCGCCGCAAACTGCGGCGACGATCGAGTCATCGCCCAACACCTCGCGTCTGGTCGTCATCGGCAGCGCCGAGTTCGTGGATGACCTGGTGTTCCAGATTTCTTCCAACCTGACGCAGGATCGCTACTTGAACTCGCTGCAATTCATGCAAAATGCGGTGGACTGGTCGGTGGAGGACCTCGATCTGCTGACCATCCGTTCGCGCGGCACGCAGTCACGCGTGCTCAAGCCGATGGCCGCAGGCGAGCAATCTACCTGGGAAGTCGTCAACTACGCCCTGGCGCTGCTGGCCCTGGCCGGCATCGGCGCGGTGTGGACGATGCGCCGGCGCAGTGAAAAGCCGATGGCGCTGATGGCGGCTGAGGAATAAAAGGGGAATAAAATGAGCAAACGTAATCAAATTCTGGCCGGTATTCTCCTGGCGCAAGTGCTGTTGGCCGTATTCGTCTTCTGGCCGCGCTCGGCGCCGGCCAGCGTTGGCGCGCCGCTCTTTGCGGACTTCAAGGCGAGCGATGTCACCGCGCTCAAGATCAGCGATTCAGACAAGAACGTGGTGGAACTGCAGAAACTGGGCAATGATTGGGTGCTGTCGGGCGCAGACAATTTCCCCGCAGACAGCAGCAAGGTCACGCCGGTGTTGGACAAGATCGCCGCCATCAAGACCAACCGCCTGGTGACGCGCACGAGCGATAGCCACAAGCGGCTGCAGGTGGCTAACGACGATTTTCTACGCAAGGTGGAGTTCACCCTGGCGAGCGGCGCCACGCACACCCTGTTCATCGGCTCCGCGCCCGGCACGCGCGCGACCCACGTGCGCGCGGATCAGCAAAACGATGTCTATCTCGCCAGCGATCTTTCCAGCTATGAGCTGGGCGCGCAGGCCGGCTCCTGGATCAAAACCGTCTACGTCAGTATCACCCAGACCGAAATGATCGGCCTGACGATCACCAACATCACGGGCACGCTGCAACTGACGAAAGATGTCTCTGGCACCTGGACGCTCAACAACTTACCGGCCGGCGCTCCGCTCAACACCAGCGCAGTGACCTCGCTGGTGAGTCAGGCCGCCAATGTGACTCTGCTGCAGCCGGTGGGCAAGCAGGCCAAGCCAGAATATGGCCTGGACAAACCGTTAGCCACCGTCACTGCGCAAATCAAGCCGGCCGACCAACCGGTCACGACCCTGACGCTGTTGGTGGGGGCCAAAGACCCGACCGACAACAGCTATTACGCCAAGTCGTCAGCTTCGGCCTACATCGTCAAAGTGTCCGAGTACAGCGTCCGCGACTTTATCACCAAGACGGCGCCCGATTTCATCCAGCCGCCAACGCCAACCCCGGCGCCAAACGCAACGCCGGGAACATAGCGCCGCGAGCTGCGGCGATCTAAAAAGCGCCCCTGAGAAAACCAGAAACCTGCTGAAGCGCAACCGGCGCGGCTGCGCACCGGCTTCAGCAGGTTTCTCATACCAGGCAGCCGCTTCACCCGCGGCCTGGGGGCCTCTCTGCACATGAATCAAAGAATCCTGGTCGTCACGCACACCATCCCGATCCCCGATCTCGACGGCGCGTCGTTGCGCATCTTTCGGCTGATGCAGATGTTGATCGAGCTCGGCTGGTCGGTGACGAATCTGGCGGTCGGCCAGGGCTTTCATCCCCTCTACCAGC
>DAISHS010000016.1:0-26895 GCA_036822415.1 Chloroflexota bacterium
TGGAGGCATCCTCACCTGTCAGGAGATGCCGCCTGAGCTCCTGCCGGTTGCTTGACCGGCGACTTGTTTCTGTGGAGGATTCGTCATGAAAGCATTTCGTTTCGTCTCTCTGCTGGTCGTCATCAGCATGCTCCTGGGGCTGGCGCCCGTTGGCGCCGCCGCCGTGGCGCCGACGACCACGCCCAACCTGCTGGTAACTTTCCCCGGCAACTGGGTAACCGCGGCCGGCCTCGGCAACGACTGGGACCCCAGCAACACCAACACCCAGGCCAGCGACGCGAATAGCGACCAGGTTTGGAAATTTACCACCAACGCCATTCCCGCCGGCTCTTATGAGTTCAAGGCCACCGTGGGCGGCACGTGGGATGAGAACTACGGCGTGAACGGCGTGCCTGGCGGGCCTAACGTGCCCTTCACCACCGCGGGCGCTGAAACGGTTCATTTTTACTATGACCGCCGCGATGGCAACATGGTGGCCAGCCGGCCGAATTACCGCATCCCGGTGCTCGTGGGCAACCTGATGAGCGTGCTCGGCGGCCAGGACTGGTCGCCCGACAACCTGGTCGGTTGGATGAAGGATCGGGACGGCGACGGATGGTATGAAACCTCGTTCGACGTACCGGCCGGAACCTACGAGTACAAGGTGGCGCTCAATGAATCGTGGGATGAGAACTATGGCGCGGGCGGCGTCCCCGGCGGCCCCAACATCTCCCTGGTGGTGCCAGGGACTGAAAGCGCCCACATGGTGGTCACCTTTGGTTACAACGACACCACGCATCAGATTCGCGACAGCATCAACAATCCGCCGGCTCCGCAGCTGGGCGATAACAACATCTGGTGGGACGGCCTGGGCCACGACAGCCGCAGCGGCCTCTACCGCGATCCGTTCGGCGCACTGACGAAGAACAGCAACGTGACGCTGCGCTTCCGCACCTTTGCCCATGACGTGCAGCGCGTCAAGGTGCGTGTCTGGGACGCCGTTCTTCAGGGCCAGACCATCTACAATCTGACGAAGGTAGGCACCGACCCGGACGCCGGCCTTTATGGCTACGACTACTGGGAAACAACGTTTAACGTTGGCGCGAACCTGAGCATCCTCTACTACCGCTTTATTGTCGAAGACGGCACGGCGGTGGTTTATTACGAAGATGACGCGGCGCGCGATGGCGGTTGGGGCCAGGCCTACAACAATTCGCCCGACATCTCCTGGAACATCTATGTCTATGAGCCGAGCTTCGATACGCCAGCCTGGGCCAAGAATGCGATCATCTATCAGGTCTTCCCCGATCGTTTCCGCAATGGCGATACCAGCAACGACCCGACCTCCGCCACGTGGTTCTATCCCCAGGAGCGCGGTCATCGCTTCCCGGTGACGCCCTGGAACACCATTGTGCCTGACCCGGAACCTAATGACCCAACGGCCAATCCTGATTGGTACGGCACCTACAGCAGCACCTCCTACGGCGGCGACCTGCAAGGCCTGATTTCCAAGCTCGATTATTTGCAGAACCTGGGCATCACGGCTATCTACCTCAATCCCATCTTCGATTCACCGTCCAACCACAAGTACGACGGCCGCGACTATCTGCGTATTGACCCGACGATGGGTGTTTTGGGCGATGACACGGCCACCCTGGCCCTCTTCGGCCAGCTGACCGCGCAGGCGCACAGCCGCGGCATCCACATTGTCCTGGATGGCGTGCCCAACCACGTCTCTTCGGACAGCCCCTTCTTCGATCGTTTTGGCCGCCATCCCGAAGTAGGCGCCTGTGAAAATGTCAACAGCCCCTATCGCAGCTGGTTCTTCTTCCAGCCGGCCAACCCGCCTGGCACCGGCGTTTGCGCCGGCGACACCAACTACACCGGTTGGTTTGGCGTGCAGACGTTGCCTCAGATCAACACCGCAAACCCGGATGTGCTGAACTATTGGTTTGGCCCCAACGGCGTTGCCACCTACTGGCTGGCGCGCGGCGCGGACGGCTGGCGCATTGACGTGGTGCCGGACATCGTCGGTATCAACCCGACCTTCTTCGAGACCTTCCGCGCAACCGTCAAGGCCAGCTACCCTAACGCCATGCTCTTCTCCGAAACCTGGGGCGAGGATGACGCCAAGTTCCGCCTGCTGGGCGATGAGTTCGACTCCACGATGAACTACCGCTTCCGCAAGGCCATGCTCGGCTTCATGCGTGACACGGTCTGGACCGATAACGACAACAACGGCGACAACGCGATCAATCCGCTGTCGCCCACGCAGTTCGACAACATGATGCGCACCATCCAGGAAGACTACCCGGCCCCGGCCTTCGAATCGGCCATGAACCTCCTCGGTAGCCATGACACCAACCGGCCGGTGCGCGTGCTTGACCACGATGGCATCGCGGGCGGTCAGCCGGTCAATGGTTTCCAGGACGGCCGCAACCGCCTGGCCCTGCTGGCGGTCGTGCAGATGACGGTGCCTGGCGCACCGACCATCTATTACGGCGACGAAGTCGGCCTGGCTGGCTATGGCAGCGACATTCCCCGTGATGACCCCTACAACCGCCAGCCTTATCCGTGGTCGGACGAGGCGGGCTACAGCTCGCTGCCAGCCTGGCGTCAGGCCGACGGCGGTCTCCTCGCCCATTACCAAACCCTTACGGCCCTGCGCAACAGCAACAAGTTCCTGCGCACCGGCTCATGGAATACGCTGCTGACCGATGACAGCGCCAAGATCCTGGTCTACGGCCGCCGTGACAACACCGGCGTCGCCGTCATCGCCATCAACCGCGATACCGTGGCCAAGGATGTGACGGTCAATGTGGATGGTTACGTGCCGGAGGGCGCAACCCTGGATGATGGGTTGGCGCCTGGCACGAGCCTGACCGTTGGCTCCGCGCGCACGATGACCTTCAACGTCAGCGGCATGGGCGCGCGGGTCTGGGTCAGCCGCCCTGGCCTCGACATGACGCGCACCTCAGCGCCCACGAACCTGACGGCAACGGAAGGCTCTGGCAGCGTCACCTTGAACTGGAGCGCGCCCACCGATGCAGTCGTTGCTGGTTATGATGTCTACCGCAGTGTGGTGGATGGCGGCTACGAGAAGATCAGTTCTGCATTGGTGTTGGGCGTCACCTATACTGACGACACCGTGCATAATGGCCTGCAATACTACTACACGGTCAAGGCCGTGACGCCGGCCGGCCTCAAGAGCCAGGCCTCCGCTTCGGCCAGCGCGATCCCGCATTACAACATTGGCTGGGCCAACTTGCAGTGGCCGCCGGAATTGACGCATGTCATCAGCTTCAACACCCATACCGACATGGTCTACGGCCAGGTGTGGATTGACGGAGTCACGGGTCAAGCGGGCGCCACCCCAAGCCTGATGGCTGAAGTTGGCTACGGGCCGATGGGATCCAATCCCACCTCCGGTTGGAGCTGGTTCCCGATGACCTTCAACACGGATGCTGGCAATAACGACGAGTTCAAGGGCGACATGCTGCCGCATCCGATCGGTGACTATGACTACGCCGTGCGCTACACCACCACCAACGGTCGTGATTGGCTGTACGCTGACCTCGACGGCACCGGCAACGGTTATGACCCGGCCCAGGCCGGCCGTCTGCATGTTGTCACATCGGGCGACACCACCCCACCGGCTGTGCCGCTGAACCTGCACGAGGTTTCACGCTCGGCCGCGGCCATTATCATCGGCTGGGACGCGTCGCCGGACGCCGACACGGCCGCCTACGGCATCTATCGCGAGATGCTGGCTGACGACGCGCCGACCAGCGCCGTGCTGATCGCCTACGTGCTGGCGCCGACAACCGAATACACCGACACCGATGTCGCGACCGGTCATACGTATCGCTACCAGGTGACGGCCATTGACACCAGTTTCAATGAATCGGGCTTCTCGAACAGCGTGGACATCACGGCTGAACAGCGCCAGGTGCAAATCACCTGGAACGTGACCCTACCGGCCTTTACACCGCCGACCGACACGATCTACATTGCCGGCGATACGGCCAGCGTCTTTGGCACGAGCTGGAACCCCGGGTACATGCCGCTGACGCGCGTCGATGACACGCATTGGACGATCACGCGCACGGCGCTGGAAGGAATGCACCTGCAGTACAAGTTCACGCGTGGTTCCTGGGACATGGTGGAATGGTGGGGATCGCTCACCGGCACGAACAATCGTCAACTCGATGTCGTTTTCGGCCAGGGCGGTATGCAGACCGTCAACCTGGACGACCTGGCAAACTGGCGTGACCTCCTGGTCGTAGAAACCGGGCGGACCAGCGCACGACCCGAAAACCCCGACACCACCACATCGGTGTGGGCGCGTCTGAACCGACCGGTGACGCCGGCCACCGTGGCCGCGGACACCATCACCGTCAGAACAAGCGGCGGTGAGTTGATCCCCGGCGTCACGACCTACGATGACCCCACGACCACGCTCACGTTTACACCGGTGCAGCCGTTCGGCCCTGGAACCTTTATCGCGACCGTCAATCCGGGCAACTTGCGCGGCTCGGACAATGACAACGTTGGCATGATGGCGCCCTATGTTTGGACGATCGCCGAACAGCCGACGGCTGTGCACCTCAGCGGACTGACCGCTTCGGGCATGACCCCCTGGCTGTTGGGCGCGGCCGCGCTGCTGGCCCTCTTGCTGTTGGTTGTCGCGACGCGCGCCTGGCGCTCCACGCGACTTGGGTAAATAAAAATTCTCGCCGGTTCCCAGACCGGCGAGAATTTGTTGTCTTAACGCAAAAAGACTTCGGAGGTCAACCGGCTTCCGAAGTCTTTTTATCGCGGTCGTTATGGGTAAACGCCGCGCAGGTCCAACGCTTCGGCGACACGATTGATGGCGAGCGTGTATGCGGCCATGCGGGTGGGCAAACCTTTTTCGCGTGATTCGTTAAGCACGGAGTTGAAGGCATCAACCATCAGCCGTTCCAGCTGACGCTTGACATCTTCCTCGCTCCAGAAGAATGATTGCAGGCTTTGCACCCACTCGAAATAGGAAACCGTCACCCCGCCGGCATTGCACAAAATGTCAGGGACGATGAACGTGCCATTGTCCATGAGGATCTTATCGGCGTCAGGCGTGGTGGGGCCATTGGCGCCTTCGGCCAACACCTTGCAGCGCATCTTGGGCGCGTTTTCCTCGGTGATCTGACCTTCGAGGGCGGCCGGGATCATCACGGTGCACGGCAGTTCGAGCACTTCGGTGTTGCTGATAGCGTCCGCGCCAGGAAAACCGACCACGGTGCGGTTTTCGCGCACGAAGCTCTGCAATGAAGGAATGTCCAGCCCTTTCGGGTTGGTGACGCCCCCGTTGACATCGCTGACAGCAATGACCTTCGTGCCCATGATTTGCATGTAGCGGGCCGCAATGGCGCCCACATTGCCAAAGCCCTGCACGACCGTCGTGGCCCCTTCGGCCCGAATACGCAGATGTTTGAGCGCCTCACGCGCCATGAACATGACGCCGAGGCCCGTGGCATCGAAGCGCCCCTGCGAGCCGCCGATTTGAATCGGCTTGCCGGTGACAACTGCCGGCACTGAGTAGCCCCGGTGCATCGAAAAGGTGTCCATGATCCAGGCCATCACCTGGGGATTGGTGCCCACGTCTGGCGCCGGAATGTCGCCTTCCGGGCTCATGATGATCGAGATTTCGGTCGCGTAACGTCGGGTCAACCGGCGCAGCTCGCGTTCCGACAGCTGGCGCGGATCAACGATCACGCCGCCCTTGGCGCCGCCGTAAGGCAGGTTCATCAAGGCGCACTTCCAGGTCATCCACATCGCCAGGGCGCGGGTCTCGTCCAGCGTGACCTCAGGATGGTAACGAATGCCGCCCTTGGTCGGCCCACGCACCGTGCTGTGGTGCACCCGATAGCCTGTATACATCTCGATGCGGCCGTCATCCATTTCGACCGGGAAATTGACGGTCAATTCACGCTTAGGTATACGCATGAATTTGATCGTGTTGGGCGATAGATGGGGCATTTGACTGGTTGCTTCATCAAACTGGGCCAGAGCCACTTCATAGGCGCTGCGCCGGGGATGTCCGTTCATGGTCTAATTCTCCTCTACGTCGAGATACCTTCACGCGCGTCGCGCATGAAAGACTATCCACACTGATAGTGTTTGCTAAGAGAATTCTAATCCAGAGGGGGTTAGTCGTCAAACGGAAGGTAGTTCACAGATTCTTATAGGCAATAGACGGAACACTAGAATCAGTCTCCCCCGTTCAACGTTGCCAGCCGCCTGCCAGGCTGACAACGCTGCTGTCAAAGATGCAGCGCAAACTCAAGATGGAGTGATTTATGCTCAGGCGCCCTGTTTTATATAAAAAATTTACGACGCTGCTCCTGCTGCTTGTCATGGCGACGCCAACGCTGACGCACGCGGCCGGCTTGCCGGCCACGGCGTCGGGAGAGGCTTTGCCCGACGCCCAGACTGTATCGGCGGCGGCGGTGCGCCATCCCCTGATGATCGAAGTGATGCGCGAGCGGCGTTATCCCGGCAGCGAGATCAGCCTGGAGCAAACGTTGGCGTCGGGAAGTAACTACAACCGTTACATCGCCTCCTACCGCTCGGAAGGGCTGAAGATTTACGCGCTGCTGACGATTCCGCGCGGCGCCCGGCCGGCCAGTGGCTGGCCGGTGATTGTCTTCAATCACGGCTATATTCCGCCGGAGCAGTACCGCACGACCGAGCGTTATGTGGCCTATGTAGATTACTTCGCCCGCGCCGGTTACATCGTCTTCCGGCCTGACTATCGCGGCCACGGCAATTCGGAAGGCGTGGCCACGGGTGGTTACGGCACGCCCGATTACACCGTGGATGTGCTCAACGCCGTCAGCTCGCTCAATCGCTACCCTGGCGTTGATGTTCAACGCATCGGCATGTGGGGCCACTCGATGGGCGGGCACATCACGCTGCGCGCCATGGTCACCACGGATGACATCCGAGCCGGCGTCATCTGGGCCGGCGTGGTGGCCTCGTACGATGACCTGATGAACAACTGGCGGCGCCCCGTGCCGGTCACGGTGCCGGCGCGCGCGCGGCGCTGGCGTCAGGATCTGATCGAACGCTTTGGCACGCCGCAGCAAAATGCCGCGTTCTGGGATTCGATTTCGCCGATCAACTATGTCGCCGACGCCTCCGGCCCCATTCAGCTGCATCACGGCACCAACGATGAATCGGTGCCTCTGGAGTTCTCCGCCAGCCTCTACAGCGCGCTGCAAGAGGCCGGGGTGCCATCGGCTTTCTACCAATACCCCGGCGACAATCACAACATCTCCGCCAACTTTAGTGTCGCCATGCGGCGCTCGCTGGCCTTTTTCGATGAATACGTCAAAAATTACCAGCCCCTGCCCCCGGCCGTCCTGCGCATCCCACGTGAATAAGGCCGCTGCCGCCGACGTGGAAATGGCGATCTTCGCCGCCCAGATCCCCGCTGCCGCGCCTCCGCTGCCGCTCCTGGAGCGAGCGGCCGTGCGCCTGGCGCGTTGGCTGGATGCCCGCGGCGAAGTGCCAGCGGTGACGCGTTACCTCGGCTGGGCCATGCGCCGGTTGGGAGTGCGTTCCCTGCGCGAAGGCCAGCTTGAGGTGATCCTGGCGGCGCTGCGCGGCGAGTCGGTGCTGATGGTCAGCCCCACCGGTTCGGGCAAGACGCTCTGTTTCCAGGCGCCTACGCTGCTTAGCCCCGGCATGGCCTACGTCATCTCGCCCCTCAAGGCGCTGATGAGCGCGCAGGCGGCGGATTTGACGCGACGCCGGATCGCAGCCGACTTCATCAACAGCGATCTGCCGCCGGCGGAAAAACGCCTCCGCTACCAGGCGCTGCGTAACCAGGAAGTTAAATTCCTTTTCGTGACCCCGGAGCGCTTCGATGAGACCCTGGTCGGCCCGCACGAGGTGACGCAGGCGCTGGCGGGCCGGCCGGTTTTCCTGGTCGTAGACGAGGCGCATTGCATTGATCGTTGGGGGCGCGATTTTCGCCCTGCGTACAGCCGTTTGGGCGCGGTGCGCCAGCGCCTGGGCGCGCCGCCCGTGCTGGCCTTCACCGCGACGGCTGGCGCCAAAGCGCAGCGCCGCATCCTCGATTCGCTGGGCGTGCCCCAGGCCCGCGTCGTCGTAACCGGCGTAGATCGCCCCAACATCAGCTTCATGCGCCTGCCGCTGCTGGAGGACGAGGCCCGCCTGCGCCTGACGGCCGATCTCCTGCGCAAGATGCCGGGCGGCCGGGCCATGATTTTTGTGCCGACGCTCAAGGTCGGCCAGGCCGTCCAGGCTGGGCTGCAGGGCCTGGGCCTCGAGCTGCCTTTTTACCATGCGCGCATGGGCAGCGTGCAAGAACGTCAGCGCCTGTTGGCGCGCTTCCTGGGGCAGGAGCAGTCGGCCGCGCCCCCTCTGCCGGCCGTCATTTGCACCAACGCCTTTGGCCTGGGGCTTGACGTGCCTGATGTGCGCCTCGTTATCCACTGGCAGCAGCCGGCTTCGGTTGAGGATTACGTGCAGGAGGCTGGCCGGGCCGGGCGTGATGGCAAGCCGGCGCTGGCCGTTCTCTTCACCCGGCCGCGCGAGACGGGGCTGCTGCGTTTTATGGCTGAAAAAACGGTCGAACAAGCTGGGCTGAACGAACAGGCCGCCAGCCAGGCGCTCCAGATCAAGCTGGAGGCGATCGAAGACCTGCATGCCCTGGTGACGCAGCGCCAGCATTGTTTTCGGCGTGGGCTGCTGGCCTACTTTCGACTGGGAGAGTCAGGAAAACCGCTATCCACGGCCCCGCGTTCGGCGGCCTGGCGCTTACTCGAATGGGCCTTTGTCGAACCGCTGCATCAGACCCCCGCGCCGCTTTGTTGCGACGCATGCAGCCCGGTGACGCCCGCGACCGCGCTGACCTGGGCCAGCCGGGTGTGGCGTCCAGGTTAGGGTTTTCTCACGCGGCCTGCGCGGCGCTGGACAGGGCGGCTTGCTCCTGAAAGACCTGGCTGATGATGTCTTCCACCGGCGGCTCTTCGATGGTGACATCGTCCACCTGAAAGGCGGCCAGGAGACGGCCCGCATATTCCGACGTGCGTCCACGCGGCACGCGCAGCGTAGCCTCCACCTCTTCTATCGTTTCCACCTCGCCAAAGCCCGCTAACTGCTCACGAGCGACCGGCTGACGAAAAATGACGTGCAGCAGCTTGTAGGGCGCGACCTGCTCCACCAGCGCACGCAGATCGCCATCGAAATAGGTCTGCCCTTTGTTGATCAAAACGATGCGCCGCGTCAGGGCCGTGACGTCGCCCATGTAATGACTGGTCAGGATGACGGTGGCGCGGTAACGCTGGTTGTAGGTGGCTACGAATTGACGAATCTTCACCTGCATGGTGACATCGAGGCCGATGGTTGGTTCGTCCAGGAAGAGGACACGTGGGCGATGCAGCAGGGCTGCGGCTAATTCGCACTTCATGCGTTCACCCAGGCTCAGCTTGCGCACCTGCTTGGTGAGCAAGGGGCTGAGATCGAGCAGCTCGGTCAGCTCGCCCATTGTCGCCTTGAACTGGCTTTCCTCAATCTCGTAGATGGCCTGGTTGACCAGGAAGGACTCGATCGCCGGCAGGTCCCACAGCAGCTGATTCTTCTGCCCCATGACCAGGGTAAACTGTTTGAGAAAGTCCTTGCGTCGCTCTTGCGGCTTGAAGCCGAGCACGGTGGCCTGACCGCTGGTGGGATAAAGCAATCCCGACAGCACTTTGAGCGTGGTCGTTTTGCCGGCGCCGTTAGGCCCGAGAAAGCCGACCATCTCGCCCTCTTCGATCTCGAAACTGACGCCATCTACCGCCTTGACCGTTTCGTAGCGCCGACGTACAAAGGATTTGAGCGAACCGGCCAGGCCAGGCTCTTTGTGATGAACCTGATAATGTTTACATAATTGACGAACGCTGATTTGAGCCATTGATTCCTAACCGGTCACCTGGCGCTCGAAGCTATAGCCGCGAAAAGCCAATTCCTCGAAGCCCGCCTGGGGTAAAACGGCCTGCGCGGCCGCTTGCTGATGGGTTACATGCGCAATGATCGCGCCAAAGCCGCGCGCGCTGAATTCATTGCAGGTGCGCTGCAAAAGCCAGCGGCCGATGCCCTGACGCTGCAGATCTTCCTGCACCGCGGCCTGCAGCAGATAAGCGCGTGGTTTACCCGCCACGGCGAGCCACGCCGGCAGAAAGGCCAGCTGCACCTGCGCGCATGGTTCCGGTTCGCCGGGGAGAAAAGCCAGCAGCGTCCACGGCGCGCCGGCGGGCGCACGCATGACGCAGCGCAGGCGTCGGGCTGGCGTGTATTCAGGCATGATCTGACCCAGGGAGCACTGATAACTCAACGTGCGGGTGGTCAGCAAATAGCCGGCCTCGCTCAGCGCGCTCAGTCCATAGAAATCCTGGCCGTTGGAGATGCCAACGCCGGCATGGTAGAATGGGTAGCCGGTCTGTGGATGCCAGGCGTACAGGGTGCGCACGCCCGCTGCGCGTAGAAATTTTTCCGCCGCCGTCAGAAGGCTCATGCCCACGTCAACCTGGCCGGGGACAAAGGCCAAGAAGCGGATAAATCCGGCGGGCGCAGGGGCGGCCGGCAGCTGACCGACGCACGCATGGACAAAACCGAGTATGCTGTCCCGTCCGCGCACGACCAGCCAGCCGGCCGCGTCGTTGTGCAAGACCACCGGGTGCAGGGCGCCCTGTTCGTTCAGCAGGCCGAGCTGCCGTAAGGAGTCGCCTGTCACCGGCGTACTGAAGGGCACGGAGGCCAGCGCCTCGTTGACCAGCGCCGCCACCGCGGGCAGGTCGTTCTCGGTCATTGGTTTTGCATCCAGATTCAGCATCATAGGCGTTCACCAGGCAGACTTAGCGGCGACGAAGCGCCAGCACAATGATACAACCGATTGCGATCACGGCGGCGGCCACGACCAGCCCGCCGAAGATGGCATTTTGCCATAGCCGCGGCGCCAGCAGGCCGACGCCGCCCAGGATGGCGCTGACCGGCAGCGCCGCGGTCAGCAGCAGGTGCGTTGCCAGCTGCAGTGACGACGGCCGGCGCGTCTTGTCGTTGAGCAGGCGGTTGATGCGCAGCAGGGCCAGCAGCGGGTAGGCGACGCCGAGCAGGATCAGCGCGCTGCCGGCCACAATCAGCAGAATGGTCATACCGAATACCGATGCTCCCTCGTTTCCAGATGCGCCGTATCGTTATGCAGATCGAGATGAAAGTGACCCTCGCGGTAGTACAGGCGACTGAGCGCCGTGTTGCTGCCGATCCAAAGGTTGTGCATGGTGAACAGGTCAAGGCCCAGCGCGGCTGAGATCAAGGCGCGGATGGCGGCTCCGTGCGAGACCAGCAGGATGGTTTGCCCCGGAAACTGAGCCACCACCTCCTGCGCCGCCGCCAGGGTGCGCGCCCGCAGCTCGCCGTAGGTTTCACCGCCGCCGCGCCGCACCTCCTGGCGCGCGTTCATCGCCGCCCACTCGTCAGGAAAACCGGCCATGATCTCAGCCGTGGTCAGTCCTGCCCACAGGCCGATGTCCGACTCGCGCAGCCCCGCGTGCGTCGTCGGCGTCAGATTGAGGTAAGAGCCGACAATCTGCGCCGTCTCCAGTGCGCGCCGGGCATCGCTGCTGATCAGGCGCTGAATCTGAAAGCGCCGCAGCCGTTTGCCCACGCGGTGGGCCTGTTGTCGTCCAAGCTCGCTCAACGAGGTGTCGGCCTGGCCTTGCCAGCGGCCTTCATGGTTCCACTGCGACTGAGCATGCCGCAGCAGCCAGAGCGTTGTTATTTCACGCGACATAGGGCGCCTGCTCAGGTTTTTGCTTTTTCGGATTCAAGTTCGACTTCGCCTGTAGCGACGACATCCGCCGGGAATGGCTCGTCCAGCCATTGGCTGAAGATCGCCTTCTGCGCGTCCGTGGCGGCGACGGCCGCGCACACCTGCAGGCGGCTGAATGGCCGCACGCCCAGGACAACCTCAACCTGGCGCAGCTCATCGCGGCGGAACAAGGTCAGCGTGACCCGGTCGCCGGGACGATAGTCATCGAGGCGCCGGTTCAGGGTAGATTCGGTTGCACGCAGGCCGTCCAATGCCAGCAGCTCGTCGCCGGGCGCGACATCGGCATCGGCGCAAGCACCATCGGCAAAGACCGCGCTGATGAACGACCGGTTTTCTGTTTGCTCCATGCGCAAGCCCAGGCCCGCCTTGGGCGCGGGCGCCCCATCCCCCGCGTCGCTGTCTTTGTCACCCTGATAGCCGAACTTCAGTTCCAGCCCGGCGTAGGCCAGGAAATCAGCGAACGGCAGCTCGTCCACGCCGCGCACGTAGCGGGCAAAGAAATCGGCCAGGGAGCTGCCGGCCGCTGCTTCGACGACAGCCTGAAAGTCAGCTTCGGGCAGACCTGAGCCGGCCAGGGCGTAGGTCTGCCAGAGGTGGCGCATGACATCATCCAGGCTGCGCGCGCCGCCGCTGTGTTGGCGCAAATGCAGATCGAGCAGCATCGCCAGCAGCGCGCCCTTGTTGTAGTACGAGATCGAGGTGTTCTGCGTGTTTTCGTCAGGGCGGTAGAACTTGATCCAGGTATCGAAGCTCGACATTTCGACGCTTTGCAGCCAACGCCCTGGCGTCTGCTGCAGGCGCAAGATGCGCTTGGCTGTCTCTTCCAGCACGGCGCTGGCCGTCCACAGGCCGGCGCGGCGCAGAATGAGCAGTTCGTAATAGGAGGTCCAGCCCTCCATGACCCACAGGAGTTTGGTGTAGTTTTCCTCGTCATAGTTGAAGGCCAGAAAGCCGGCGGGCATGATGCGCTTGACGTTCCAGGTGTGGAAAAATTCGTGCGCCAGCAGCGCCAGCACCTGCTGACGATACTCTTTGTCATTGCCAAAATTCCAGCGGATGACGCCGTTTGTGCTCGAATTACGATGCTCCAGTCCACCGCGCCGCCGCTCCGTGGCATGGATGATGAACAGGTAATCAGCATAGGGCAGGCCGCCGAAGATAGCGCCGGCAGCTTCGACAATCTTTTGGGTATCGGCCGCCAGACGCGCCAGGTCTTCGTTGCCGTGGCCGTAAAATGCGATGCGGTGCGGCTTGCCCAGCGCCTCGAATTCGACCAGCTGATGGAGGCCGATTTCCGTCGGGCAGTCAATCAGATGGTCGAAGTTTTGCGCCCGGAAGCGGTTGGCCTCGCCTGGCGTTGCGGGCAGCGGGCTGGCGACCCGCCAACCAGGGTAGGGCGTAATCACCAGGTCACAGGGCAGCGCGCGGGCGCCGTCCAGGCTCATGAAAACGGTCGCGCCGTTGAAATAGCCGTGTGTGCTGTCGAGGTGACTGGTGCGCACCGACAGCTCGCCGGCGTAAACCTGGTAGCTGATGGTGACACGGGCCATGCCGGCGGTTTCCACCAGCCAGCGGTTCTTGCTGAGCTTGCGCCAGGGCAGGGCCGCGTTTGCCTCCCCTGCCGCGGCAAAGCCTTGCACATGGCGGGCGTATTCGCGCACCAGGTACGAGCCAGGCGTCCATACCGGCATGGTAAACTCGGCCGTGGGTTGATTCAGGTCATCCACTGTCAGGGTGACATCGAACAAATGATTGACGGGGGCGGGCATGGCAATAGAATAAGTTAACTGCATGGTGGTGTGTCTCGTTGCTCCTCGTTCTGAGGGGTTGGTCGCGTCGGTTGGCGGCGGCGCCGCGCGTGGGCTAAGGGTGATGCTGTGAACATGATGGCGCCCATTCTACCCTAACCCGCCATGAACCGCAAAGACAGCATACGAAAGGGGCGCGGCGCACGCTGAGGCGCGCCCGTCCAAACCTGTTTGACATCCACGCTGTTTCGCATTATTATCCTTGCCTATGCGTTTTGTGAAAACAACGGGTGGATGGCTTCTGCTCGTTTTTCTATTGACGGCGCCGGCCTGGGCGCCGCTCACAACTCCCGACTGGTTTGAGGTGCACAGCGGCTTTCTGCCCTTCTATCATCTCAACGACCTGGTCGCGCACGGCGCGTGGGGCTGGCTGCCGACTCTGGTGACGCCGCCTGATTTCTGGCGCGGCGAGGGGCCATTGCCCTACGTCCTGGCGCGGTTATGGCTGCCGTTGGGCGCGCTCACGGCCATCAAGCTGACCCTGGCCCTGGCTTTGGCCGCTGGCCCGCTGAGCCTCTTCCTGGCCGCGCGGCGCCTGTGGGGCCTGCCCCCCGCGCTGATCGCGGCGACGCTCTACGCCTATCTGCCCTTCACCTTGACGACGGTATATCAACGCGGCGCGCTGGCCGAGACGCTGCTCCTGGCGCTGCTGCCGTGCCTGGCCTGGGCTTTGCTGCGACTTGGCGCGCGGCCGTCCGCCGGGCGCGGGCTGTTCGTGGTTCTGCTGGCGGCGGCGTTGCCCTGGGTGCAAGCCGGCCTGGCCTTGCTCAGCCTGCTGGCCCTCACGCCGCTGCCCCTGGCCTCACTGCCTCAGGCGCGCGCGCGGCGCGTCGCCTGGCTCGGCCTGGCCGGGGGCGGCGCGCTTGGCCTGCTGAGTCGTTTTGCCTGGCAGGGCGCGTCGGCCGGCGCGCCGGTCGTCTTTGCCGAACATGCCGTCTACCTCTTTCAGCTTTTCGGCGGAGGCGCAGGCGGCGGCCTGAGTCAACCTGGCTGGCAGGATGACTTCAGCCTGACCCTGGGCCTCGTGACGTTGGGGCTGGCGCTGCTGGCCTGGTGGCCGGCCAACCGCGCGTCCGCCGCGATTCGTGGGCGTATGGCCCTGACGGCGGTGGCCTTCTGCGGCCTGGCCGCGGCCGTGCTTCCCTTACCGCTGGGCGCTCTGCTGACCTACCCCTGGCAAATTTTGGGTTTGGTGGGCCTGGCGCTCTGCGGCCTGGCCGCGGTGGGCCTGGCGCGCCATCCCCTGCTGCACGGCTGGCCGCTGCTCAGCGCCTGCCTGGCCCTGATCGTGCTCAGCGCATACCCCAGCCTGGCGCCGCCGCGGGTCCAGGCGCCGCCGCGCGCCGCGCCGCTTGCCATCTACCGTGATGCAAGCCAGGCGCCTGGCCGCGGCGTCATCCTGGCCGACATGACCATGACAGGCAATTTGCAGCCGGCGCAGACGATCAGCGTGACCTTGACCTGGCAGACTTTACAACCGCCTGATTTCGATTACAATCTTTATCTGCATGTGCTCGATGCCAACGAGCAGCGCTGGGGACAGGCCGATACGCAGCCGCTGGTCGAGCGGCCCATGACGCAGTGGGTTGTCGGGCAGGTTTACACCGGTACTGTTTCCTTGACCATCAGCCCGGCCGCGCCGCCTCCGCTGCACCTGGCCTGGGGGCTTTACAACTGGCAGACCGGCGTGCGTCTGCCGACCACTGCGCCCACCCCTTGAGCTTTGGCGCCAAATTTTCAGCAATTGATCCCAACGTTGATCTCATGGAACGCTTCATCTCAACTGAAACCCTGGTCATCGAGCTGCTCCTGATCGCCTCATTGGTGGCGATTCTCGTGCGTCGCCTGCGCATCCCTTACACGGTTGCCCTGGTCGTCGTGGGCTTGATCTTGACCAGCCAGCAGCCGCTGCAACTGAGCATGACGTCGGAGCTGATCCTGGCGCTATTGGTTCCGCCCCTGGTGTTCGAGGCGGCGTTTCACATCAACCTGACCGAGCTGCGGCGTAATTTGCCGAGTATTTTGCTCATGGCTGTCGTGGGCGTGCTTTTGTCTACCCTCATCGTGGGCGGCGTCGTCAATTTACTGACGCCGTTGACCCTGCCGGTGGCGCTCGTCTTTGGCGCGCTGATCTCCGCCACAGACCCGGTGGCGGTGGTGGCGCTCTTCCGCGCCCTGGGCGCGCCGCGACGCCTGGCCCTGCTGGTGGAAGGGGAAAGCCTTTTCAACGACGGCACCGCCATCGTGATTTTCAACCTGGTCCTGGCAATGGCCTTGACCGGTCAATTTGACCTGGTGGAAGGGGCGGCCGGTTTCGTGCGCGTGGCGGTTGGCGGCGCGGTGGTGGGCCTGGCCCTGGGTTGGAGCACAGCCCAGGTCATTGCCCGCGTGGACGATTACCTGATCGAAACGGCCTTGACCACGGTGCTGGCCTTCGGTTCTTACCTGGTGGCCGAACGTCTGCACTTTAGCGGCGTTTTGGCCGTCGTCGTGGCCGGTCTGATCAACGGCAACATCGGCCCCCAGGGCATGAGTCCCACCACACGCATCGTTCTTTTCAACTTCTGGGAATATGCCGCCTTTCTGGCCAATTCGTTCGTTTTTTTGCTGATCGGCTTACAGGTCAATATACCGACATTGCTCGCCTATTGGCAGCCGATTGCCTGGGCCATCGGCGCGGTGTTGGCGGCCCGTTCGCTGGTTACCTACACGCTGGGCTGGGTTGCCAATCGCATCTCTGACCCGATCCCGATCCGTTGGCTGCACGTCCTTAACTGGGGCGGTCTGCGCGGCGCCATCGCCCTGGCCCTGGCGTTGAGCCTGCCGGCCAGCCTCGGCCCGCAGCGTGAGTTGGTGCGGATTATGGCCTTTGGTGTGGTGTTGTTCACCCTGTTGGGGCAGAGCACCACCATGCGGCCGCTGCTGCGTGGGTTGGGCGTCGTCACGCGTAACCCGATCCAGGTCGAGTATGAATTACGCCACGCGCGCTTGATGACGTTTCGTGCGGCGGCCAGCCACCTCGACACCCTTTATCGTGACGGCTTCCTTTCCGAGCAGGCCTGGGAAACGCTGCGCCCTGAACTGCTGGCGCAGGCAGAGACCATGGCCCATACCGTGCGCGCCTTGCAGCACATTCACCCGGAACTGACGACCGAAGAACTGGAAAACGCCCGCCGTGAACTTCTGCGCGCCCAACGCAGCGCCCTGATGAGACTGCGCCGTGACGGCATCATCAGCGAGGAAGTTTTCGAAACCCTGGTCGCCGAAGTGGATGCGACCTTGATGGGCAAGGATCTGCTGACGTTTTCGCCGGTTGCTGCGGACGCCGACGCCGCGGCCATCGTTGCCGCCTCTGACGAAGAAATGGGCCAGGCATGAAAAACACCCATTGGCCCTTTGTCCTGGCGCTGCTGCTCCTGGCGCTGCCGGCCCTGGCGCCCTTTGCCCAGCCCGGTTACTTCTGGGGCGCGCATGACGCCCGTCACAATGTCTATTTCCTCTTCGAGTTCGACCGCGCCTGGCAGGACGGCATTTTCTTCCCCCAGTGGGCGCCTGATTTTGCCTTTGGCTATGGCTACCCTTTCTGGGTCATCTACGCGCCGCTGGCAACCTACCTGGGCCAGGCTTTTCACCTGCTCGGCTTTGGTTGGGAAGCGGCGGTCAAACTGGTTTTCTGCCTGAGCATCGTCGCCTCTGGCCTGGCTATGTACGGCTTTGTGGCGAGTTGGGCCGGCTGTCGCGCCGGACTCGTGGCCGCGTTGGCTTACATTTACATCCCCTATCACCTGGTTGACATCTATGTGCGCGCCGCCCTGGCCGAATCGGTCGCGCTGATCTTTCTCCCGCTCTGTTTGTGGGCGTTTCGGGAGACGGTCATCCGCCCGCGCCTGGCCGCGCTCAGCGGCGCGGCCCTGGCCTTTGCCGGGTTGATGTTCACCAGCAACCTGGTGGCGCTCGTCTTTGCCTCGGTTCTGGGCGCTTACCTGGTCATGCATGTCCTGCGCCGCCTGCTTGCCGCGCAGCCGTGGCGCGACTGGTCCTCCGCGTCGGCGCTGCCGCTGCTCGCCAACCTCCTGCACCTGGCCGCGCCGCCTCTGCTCGCCCTGGCCCTCGGCTTTGGCCTCAGCGCGCTCTTCAGCCTGCCGGCCCTGGCCGAGTTCCGCTTCGTCAACCGTGAACAGTGGTATGGCCAATACTACAACCCGTTCAATCACTTCGTCTATTGGTCACAGCTTTTTACGCCCGCCTGGGGTTTTGGCATCAGCCGCCCTGGCCTGGATGATCCCATCAGTTTTCAGTTGGGTATTGTGCCCGCGCTGCTCAGTTTGCTCGGCCTGACCGCCGTATTGACCCACCCATCGTCGGCGCCTGGAACGTCTGTTCCGGCATCTCGCCCTGGGCAGGCTGATCTACGCGCCGAAGCCTGGTTTTTTGCCGGCTTGACGGTCGTTGCGGTCTTTCTCATGTTGCCGGCTTCGGCCTGGGCCTGGCAGGCGCTGCCCAACGTCAAGTTTGCCCAATTTCCCTGGCGCTACCTGATGCTGACCGCGGTCAGCCTGGCGATTTTGCCCGCGCTGTTGGCGGCGGAACCGCCGTCGCCCGCGGGGCGGCGCGGTCGGGTTGACCGCCCTGCCGCCGCCGATGACCCCAACCCTGCGGCGTCGCGTGCGCGGGACAGCCTGGCTGCCCTGGGCTTGTGCGGGCTGCTCTTGCTCGGCAGCTACGCTTATTTGCAGGTGGAGGTGCGACCGCCCACCCCGGAGCAAGGCCCGGTTTCCTATGCGGCGCTCATGCGTTTTCAGCAATCGTCCCATGAAATGACCGGCGTCACCGTCTTTGCCGACGCCATTCCGACCTGGTCGGCCGTGGCCGAAGACCATGTCCAGGGGCGTCCGGTCACGACCCATGTGGATTACAGCCGTGTGCCGCAAAATCTGACCCTGGCCGTGGATGTGCGCCAGCATGGCAGCGCGCACGAGCTGGTTTGGGTCCACAGCGGGCAGCCAGATCAGCGCCTGGTGTTCAATATCGCCTTTTTCCCTGGCTGGACGGCTTACGTTTATGCCGATGAGAACAACCGGCCCGGCCGCCTGCTGCGCAAGCTCACCTTGAGCGCGCAGGACACCATCGCGCCCTACGGTCAAATCGCCGTGCCATTGACGCAAGGTGAGTTTTTCCTGTTGCTGCGCTTCGAGGACACCCCCGTACGCGTGCTGGGCAAGGCCATCAGCCTTGCCTCCGCCGTTGCCTTGCTGCTGGCCTGGGTCGTGCGCTGGCGCTGGCGCAACAGAAAGGAACCTCATGCCTGACGCCTGGATAACCGTCGCCAGTGATACGGCTGCTGCTTGGGGCGCTCACGTGGGGCCTTTGATCGCGGCAGCCGAAATAGCCACGTTGGCCGCTGCTTACGGCGAACCCGCGCGGCGGCTCTATGCGTTGCCGGCCGATGAGTTTCTTTTTTTCAGTCGCCTGACCAAGACCCTCGATCGCCGCGGGGAGATCGCTATTTGCCTTCGTCGTCGCAATGGCTACTTCTTGCTGCACACCAAAGACCTCTACCCCGGCTTCTACCGCATACCGACCGGCGGCATCTTCTGGCATGAAGGGGTTGCAGAGGCGCTGCATCGTGAAGTGCGCGAGGAGACCGGTCTCACCCTGTGCAACCTGCGCTTTCTCGCCGTCATCGGTTACGAGATACGCCTGCACGAGCGGGTGTTGCCGTTCATAACCTACCTCTGGTATGGCGAAGAGGCGAGCGGCGTCCTGGCCGCGGATGGCATCGAGGTTGCCAGTTTCAGTGAGCTGCCGCTGAGCAGTTTCAGCTGGATTGCGCGCCGGCTGCGCGCCATTCCGCCCCCGCGTGAGGCCTGGGGCGCCTGGCGGGCCATCGCGCATGACGTGGCGCAGGAGCTGTTGACCCATCCATGAACCTGTCATCATCTGCCCGCGCCCGCCTGACCTGGCTGGGATGGCTGCTGGTCCTGACGACGCCAGCCTGGGCCGCGCTCCTGGCGCCCGGCTACTTCTTCGGCGCGCACGACGCCCATCACAGCGTTTTTTACCTGGTTGAATTTGACGCTGCGATTCGCGATGGCGCCTGGTGGCCGCGCTGGGGGCCTGACCATGCCATGGGCTACGGTTATCCCCTGTGGGTGGTCTATGCTCCCTTCGCTTACTACGTGGCCGAAGCCTTTCATCTGCTGCTGGGCCTGGGATTCACGGCCGCGGTCAAGGCCACCTTCCTGTCGGGCTTTCTTCTGAGCGCGGCGGGCATGTTCATGCTGGCGCGGCGCTGGTGGGGCAACGGCGCCGGGCTGGTAGCCGGCCTGCTCTACACCTATGCGCCCTACCATTTCGTCAACATCTACGTGCGCGCGGCCCTGGCCGAATTTTGGGCCATGGCCTGGTTTCCCTGGATCGTGCTGGCCTGGGAAGGGCTGTTGGCGCAGCCGCACGATCGCCGCCGCCTGGTCCTGGCCAGCCTGAGCCTGGCTGCCCTTTTCATCAGCCATACCGCGGTTATGCTCTTCTTCACGCCCTGGCTGATCGCCTATGTGCTTTTCCGGCTGGCCTGGCCGGTTGTGACGGCCGCATGGGTCAACCGGGCCGTGGACAGGGCCAGGCTGCGCGAGGGCAGCGCACGGGCGTTGTCCGCGCTGCTGCCCTTGCTGGCGGCCGGCTTGCTGGCGGCCGGCCTGGCCGCCATCTTCCTCATCCCGCTGCTGGTCGAACAGCGTTTTATCGGCCAAGCCGTCTGGCTGCGCAACACCTACCAGGTGGAGCGCAACCTGGTCTATTTTCATCAACTATTTTCGCCATTTTGGGGCTTCGGCTACAGCGTGGAGGGCGCGGCGGATGGCATGAGTTTTCAATTGGGCCTGGCGCCCCTGCTCCTGGCCGTCGCCGGCGCGTGGTTTGGTTTGCGGCGGACAGGGCGGCAACGCGGCCTGGTGGCTTTTTTCCTGCTCTCCACCGGCATCGTCGCCGCGCTGATGCTGACGCCAAGCGCGTCGCTTTGGCGCCTGCTGCCCCTGGCCGATTTGATCCAATTCCCGTGGCGTATGCTGGCGCTGACCGCTTTTGGCCTGGCGGTCGTGGGCGGCGCGGCCGTTCAGTTCCTTGCTGCGCCGGCGGTCGCAGAGACGCCGCGCGACGACCCGCACGCCGCGCTCTTGCCCCTGGCGCTGACCATCATCCTCGCCAGCGCCGCCTTTTTGCAGCCGCAATGGACGCCAGTGACGGCGCGTGACGAAAGCCCGCT
This sequence comes from Chloroflexota bacterium, assembly GCA_036822415.1. Lineage (GTDB taxonomy): Bacteria > Chloroflexota > Anaerolineae > SSC4 > Amarolineaceae > Amarolinea. The sequence goes on from DAISHS010000016.1 coordinate 20,924, forward strand.
GGCGATCATGGATTTCGAGTCGCAGCACCCCGACATGATCGGCTTGATGCAGGACACCCAGCAGTCGTTCGACGAGACGCCTCTGCTGGCGCAGTACCTGGCCGGCCAACCGCTGCAGAAGGCGGCCATTGTGCAGGGTCAGGGCACGGTCACGACGCTCGCATATGGCGCCCAATCTGGCCGTCTGCGCGTGGAGGCCAGCACCCCGGTGCGCCTGGTCTATTACACCTATAATTTCCCTGGCTGGACTTTGACCGCGGATGGGCAGCCGCTGACCATCGAAACGCTGCCGCCTTATGGGTTGATCGGCTTCGAGCTGCCCGCCGGCGCGCACCTGGTCACGTTGCGCATGGGCGCCACGCCCGCGCGGCGGGCTGGGGATTTGATTTCGGCCTTGAGTCTTTTGCTGCTGGGGCTGTTGTGGCGGCGCGGCCGGCCTGCGCGGACGTAGCGCCTACCCCTGTCAGCATTTGCTCAAACTACCTAGTGGGCTATAATCTGTTTTATGACCTACCGTGATTTTGTTGATGCCGCGCCCCCGGCTGTACCCCAAGGCCCAACGTGTCCGCACTGCGGCACACGCTTAGCCGAACAGGCGACGGTTTGTTTTATGTGCGGCGCCGTCATGCAAACCGCGCGCCGTCGGCGCCGTCAGATTCCCTGGCTTGACCTGGCCTTGCTGCTGGTCATCGTGGGGGCGATCGTTTTTTGGTGGACACGGTCAATCCCCCCATCCTCGGCCTCTCTCGACAACGCGGCCACGCCCATCCCGGCGAGCCAGCGCCAGCCGGGAGAAGTGTTGACCATGACCCCGCTCGCGACGTCATCCCCCACGCCCACGGCCGCGCCGGCGACGCCTACCCCTTCGCCGACGCCGCTTTTCATCACTTACAAAATAGTGGCGGGCGATACGCTGCTGGGCATTGCCGGTAAGTTTGGGGCGTCGCTCGACCAGATCTTGACAGCCAACGCGCTCAAGGCCGACGTTCGCCTGGCCGTTGGTCAAACCCTGAAAATTCCAACGACCAACATGAAAGCCGCGGCCCTGGCTTTGGGCGGTACGCCTGCCCCCACGGCTACCCCGGACAACTCAACGCTGATTTACCGTGTCAAAGCGGGCGACACCCTCCTGGGCATTGCCGGTCAGTTCAAGTCTACCATCAATGCGATCCTGGAAGCCAATAAGCTCAAACCGGATGCTCTTCTGCACATCGGCCAGGTTTTGATCATCCCCCGTGGCACGCCCACGCCCACGCTCACACCAACAGTTGCCGCCAGTCCCACTTCCACGGCAGGGCCGCCCCTGGCCGCCCCCATCCTGCTTGGCCCGGCCCGTGACGCTGTCCTGAGCGCAACCGATCCGGTGGTCCTGCGTTGGTCAGCGGTCGGCACCCTGGGCGAAGAAGACTGGTATGTGGTGCATGTCTGGTCGTTGGCGCCAAACGGCCCCGACCTGGAGGAGCACGTCAAAGGCACGAGTCTGCGCCTGGATGCTGCGCAGCGCCTGCCCGATTATGTGAGCGAGCGCGGCTGGCGCTGGCAGGTGATCGTCGCGCGCCATCACGGTCATGTGGCTGAGCCTGACCCGATGTTCACGCCGGCCGCGGGTTTGCTGGCTACCGCGACGCCGCTGCCAGGCGTAGGCGCCTTGTTGCCTCTAAGCGCCCCTAGCGAAGAGCGAACCTTTACCTGGAATTAGAATTAGCCCGGACGGGGGCGACTGTGGCATGCGCCGGCAGGCGCTTAGCCGACGTCAAACTTGAGTTTTTTTGACTCCAATGGTATCTTGTCAGTAGCAATAGTGTGTGTGAACATGAAGGGCTGAGGAGGAGTTATGAGTGACAGCAAGCAAACAGCGGCCAGCGATTCCCATAGCGGTCAGACGCGAGCGAAGCGCCGCCAGGCTGGCATGTACAAGCGTTTAGCAGATACACGCGATTTAGCGCAGAGTGTGGTCATGGGGACGCAGGCCACCTTGCAGGCGGCTGCTGAGCAGTCCAGCGGTGAAGCTGCCCAGGGCGCGGATCAGGCGAAAGAGGCGATCAGCGGTCTGGCCTCGACGGCTGGTACGGCCACGCGGCAGCTGATTGAAGCCACGGCGCGTACCGTGGGCGCCACCGGCGGCGGGATCAAAGGCGCGGCCAGCGGTATTGCCCAGGGCCTGAGCATTGCCGGTGATGCCCTTTCCACAGCCACCCGTTCCGCGGTCAGCGATTTTAGTTCTGCGGCTGACATGGCGGCCCAGGGCAATTTGGATGCTGCGGCGCGCCAGGCGGCGGAGAGCATCACCAACGTCTCGCTGAACGCAGCCATGGGCGCGATCGGCGCCGGGGCCACGGCGATCGGCGCGGTGGTGGGGGGCGTGCAGGGCGCGGGCAGCGGCGCGATTGATAGCAGCCTTGACGTGACCGATGCCGCAGCCCAGATGACCAAAGGGGTGATTCGCGACGCGGCCAAAAGCGCCGAAGTCGTTACCGACGTCGTCAGCGGACTTGTCAAAGCCAGCGGCCGACGCATGAAAAAGGCGCTTACGCGCAGCGATTCCTGAACACGTCTGCGCGGCTGACATGATCATGCCGCCGTCCGGGGGATGGCGGCATGTCAATCATCGTCACGAGATGTCTCGCGCATCATGTTGTACACCAGGTCTGTGTCGCCGATGACGCCAATTGGACGCTGTTTATTGCCCTCTTCGCGTACAACGACGACCCGGTGCACATGATGCGTCAGGAGCATATGGGCAACCTCGATCAGGCGCGTATCGGGATGTACGGTGATGACGTGAGGGCTCATGTAGGCGCTCACCGGTTCTTTTTTCCAATCGGGCGAGTTGACGAAGGCCCGCAGCAGGTCAATGCGCGTGAGAACACCGGCCAGGAATCCCTGCCCATCCACGACGACCATGCCGCTAATGTCTTCCTCTGCAATGCGATTGGCTGCATATTCCAGATTGTCGTTGCTCAGGCAACTGAAAATCCCGAGGCGTTTGGCCTCCAACACCGTCCGCTGTGGCATTTCATACCTCCATCCTCACGGATCACTGCGGCGGGCGCACGTCACCGCCTCCACTCAGCGCAAAATTAGTTTATCAGGAAGTACAGGAGTTGTCAATAGACACGAGCCATGAGCAATTTGACAGCCCCCCAGCGCAGTGTTAGAATCGCGCCGCCTGCCCTCGTAGCTCAATGGACAGAGCGCCTGGCTTCGAACCAGTAGGTTGGGGGTTCGAGTCCCTCCGGGGGTACTGGATCGGTGGAACGTTGGAGCGCCAGTCATTTACCACGCTGGTAATGCGCATGTGGCCTCCAACGTTCTTTATTTGGACATGACTTGTTGTGTCAGCATGATGCCAACGGACGAACGACTTCCGCTTAGTGAACGTGAAATTGAGATTCTCAGCCTGGTGGCCACCGGTCGGACCAACCAGGAAATCGCGCGGGTGCTGGTCATCAGCCCCAACACCGTCAAAGTTCACCTGCGTAATATCTTCGAGAAGCTGCACGTCCAAAGCCGCACTGAAGCCACGTTGGTTGCCATTCGCAGCGGCCTGGTGCACGTGGGCGACGTTGACGCCACGGCGACGAACGCCGCCGCCGATCGCGGCGCCCCGCTCACCGTGGACGTGGCCGCGCCGGCCGCAGAGCCGCCGCCGCCTCCTCCCGTCCCGCCGCTGACGCCCTGGCGGCCTGATCTGGCGCCGGCGCGACCGATCGCGCGCTGGCAGCGCGTCTACCTGGCCGTCAGCCTGCTGCTGCTGGCGCTGGCCCTGCTGCTGCCGGGGCTGCGGTCAGCCCTCGGGCGCAGTCAAGCGGCCGGCCAGAACCTGCTCAGTGACGCCGAACGACCGCAAACCGGCCTGCCCGGCCGTCAAGACACCGCACGCTGGCGCGTGCGCGCCCCGCTGCCTGGCCCGCGTGCGCGCCATGCGCAAGTCGCTTTCCGCGGTCAGGTTTATGCCATTGGCGGTGAGACGCCCACCGGCGTCACCGATTCGGTGGACGTTTACAACCCGGAACGCAACGACTGGCAGCCCCGCAGCAATTTACCGCGTCCGCTGGCCAATGTGCAGGCCGCGGCGCTGAAGAACCTGGTTTATGTGCCCGGCGGTATGACCAGCGGCGGCGCGCTAAGCGCCGAAGTGCTCAGCTACGATCCCGTGGCCGATTCGTGGGGGCAAGCGCCGGCCCTGCCTGCCCCACGCGCCGCTTACGCCCTGGCCGCGTCCGACGCCGCGCTGTTCTTGGTCGGCGGCTGGGACGGCACCGTCGTCACGACGACGCTGTTGATCTACGATCCGGCCGCGCGCCGCTGGCGTGACGGCCCGGCGCTGCCGGAACCACGCGCCCTGGCCGGCGCCGCCATTGTCAACGGCCGCCTGGTTGTTGTCGGCGGTTTCGACGGCGCGCAGTCACGCAACACGGTGTTTACCCTGGCCCTGAATGAGGCTGGCGATCGTGAGGATGGCGCGTGGGAGGCAGGCGCGCCGCTGCGCAGCGCCCGCAGCGGCCTGGGCGTGATCGTGGAAAGCGGCGCGCTCTATGTCTTTGGCGGTGGAAGCGATGCGACGGTCGATTTTCACGAGCGTTTCGACCCCTTCACCAAGACCTGGTCGAGCATCGTCTCGCCCTGGGCCGGTGAATGGCGTGGCCTCGGCGTGGCCGCCATTCCTCCCATGATCTATATCAGCGGCGGCTGGAGCGGTGACTATGCCGAGGTCAACGAGCAGTACCAGGCCGGCTTCCGCACCTTCTTGCCCAACAGTCCCCGCTAAGCCGCGCCGATTTCATAATCATCAGCCAGGTGTATGCGGGCATTGCGGTACATGACCTACAGTCCGCGCTAAGCCGCGCCGATTTTATAATCCCGGCGCGGCCAGGATGCGAATTTTTTCCACAGCTTCACGCCAGGAAATCTCCGATAAGCCCATCTTGAGGCGCAGGCGTTCGGGCGGCATCCCGGTGCGGTAGTCGCGCACGGCGGTTGTCCAGCGCAGGATCTCGAAGGAGACGCTTTTTGTCAATCCGGCGGCCTTGGCCGTATCGCTCAGCACATATTCCAGGTTGCGCGGCGTACATTCGAAGAGAAAGACCTGGGGCTTGTATTCACGCAGGTACTGCTGCACGGCCGGCGCCAGTTTGGGGCTGAGACCGAGCTTGCGCTCCTTGTCGCGGTAGCGAGGATCCTCATAACGCACGTAAACCGCGGGACCGAGCGGGTCGGACGTATCCAGATGCTCGAGTTTGATGCGCATGGCCTCGCCCTTTTTGATGGCCGTTTGCAGCACCAGGTTGATGAGCAGGTAGGGCCGGGCGTCGGGCTTGTGGCGCCGCCACAGGAGGTCCTGACTCGTTTGCAGCATTTGTTTGACTTCGTTGTCATACAGAATCACCGGCAGCGGCGTGCTGATCGGCAGGTGGATAATGGGCGCGGCGGGGTCGCTGCCCATGACCTCAGTGGCTGCCAACCAGGCAAAGAAGACCTTGAGCGTCGTCAGACGCCGCGCGTAGCTCTTGGAGCTGCAGGGCGCCTTGCGCTCATGCTCCAGCCAGTAGAGGAAATTCTGCAAGGTTTCCGTGCTGAAGCTCGTCAGCGACCGGTTGGCGCCGGCGTGGCGTCCCAGCAGGCGCAGGTCGCTCTGGAAGGCTTTGATGGTGTTGTCAGCGAAACCCTGGCGCACCATGTAGGGATAGAAGGCGGTGATGGCCGCGGCCAGGGACGATTGTCCGCTCAACGCGGGGATGGAGGCCACCGGCGCAGACGAGCCGCCTTCTTTCGGCGGCGCAAAGAGACTGGGTTGCACAGCATCGGTCTCTGAATCTGCCATCTACGGGCCTCCTCGCCTTGAAAACATTTCGTATAGTTTAACCTACCTCAATTTTAGCCCATTCCTTACGTTTTGTCAATCCCCTACAAAAATCGGGGTGCATTTCAAACTGGGGGCAGATCGGGCGACTGCAAGTCGCTGCAACGAT
>DAISHS010000017.1:0-21289 GCA_036822415.1 Chloroflexota bacterium
ACAAGCCCCGTCTGCCGCAGCCAACGGTTGGTCTCACGGATCACGCTGTCCAGGTGAGGCACAACCATCATGTCCTGATCACGGCTTCCAGGCTCTCTGGTTCGACGTTGATGCGCAGACGCCAGCGGGCCAGGTATGGCCCCTCGTCAGGCAGCAGCGGGTCGAGCCGCACATAGCCGGTTGCGCGCAAGACCTGCAGCCGGGTCAGAAGCGCTGGCGAGCCTAAACCAAGCAGCTCGAGCAGATAGCCGAGGCGCTGCGCCGCCGCCCGTTCGCCCAGTCTCTCGGCGTAACTCCCCAGCCGATCCCAATCCAGCTCAGTGTGGCGCATCCACAGCGCCGTGGCCGCCTGGCCGACACCGGCGCACAGATCGGGTCGGGCCAGCCCATCGAGCAGGGTCCGCTCCAGGTCGCTGACGATCACCTGGTCATGGGGCGTCACCCAGACCGGCGCATGCCCCCACAGCGCCGTGGGCGGCGCATAGATGAAGCGATACGGAACGCCCAGGATGGCACGCGCGGCCAACCGGCGCGGCGACGTGGCGGTGACGGTAGTGACGGGTCGGGTCAGCAGGTTGTGGATGTCCATGGCGCTGTCGTGTGAGACGTAATACGGCGCTGGCTCCAGCAGCTCGCGCACGATCACGTAACGGTTTACCTGGGGCGCGGCCATACTCCCGGAAGACAGGAGCGCCAGGGCATAGCGGCCGGCCGTCAGGCGCACGACCCAGCCGGCGCGCGCCAGCCGGCGCAGCGTTTGCACAACGGCGTTGTAGTCGCCGCCGAGCACAGCGTGAGCTTCGGTCACCGAGAAGATAGGGCGGTCGCGCTCAGCCAGCGCCGTGAGCAGCCGGGCGCCGGCCGGCCCGATGGTCTTGTTCGACATGGCTATGGTCTCATGTATGGTTTGTGTTGTCTATCGTCATATTCTATACATGAAACATTATTTGTCAAGATCTGAACGCTTGTCTGGCTGAGGTCCTGGTTGTGTTACTCGCCTCGCAGCCCCTCCAGCGTCGCCGCGTCGAAGGGATTCTCGCCGGCCCGCAGCGCGGCGAGCCGGGCGCAGGGTGTCTGGATCACGAAGGCGCGAAGGTTGCACGAAGATCGCGAAGCACGAAGCTCACGAAGGTGCCCGCCGCGGCGAGAATCTTTGAGCCTCCCCCCAAATAGTGGACACATAGTTGAGCTATGGGATACACTATGACGAGGGAGGTCATACAGGATGAGACAGCCACGGAAGTACACAAGGGAGTTCAAGGAGGAAGCGGTGGCGCTGGCAAAGAGCAGCGGCCGGCCGCTGAGCCACATTGAACGGGAGTTGGGGATATCGAACGGCAGGTTGGCGGATTGGATGCGCGACTTGGAGCGTGCGGGGGAGCAGGCCTTTCCTGGGCAGGGACGGCTACCCGCGGCCGAGGACGAGTTGCGGCGGCTGCGGCGGGAGAACGAGATCCTGCGGCAGGAGCGGGACATACTAAAAAAAGCCATAGCCATCTTCACGCCGGACGTGCGGCGAAATATCGATTCATAGATGAGCAGCGGAGGGAATACCCGGTGCGGCGCTTGTGCAGCGCACTGGGTGTGGCACCGAGCGGCTACTATGCCTGGCGTGAGCGAGGAGTGAGCCAGCGGGAGATGGCAAATCAAGTGTTGATCGGGCAAATCGAGGCGGTTTTTGAGCAGAGCCACCAGACCTATGGCAGTCCGCGGGTGCATGCAGAGCTGGTAAAGCAGGAAATACCCTGCAACGAAAAGCGCGTCGCCCGATTGATGCGTCTGCAAGGCCTGCAGGCGCGACGCGTCCGTCGTCGGCGCACCACCACCGACTCGCAGCATACGCAGCCGGTGGCACCCAATGTGCTCAACCAAGATTTTCATGCCACCGCACCGAACCAGAAATGGGTCACGGATATCACCTATGTTCCAACTGCACAGGGTTGGCTCTATCTGGCCGTCGTCATGGACCTCTTCTCACGCCGGATCGTCGGCTGGGCGATGGATGCCACCATCACCACCCAGCTTACCTTACAGGCCCTGCGTATGGCCCTCCTGACCCGCCAGCCCCCAGTCGGCCTTGTGCACCATTCCGATCGCGGCAGCCAGTACGCCAGCCAGGAGTATCGCCAGTTACTCGACCGCCGCCATATCCAAGCCAGCATGAGCCGTACGGGCAACTGTTATGACAATGCGGCCATGGAGAGCTTCTTTGCCACGCTCAAGACCGAACTGGTGCACCACCACCAGTATTTGACTCGCAGCGAGGCCAAGAGTAGTATCTTCGCCTACATCGAGGGATTCTACAATCGCCGACGACGCCATTCGGCCATCGGTTATCAGAGTCCCTTGGAGTACGAAAGAACAGTCACTTAGGGTAATTCTCTATCCACTTTTTTGGGGGAAGTCCAGTTTTGCCGTCGGGACTGTACACCGCCGACCTGACACCTCCCGTATGGCCTTTGAGTTGGCGGAGTTCGTGTCCCGTGGCCGCATCCCAGATGCGAGCCGTCCCGTCGGCGCTGCCAGTGACGATGGCCTTCCCGTCAGGGTTGTATGCCGCCGAACTGACAGATCCCGCGTGGCCTTGGAGTTGGCGCAACTCCTGCCCGGTGGCCGCATCCCAGATGCGCGCCATCCCGTCGGCGCCGGCGGTGACGATCGTCTTGCCGTCGGGATTGTATGCCGCCGAACTGACACCTCCCGTATGGCCTTTGAGTTGGCGGAGTTCCTGCCCCGTGGCCGCATCCCAGATGCGCGCCATCCCGTCAGCGGTGACGGCGACGATGGTCTTGCCGTCGGGGCTGTACGTCGCCGACAAGAATCGGCCCGTGTGGCCCTGGAGTTGGCAGAGTTCCTGTCCCGTGGTCGCATCCCAGATGCGCGCCATCCCGTCAGCAGTAACAGTGACAATGGTCTTGCCGTCGGGGCTGTACGTCGCCGACAAGAATGGGCCCGTGTGGCCCTGGAGTTGGCGGAGTTCCTGCCCCGTGGCCGCATCCCAGATGCGCGCCGTCCAGTCGGCGCTGGCGGTGACGATGGTCTTGCCGTCGGGACTGTACGCCGCCGACAAGACCGGGGCCGTGCGGTTCTGAAGTTGGCGGAATTCCTGTCCCGTGGTTGCATCCCAGACGTGCACTGTCTCGCCAGCGGGGACAGTGACGATGGTCTTGCCGTCGGGACTGTACGCCGCCGACAAGACCGGGGCCGTGCGGTTCTGAAGTTGGCGGAATTCCTGTCCCGTGGTTGCATCCCAGACGTGCACTGTCTCGCCAGCGCTGGTGGTAACGATGGTTTTGCCGTCGGGGCTGTACGCCGCGGACCTGACAGATATCGTGTAGCCTTTGATTTGGCGGAGTTCCTGCCCCGTGGCCGCATCCCAGACACGCGCCGTCCCGTCGTTGCTGGCGGTGACGATGGTCTTGGCGTCAGGACTGTACGCCGCCGACCTAACACCTTCTGCATGGCCTTTGAGTTGGCGGAGTTCCTGCCCGGTGGCCGCATCCCAGACACGTGCCGTCCCATCGCCGCTGGCGGTGACGATAGTCCTGCCGTCGGGACTATATGCCGCCGAGCCGACATAGCCTGTGTGGCCCCGGAGTTCGCGGAGTTCCTGCCCCGTGGCCGCATCCCAGACGCGCGCCGTCCGGTCATAGCTGGCGGTGATGATGTTTTTTCCGTCGGGGCTGTACGCCGCCGACCAGACATAGCCTGTGTGGCCCCGGAGTTCGCGGAGTTCCTGCCCCGTGGCCGCATCCCAGATGCGCGCCGTCCCGTCGACGCCGGCGGTAACGATGGTCCTGCCGTCGGGACTGTATGCCGCCGAACTGACACCTCCCGTATGGCCTTTGAGTTGGCGGAGTTCCTGCCCCGTAGCCGCATCCCAGACACGTGCCGTCCCGTCGTCGCTGGCGGTGACAATGGCCTTTCCGTCGGGGCTGTATGTCGCCGAGCTGACAACGTCCGTGTGGCCCTGGATCTGGCGTAGCGCCTGCCCCGTGACCGCATCCCAGACGCGCACCGTCCCGTCGTCGCTGGCGGTGACGATGGTCTGGCCGTCGGGGCCGTACGCCGCCGAACTGACACCTCCCGTATGGCCCTGGAGTTGGCGCAACTCCTGCCCCGTGGCCGCATCCCAGACACGCGCCGTCCGGTCATAGCTGGCGGTGACGATGGTCTTGGCGTCAGGACTGTACGCCGCTGATAAGGCCGCCGAAAAGATAGAATCCGCATGGCTCTGGAGTTGGCGTAGTTCTTGCCCCGTGGTCGCATCCCAGATGCGCGCTATCCCGTCGGCGGTAACAGTGACAATGGTCTTGCCGTCGGGGCTGTACGTCGCCGACAAGAATGGGCCTGTGTGGCCCCGGAGTTGGCGGAGTTCTTGCCCCGTGGTCGCATCCCAGATGCGCGCCGTTTCGTCGGCGCTGGCGGTGACGATAGTCTTGCCATCCGGGCTGTACGCCGCCGATGAGACATGGCCCGTGTGGCCTTGGAGTTGGCGGAGTTCTTGTCCCGTAGCCACACCCCAGACGCGCGCCGTCCCGTCGTCGCTGGCAGTAACAATGGTCTTCCCGTCGGGGCTGTACGCTGCAGACCTGACAGGGCCCGTGTGGCCCTGAAGTTGGTGGAGTTCTTGACCCGTAGCCGCATCCCAGACGCGCGCCGCCCCGTCGTCGCCGGCGGTGACTATGGTTCTTCCATTGGGGCTGAATGCGGCGGACCGGACTATGTCGGTGTGGCCGCTCAGTGAACGGAGCTCCTGCCCCGTGGCCGCATCCCAGATGCGCGCCGTTCCGTCAACGCTGGCGGTGACGATGGTCCTGCCGTCGGGGCTGTATGCCGCCGAATTGACATGGCCTATGTGGCCCTGAAGTTGACGTAACTCCTCCCCCGTGGTCGCATCCCAGGTGCGGGCCGTCCAGTCGTCGCTGGCCGTGACAATGGTCTTGCCGTCGGGGCCATACGCCACCGAATTGACAGGGCCCGTGTGGCGATGACGAGGAAGGGTCATCCGGTAGGGTGGGGCGGCGTCAACAGCGGCGCGTAAGGCCGCATCCGCGTTGACTGTGATGATGCCATCGGTCTGCCAGGTCGCCAGCACGGCTTCGCGTGCCAGGATGAGCGCCAGGCTGCCGGAGGGGTCGGTCTTGTTGACAAGTTCCGTTTGAGCGTATGCGGTCAACTCGCCCGCTTTGGCAAGGTGAGCCTCGCGTTCCACCTCAGCCTGCTTCAATACGGCATCGGCTTCTGCGGTTGTGCGCATGACAACTTGGGTCGCACGCGCATTGGCTTCGGCTGCGGCAGTCTGCTGGGCTTGCACGGCGTTGGCTTCTGCTGTTGAACGCACCACGACCTCGGTAGCGCGTGCGTTGCCTTCCGCTACGGCCGTGGCTCCGGCCTTGACTGCGTTGTCGCGCTGGGTGTTGGCTTCGTTGCGTTGCTGGGTAGCCTGGTTGGCCTGATAACCGGCGAAGAGCGCCAGCCCGGCCAGAACGATCATGACCACCGCCGTGATGCCGATGATGCGCCGGAACGTGCTGGCGCGGCGGGAGACGCTCGCCTGGGTGAATTCGAGTTCGGGGCGGTTGAGCCATTGCGAGTTAGCCGGCACGTCTGTTTTGGGCATCAGCACTTGTCGCACCCAGCGTGTGCGCCCGCGCAGCCCCCACTGCTTGCCATCCGTCGGCCACAGCGTCTCCTCCACCTGCGGCAGGCGGGGATCGTCGTCCCACAGCAGGCTCGCCCTGGCCCTGGCGTCGGCCGCCTGCCAGCGTAGCGCGGCCGGCGCGAGGTCGCGCTGCAGCGGCAGATAGGACGCGGCCTTGAACTTCCACTCCGTCAGCCGGTCCCAGCCCGACACCAGCGCATCGTGCGCCGGCTCGACCCAGTCGGCGCCTTTGTCGCGCACCACCAGCCTGGCCTCCTCCAACTGCCCGATCACCGCATCCCGCCGCGTGTTTTCCGGCTCGCCGTAGTCCAGCTCGGCCCAGGTGACGCGGCGCCGCGCCACCTCCCCGCCGCCGACCGCGATCATGCGCAGCATCAGCCGCTCCATGGTGGCCTGGCGGGCCGGATCCAGGCCGTCCCAGATCGCGTTGGCCGCGGCGCGCAACGAGCCGATGACCCCGCCGACCGCGTCGAAGTCCGCCTGGCGCAGGGTGCGATCCTGCCGGCCGCTCGCGATGTAGTGCAGATACATCTTGCTCAAGGCAAAGGAGAGCAGCGGCAGCCCGCCCGGCGCCTGCACCACCTCGTTGATCAGTTCGTCCACCAGCGCACGCGACTCGAAGTAGATCTCGCTGGCCCAGGCCGGCCCCAGGATCACCTGGCGCAGCTCGTCCTGGCTCATCGGCAACACCACATACCTCGCTTCATTGCGCCAGAATGGTTTCAGCACGCCCTGGTTGAACTGCGGCTCGAAATCGGTGCGCAGGGTGATGATCACGCGCAGCGCGTCGCCCGCGGCGGCCAACGCATTGGCCAGCAGCGCCTGGAAATGCTGGCGCTGCGCCTTGTCGGCGCACAGCGTCACCAGCTCCTCGAACTGGTCGATCACCACCGCCAGCCGCGCGCCGGGATGATCCGCGCGCCAGGCGGTCACCAGCGCGGCCAACGCGGTGGCATCGGTTGCCAGTGGAGGCGCCTGGTTGAGGTAGGTCGGGAGATGTTCAGTCAGCAGCCCGCTCAGGCTGGCCACCGGCTCTGCGGCCGGCCGAAACGGCGGCAGCGTCAGCCAGCGCGCTTCGCCGACCGGCCGCGGCTCAGGTGGATCGCCTGCGCGATGGCTCCCGCCCAGGGCGGGGATCAGGCCCGCCTTCGCCAGGCTGGATTTGCCGGTGCCCGAGACGCCGAGCACGGCCACGAACGGCTCCGCCGCGACCTTTTCAGCCAGCGCGGCGATCGGTTTTGCCCGGCCAAAGAAGAGGTGGCTCTGCGCCTCGTCATAGGAGTTCAGGCCGCGGTAGGGATTCGTGCCAGCCGTCAACGGCAGCGCATCCTCCAGCGCCAGGGCGCGTTCGGGGTTGCGGAACACGAACTCGCCGGCCTCGTGGTTGGGCAGCGGCCACAGCCCGGGGCTTTGGCGGTGGGTCTCGCCCGCCGCGTCCTGCACCCGGTCCCGCACCCACAGGTAGAGCTCGGTGGCGGTGATTAACCCATCGCCGGCCGGCTCGCCCTCCTGCGGCGCCGGGTTCACGTCGGCCTGGCCCGCCAGGGCATCGAGGAGTGCGCTGGCGAAGGGGGAATGTTCGGCCTCCGCGCCGGTGGCGCGCCGGCCGAACACGCAGCCGCCGGCGGTGTCCAGCGCGGTCTCGTCGTGGGCCGCCGAGGCGATCACCTGCCAGGCCGGCGAGCTGACGTAGAAATCGAAGCGCTGCTTGTAGATCTTGGGCGGCAGCTCGTCGAGGCTGCGCATGCGGCCGAAGCCGCCAGCAAAGCAGCAGTCGAGCACGAGCAGCAGGTGGCGGCACTGCAGCTTGAGCAGCGCATCGCGCACCAGGCGCATCGGGAGGAAGCTGTCCCGGTCATCCGGCCGGGCGTCCTGCGGCACCAGGTAGTATTCCGGCTCACCGCCGGCGCCGGCCAGCTCGGTGCCATGGCCCGCGAAGTAGACCAGCAGGCGGTCGCTCGGTCCCAAGTTCAGCCCGGGCAGGGTGACGGTGAACAGCTCCAGCAGGCGGCTGCGCGTGACGTCCTCGGTCAGCGGCGGCAGCACGGTGAACTGCTGCTGCCTTTCCAGGACATCCTGGATGCCGCGGGCGTCGTTGCCGGGCGTCTTCAGCCGCGGGATGGGCGCGGCGTAGTCGTTGATGCCGATCACCACGGCCAGGCTGCGGGTGAACCCCGCCGCCTGGTCCAGCCCGGCGGCGGATTCATCTGCCAGGCCGATGTTTCGCGTGTTTTCTGTCATCGCAGCAACCTAACTGGTCGGGTTCCGACCACGTTCGGATTCCAAGGCTCAAAGAAGGTTCTTTTCTTAACGCAGCAGTTGCGGCATCCCCGCTCGCAGGGCGGATCAAAAGGTGTGCTCTACTCCCACGGCATCAATTCGATGAACCCTTCACAGTATGATCATAGCTTTACTGCTCGGACGCTGGCGTTGGCGTTGGCGTACATATGACGCCCGTTATGTGTTTTGGGCCCTTCTTCTCGCATTCGCTTCCAGTACACGGTTTTGTGGCATGCGTCTCTGGACTATACGCGAACCTAACCGATGAAATCTCAAAAACGTAGAGTCCATCATCAGTTCGCCATTTGGGGACATAAGTCTCGTCAAAAAGCGGAACACTGGCCACAAAATTCAAAATCGACTCTATGCAAACCTCTTCGTTTTTCTGTTCGCCTGCTTCGTCACACGGGGCGATCACGCTTAGACTATTGTCGTCAGATCCTGGAAACACGTAGCCAACCTCAGGAGCGCCCTGCCGAGGGGCGGTTTGGGTAGGGGTGGGCGTCACACATACAGAAACCGGGTTAATCCCTGCACCTGATGTGCCACAGTCGCCACACGAATCATCCAGGAATCGGTTAAGCGCATCCTGTAAAGTTCCAGCGATATTACTTACACTGCCCGGTTTGTTGGCATCAGACATTTGCGGTAGCACGAAGATGACCTGTCCTGCCCTGCCGTCAGGCGTAGTGGATGTGTCCCAACTTTTCGCCCACCCCGGTTGAAATGAGCCTCCGTCGCCGACTGTAACAAGTGATTTGATTGATTGTTCGGACAAATCCGTGTCCAAGACCGTGGTCTTTGCAGTTACAGCAACGGTCGGTACATTCCTTAACTCTTGCGACAAGCTCGGTGGAGTTGGAGCTCCACAGGCTGCAAGCACTACAAGTAGAAAACATGCGCAAATACTGGGGGCTATCAAAGATGTTAGCTGGATTTTCATGGTGACCTCCCTAATGGCATTCAGTTTGGATATCATACTGTTCACATTCATCAGGAGTAAACTCCCGTGTTGTACGCAAAGCGGCAAGCTTGAACAGGTCGTCACTGCGGACGTAGTATATGCGGACAATCCCATTGTCGTCCCCTGTGGCCAGAAATTGACCATCAGGACTAAACCTCACGCTCATAATCGGGACATTCATCCCAGACAACGTACCGACACGTTTGCCAGTCCGAATATCGCAAATATACACCTTTCCATCGTCCCCTGAACTGGCAATCAGGTTTTCTGAGGGGTCAAGGTCGATACTGTAGGCTGCTCCTTGGTGCTGCTCGATAAGATAGCTATCAATATCCCGCTGGTATGAACTTCTTGCTGCGTCAATCTGCCACCGCCTCACTGCACCATCGCTACTGGCTGTAAAGGCATCACGATCATCTGAACCCAGGACAGCGTCATACACGACATCAGAAACTGCGATCGGCAAGGTAATCACCTCTCGTGATACCAGATTGACAATGTGACTTACTCCATCCGCAGAACCAACGATCATCCGAGTTCCGTCATTGTTAAAGTCGATTGAGTTAACCGCGGTAGATAAATGCCAATAATCTTCGACAATCGGCTCTCCCGTCCGACTATTCCATAGCTGGGCGCTTCCATCGCTTCCTCCGGTAGCGATTTGCTCCCCTGCGGGGGGGCGAAAGGCCGCTGTGTAGATGGGCCCCTGCTGACCCTTGATCGGCGGCAGCCTCAGAGTCAACGAGGAAGTTTGCCACAGCTTCGCGGTTCCATCCATGCCGGCCGTAACGAACATCTCGCCATCGGGGCTAAAGTCAACATCCTCGATCCCTTGCCCAGGGTTAGTCGAGCCGAGACGGCGAAAAGATTCCACGCTCCAGATTTGTGCGGTGCCATCTTCACTCCCAGTGACCAAGTATCTCTCGCCTTTATGATCGGGGCTGAAAGCGATTTGAGTAACTGGCTTTGAATGAGCAACCAATGCCTGATACTCGTAGGCCGGTCCGATATTCCAAATGAGAGTCATTCCATCGGCACTAATAGTCGCTACCATATCAGTGCCACATGGAACAAGAGAGGAATCAAGCCCTGGGCTTGGAGTAAGAAACGCTAGTGCGACTACCTTCTCCTTATGACCAAGCAGAGTAACTGGTTCTGCATCAGGGTCAGTCAGGATATCGGCTGAATGATCGCTGAACCCAACACTTCCCACACAAGCCCCGTTCGGGCTAAAGATGGCATCAAAAACGATTCCTTCATGTACGATCTGAGGCGAACCTAAGGGCCTGGGTGAGCGAATATCAGACAAATCCCAAATACTAACAGTTCCCTGGTCATCAATCACCGCCATTTTGTCTCCTGGGCCAAAAACCGCCCCCTGGATGATTTCATCATCTTGTGTAGCACGCCATCTGACCAATTCTGTCCGTAACTGATAATCCCATACAGAAATCTCATCAAAGACTGGGTCATTGTCCGCATTCAGGTGATCTGACCCGATGATCGCTAGCTTGTCACCGGTAGTGCTGAAGGTCGGTCTTACAACAAAGCTGAAGATGTGCTGAGAAGTGACCCTAGTCCCCGTTTCGATATTCCACAATTGTACTTCGGAAGGTCTGATAGCAACCACAACTAACGGCAAATCCGGTTTGAAGTCTAGATCAATTGCCGGTTCCTGGAACTCAACTGAAAAGACCTCGTCTTGGCTGACGATGTTCCAAATTCGAATAAGACCACCTACTGGTTGAGAATTCCTCCCGCAATCCGCGTCCGAGCGATAACCTGTGATGCCGAGGTAAGTGGGTGACTGTGGGCTAAAAGCAAGGTCGGTGATGCAAGTGTTAGTGCCGGCTTCGAAGGTGGCGACCAATGCGCCGTCGATCATTCTGTACAGCAGAACTTCGCCACCTTTACGAGCAATGGCAAACTGGCTCT
Source organism: Chloroflexota bacterium (assembly GCA_036822415.1). GTDB lineage: Bacteria > Chloroflexota > Anaerolineae > SSC4 > Amarolineaceae > Amarolinea. Next base: position 10,845 of record DAISHS010000017.1, read on the forward strand.
TGTCGTCGTTGAATGCTGCGGCCTGCAAATCTTGTGTCACGCCGAAATTGATCCGTTTCTTAATTCTGGAAGCGATTAACGCCTCCCTCAATGTGTCTGTTGCTGTCATCGTACTGGCAGCCTCATCGAGCGATAGCGCAGTCTGAAGTGCACTTCGGGCGAGCAGGATGCTCAGTTCTGGATCACTATCTAAACTGACCTTAGCTTGCGCCGTCAGTTCCCCGACTTTGGCGCGACTCGCCTGGGTGACGGCACTCAAACGCTGCGCATTGGCAAATAACGTCAGTCCGACTAGCGCAATAATCACGATCGCCGTGATGCCCACAACGCGCTTGAGGGTCATGGCTCGGCGTGTCACGCTCGCCTGCACGAAGCCCAGCTCCGCCCCGTTCAGCCACTTCGTGTCCGCCGGCGCGGTCGTCCTTGGCCACAGCACCTGCCGCGCCCAGCGGAAGCGGCCGGCCAGCCCCTTCTGCTTCCCGCCGGTCGGCCACAGCGTCTCCTCGACTTGCGGCAGGCGGGGATCATCGTCCCACAGCAGGCCAGACTTCGCCGCCGGCTGTGCCTGGCGCCACTCGGTCGCCGCCTGGGCCAGCCGGCGCTGCAAGGGCAGATACTCCTCGGCCTCCTGCTTCCAGCGCAGCAGCCTGTCCCAGGCCAACACCAACGCGTCGTGCGCCGGCTCGACGTAGGCTTCACCCTGGGCGCCGTCCGGCTGATCGGCGGTGCCCCGCACCAGCAGGCGGGCCTCCACCAGCCGGTCGAGCACCGTCCCGACGCGGGTGTTTTCCTCGGCGGTCGGATACTCCAGCTCGCTCAATGCCACCCGCCGCCGCGCCAGCTCGCCGCCCTCCACCGCGACCATGCGCAGCATGGCCTGCTGCATGGTCCGGCGGTGCGCGTCGTCGGGCAACGCGTCGTACTCCTCGGTAGCCCGGTTGCGCAGCGAGCCGACCACGCCGCCCAGGGCATCGTAGTCCGCCTGGCACAGCGAGCGATCATCGCGGCCGGCGCGCACGTAGCGGATGTACATTTCGCTCAAGGTGAACGACAGCAGCGGCAAGGCGCCGGGGGTCTGAACTACCTCCTTGATCAGGTCGTCCACCAATTCCGGCGGGTCGAAGTAGAGCACACGCACCGAGGCCGGCCCTTCGATCACCTGGCGCAGGTCCTCGATGTCCATGGGTGGCACGACGTAGCGCGCCGGCTTCCATGCCTCAGCCAGCGGCGAGCCTTCCTGGGTGAACTGCGGCTCGAAGTCGGTGCGCAGGGTGACGATCAGGCGGAAGACCTCGGGCTGCTGCGCGACCGCGGCGGCCAGCAGGCGCAGGAAGCGCGCCCGCTCCGCGTCGTCGCGGCAGAGCGTGGCCAGCTCCTCGAACTGGTCGATGGTCAGCACCAAGCGCTGGCCGGGATGGGTCCCGGCCCAGCGGGCGATGACCACGGAAAGACCTGTCAGGTCTTCGAGACCTGACAGGTCTGCGCCCAGTTCCGCGCACAGCAGCGCTGCCAACGCCTGGATGGGCCGGTCGGTGGGACGCATGGGCGGCAGCACCCGGTAGGGAGCCTTCGTAGTAGCGGCTTCAGCCGCTTCTGCGGGCACAGGACGACTGAAGTCGTCACTACGAACCGCAAGGCGCGGCAGCAACCCGGCCTTCACCAAACTCGACTTGCCCGTGCCCGAGGCGCCCAGCACGGCGACGAACGGCTGCCGGTCCACCCGCTGCACCAGGTCGTTGATCTCGTCCTCGCGGCCGAAGAAGAGCGGGGCGTGCTTCTGGTCGTAGGATTTCAGGCCGCGGTAGGGGTTGGCCTCTTCGGTCAGGTCAGGCGCCGGCGGCAGGTTCAGTGGGTGACCGGGTACCAGGAAGATGAACTCGCCCCTGCGGTGTTTGTTGAGCGGCCACAGGCCAGGGGTCTGCTCGTGCCTGGCCTGGGCTTCGGCTTGCACCTCGACCTGCTCGCGCAGATAGAGGTACAGCTCGGTGGCGGTGATGACGCCGTCGCCCTGACCCTTGGGCACCAGGTCGGCCGCGCCCTGCGCCAGGGCGGCGATCAGGGCCTGGGCGAAGGGGGAGTGACGTTTGCCGTCGCTTTCGCGCACGCCGATGGCTTTGCCGTCGAGCACATCCAGTGCCCGCTGGTCGTAGGAGGCGGAGGTGAGCACCTGCCAGGCGGGGGAGCGCAGGTAGCGGTCGTAACGCTCTTGATGAATCACATCGGGCAGGGCGCCGAGGTGGCGGGTGGCGGCCCAGCGGAATGCGCCGGCGAAGCAGCAGTCGAGGATCGCCAGCATGTGCCGGCAAGGCAGGGCGGTCAGCCAGGCGTGCAGGTCGGTCATGGCCAGCATGCTGGTCGAATCGCCGGGCCGGGCGTCCTGGGGCACCAAGTAGCCGCGCGGGCCGTCGTCGCCGTCGAGCGCCACGCCGTGGCCGGCGAAGTAGACCAGCAGGCGGTCGTCGGCTTCCAGGCGGGCCGGCAGGTCTTCGGTGAACAGCCGGTGCAGCCGCTCCTGCGTGACCGGCGCGCCGGCAGCCGGCGCGGTCAGGAGGAGCGTGTCGTAGCCGTGTTGGGCAGTCAGCAGCTCCGCCAGGCGCGTGGCATCGTTGACCGCCGTGGTCAGATGCGGGATGCCGCTGCGGTAGGCGTCGATGCCGATGACAATGGCGAGGGAGTGAGTGAAACCGGTCATGGCGAATGCCGTCCTCTTTGCTGATCCACACAGCCCAACCTGTGTGCGTGTCAAATGCCCACGAGAATATCCTTTCCCGTCTGATTGATCTCGGCCATCCAGCCGACGCGATCCCTGTAGTCACCCTCCAAGACCCGCACAACCCAGTAGGGTATGTCCAACGCCTTGTGTCTGAATATGATCGGGCCATCCAGTACGAGTACCGTCGTCTTGTGGGCGATTTCGACGATGGGCTCGCTGTCCATGTGGGGGAGGGGCCTCAGGTTGTTCTTCAGGGGATTGTCAACGACCGCTTCGCGGCTGATGTTGATGTTCATCTTGATCTCCTAGAAAATTAGTGCCTTCGTGTCTTTGTGTGTTGGTGTGAGTTATCTGGTTCCGGCTCGTGGCTTGATGGCTGATCGGTTACACCACTGCCTCCGCCGGCCGCACGACCACACTCGCTACCTCCACCGTCGTCCAGTCGGTGAACGCTTCTTCGTTGCCCGGCGCAATGCCCACGGCCCTGGTGTGGACGCGGGCCATCAGGCGATTCAGCGTGTTCAGCCGCCTGGGGATGTCGCGCATGACCGGCGGCACCGACGTAACTGGCAGGTCAGCCTGCTGCAACAGCGTGGCGTCGGCCTCGTCGGTGCTGACGATCAGCTTGAGGATGTCGCGCACTTGCATCTCATTGACGGGCGGGTCGCTCGCCTTCATCAAGTCCATGTACTGCTTGAACAGTCCATCCGGGATATAACCATCGATAGTGGTGCGCTGCTGGCCGCGCACGAGCACGCTGGCCCAGGCGGCGTCCCCCTGCTGCCCGCGCGGTTCGAGCCATACGCCGCCCCGCGGCAGCAGCCCGGCGTAGACGCTGTAGCTTTCGGTCAGGTCCAGTAGCATGCAGAAGAAACGCCGGTCGGGCAGCGTGTTGCGCAGGCGAATGCGGAAACGCGGCAGGCGCCAGCGGCCATCCACCATTTCATAGGCGAGCCGCACGCCCGATGAGGGATCGAGCGGCTGCTCCTCAACCGTCCCATCCGGTCGCTCGCGGTAGATCTCTAACTGGACCGCATCCCGCGGGATCTGCGCCGTCGGGTTGCTCAACCGGGCCGTGCTGGCCCAGCGGGCGATGTGCTCCAGCCGCTGCGCGACGATCAGGGCGCTGTCGGCGTCCAGGCCGGGCGTGTCCACAGCCAGGCGCAGGGCTTCGGCGGCGCGGCGGATGCGGTAGCGGCCCTGCCCGGCGTCGGCCAGCAGCCGGTACTCGGCCCCGGCCAGGTCGCTCTCCTGCACCAGCAGCGACGGCGTTCCCTCCGGCCCGCATGCGGCCAGCGCCTGACGCACGAGGCCCACCGCGGTCGCATCTCCCTCGAGAGCCACCGCCAGCGGCGGCAGCGGCGTGCAGATCACGACGGCCTTATAGGTAGTCCTGGGGTCAGGGGCTGCGCCGTCGAAGCAGGTGACGGTTACCAGGCTTTGACCCGGATAGACCTGGGTCACACTGGCCTGACCAATCGCCTGCTCCAGGCTGCGCAGTGTGGCGATGGATGCATCGAAAGGGAAAACAGCGAGCTGGGTCAGCTCACCGGCGTTCAGCGGCTGCGGCATGCCGTGCACCGCGCCGGCGTCCACTACCCAGCCCAGGTCTTTGTCCGCGCGGAGGGTGAAGGTCGTGGGCGCAGCCGGGATCGCGCCGCCGAGGAAGGGCTGCTCCAGGTCGGCCGGCTCGCTGGCCTCGAGCTGCGGGTGCTGGTCGGTCACGCGCTGCTGCACCAGGGCGTTGACCCGTTTGCACAGATCGCGGTAGCTGAGGGCCGCGCCGCTCTGCTGCAGGGTGTCCTGCAGGTAGAACGAGAAGGCGCCGCGCTTCTCCCAACCGGCCGGCCCAGAAAAGAAGGTTTCCTTCGCCGTCTGCTCCGGCCGGCAGGCGGCCAGCAGGATGTGCCGGCCGGAGGCGAGGGCGGCCCAGGGCATGGCCGGGCTGGCTGCGCCCTGTCTCTGGCCTTGCAGACCGGCCGCCTGCTGCGGGGTGACGATGTAGCTGGCGATGGGACGGGTGCGGTCGTCCGCCCTCGCCTGGCGGGCGGTGACATCCTCGGCGTCGCGCGTACCAGAGCCGGAATGGCAGCAGTCGAGGACGACGGCAAAGTGCGGGCCGTGGGCCGCGACCTCGCTGATGAGCTGCGCCAGCTCCTTGTCGGCCAGGTCCCAGCCGCCGGACAGCCGGCTGTCGTAGCAGACCAGGGTCTCGTTCAGCTTGTCCGGCTCGAAGTCCCAGAACTCGGGCGGCGCGTGCTCCTGCGAGCCGTGGCCGCTGTAGTAGAACAGGGCCACGTCGCCCGCCCTGGCCTGGCCCAGGTGAGCGCGGAAGGCTTCGATGATGCCCTGGCGGGCGGCTTGGGCGTCGGTCAGCAGCAGGGGGGCGAAGCGATCCTTTGCGCGATTGATGCGCGCCGCCAGCAAGTCGCGCATACGGGTGACGTCGTTGACGCAGCCGTTGAGCGGGTTGACCGGCGCGGGATAGGCGTCAATGCCAACGAAGAGAGCGTAGATGGTGCGGGTCATCGCGTTTCCTTCCTCAACGGTTGCTGAGCAAGACGGTGCTGCCATCCTGTTGGGCAATCCACCCAAAGAGGAGGCTGTTCGGCTGCTGCACGCTCACCGGCCACCAGACCAGGCCGTCACGCTTGCGCGGCGCGCCGGTCACGGTGAGGCGCGTGCGTCCGGCCAGCTGCCCCAGGCTGCCCCCCTGCCGGCCGGCGGCGGCGCGCAAATTGGCCCCGGTCTGCGTGAAGATGACCTGGCCTGTCGCGAACGAGCTGCTGAGCGGGGTGATCGCGCCGGCGTCCTGCTTGAGCGAACGCGCACGCTCGGCCAGCAGCCCTGTGAGGGAGGGCCAATCTGTACCGTGGAATTGGTCATCCAGGCCGAGTTCGGCGTCGCCATCGCCATTGTCGGAGCCGCGCATGAAACCCCAGGGCATATAGCCGGCTGCCCGCTTTTCATCCAGGAGGATCTGCAGATCCTTCGCCATCCAGTTCGCCCGCTCACGCTGGTTCGGGGTCGGCTTCATGCCCGCTTCCTCGATCAGCAGCGGCTTGCCCAGACGTTCGGCCAGGTCGCTGTCATCCTCCTGGCTGGGAGCCGCGTTCTCTTGATCGAGATCCGTGGCCGGGTTGTCGTCGCCGTGGTAGGCGTGGTTGGTCATGAAGTCCAGCTGCGGGATGTCGTACAGCCGCTCTCGCAGGGTATCGTTGCCTGCCATATGGGCGTGGCGAGTGCTGATCATGCCGGTGGTGATCAGGTGCTTCCCGCCATCCCACTGCCGCATCTGGCGGGCCATGTCGTGCATGAAGCTGATCAGCAGGTCCGGGTGGCCGATATTGACCGTCTCCCCACGTGACTCGGCTTTCAGCTCGTTGCCGATGTTGTAGGCCAGGATTCGGGGGCTGTTACGGATGGCCTCGTCCTGCAGAACGGCTTGCACGAAGGGGCGATAGTTGACCTTGTAGCCCTCACGGAACCAATCAATGCTGAGCAGGCGCCGGCCTTCACCGATCGGTTGATGGCTGTAATAGCCGCCGTCGGGATCCCGCTTGTCGCCTGGCACGCGAAAGTCCACGTCGTCGTACAGATTGGCCAGCGCGACAATCAGGTACATGTCGCCAAATCGCTCCTCCATCAGGGAGAGCAGCCCGCGCAGGCGGCTGCGCGTCTCCTCGACAGAGACCTGCGCGTGCGGCAGGAAGATGCGCACGACGCGCGCACCCATGTCGTGCGCCGCTTGCAGTTGATCCGCCGCGTTTGCCCCGCGCACCGGATCGGACAGGCCATAATGCGCCAGGCCGCGCAGGTTGACGCCGACGAAGCGGAACCTGCAGCCGGCCACCGCGAAGTCCTGGCCGATCACGCGCACGAAGGGGTCGCCTCGATCCACTTCGATGCTGATCGGCTCCAGGGTGAACGCGAAGAACGCGTCACCATCAACCCGGATGGTCTCCACAAGCCGTCGGTAGCCGGGCGCTGAAACCTCGACTCGATAGACGCCGGCGGGCAAATTCACGAAGGCGAAACGTCCGTCGGCCGCGCTGAAGGCCACCCGTAGGTACTCTTGCTGGCCCATGCTGCGCGGTAGAACATAGGTCTGTTCGGCAAGGAGCAGGCCGGCGCTCGCCGCCAAGTCCGGGTTGTGGCTGACCATCGCCGTTTCAAACTGCGCCCAGGTCAAGCCGAGCACTTTTCCCTGTACGTACAGTCGCCAGCAGCGCCACAGGTCCCCCGCAAAGCCGCTCAGCGGCCGCTCCCACAAGACCCCAGGCGCGCTGCCGAGCGTGTCGGCATAGCTGCGGTTTTCCGGCAGAAAATACGTCGTCCCGGCCAGCAGCCGGCCCTCCGTCTGGCGCAGGGCCGGGTTATACTGGGCGGCCTCGCGGCGGAATTCCTCCCAGGTGATGCCGGCAACGTTCGGCGCAACGTAGCGCTGCCAGCAGTTCCACGGGCTGCCCGCATAGCCAGTGAGGGGTCGCGTCCAGGTGACGGCCGCGCGGCCCGCGATCACGGCGCGCGGATCGGCGCCCAGCGTTTCGATGTCCGCAACCAGGCGAATCAGCGCCCCACCCACCGGCTCGCCGGCAGGGTTGACCACTCTACCGCGTCGGGTTGTATGCATCAGGTGACTCCTCCCCTTCATCGCGGCGCCTGTGTCGGATCGGCGATCCAGTCCATGATCTCGATGCGCCGACCCTGGTTGTCCTCGCCCAGCAGCCGGAACGACTTCCAGTCGTCGGTCCAGCCAACCTGGTACAGGCAGGCGCCTAAAACGAGTGTATCGTGCTGGCGCAGCAAATCGTTGTACCACGCCAACGACTTCCAGTAATCCTCCTGGGGCAGCGGCTCGACAGCGTTCAGCCAGCCGACATCCCCTGCGTTGTCGCCCGTGTGCAGGTGGGCGCGCGCCAGGCCAGCCTCGGTGATGATCGCCTTGTGCCGCGCGCCGTACTGCGGATTGGCGCGGATGCCTTGCATGATGGCCGGAAACAGCCCAGCGTCGGTCTTGACCGGCCGGCTGGTCAGGCGCCCGGCCAGCGCTGGCCAGCCGTACTCGTGGAAGCCCAGGTATGTGTATTCCTTGAGCGTCTCTGGATAGAGATCGAGGTACTGCTGCGCCTGTTTGAAGTTACCGGCGCCGAAGTTGAACGCCACCGCCTCCACGTCGGGAATGTATTCGCGCAGGCGGCGGCGAAAGGCTACCTGCAGCCGGTCGTAGCGACGATGGCGCGCCAGCGTGTCTCGCTGCCATGCGGCGGTCTGTTTGGGCCACTCCTCCCACGACAGGCCTTCGATCGGCTCGTTGAGGCTCATCCAGGCATCCACCAGCAGCCGGCCGCCCTCCCGATCCGGGTAACGCTTGAGCAGGAAGCTGCGGTCCTTGTTGAAAATCTTGTCGGCCAGGCGCTGGCCGGCCGCAGTCGGATCGGGATCGTCGAGGAAAGCCTTCTGCTCGTCTCGATCCATGCCGAGCCGGCCGACCACAAAAGTGTCGGGCGAGCGCCAATCGCGCATCTGGGTCAGCAGGATGTCATCCTTGGATTCCAGGTGAATCATGATGACCGACGGCCTGATCCGCTCGAACAGGCCGTACAGGCCATACCGTTCCTGCGACGAGTGCAAGTAGAAGCCGAGCTTGCTGGTCATTTTTCCTCCAGAATCCTACCGCTCCCAACTAAACTTGCGCACGAAGACCGGGATGCTTTTCATCGCATTGATGGTCTGTGTGAGCTGGCCGTCCGGCTGCAGCGTATTGTCCCACCAGTTCTGGCCGGGGAAAACCCATGACCCGGCAATCCAGGCGGTGATGCTGAACAGGTAATCGGGCAGCGGTTCGCCGTTGGCGAGGACGCCCGTCCGCAGCCATTCGAACATTTCCTTCGTGTACTGTGCATGCAAGGGCGTTTCGACTTTGGGATAGCGCTTGTCCTGCTCGCCGCCCGGCAGCCAGCCGCCCTCGCCGCCGATCAACGGCAGGACAAGACCCAGGCGTTCCTTCATCCACGCCGCATGCGCCAGGAATTTGAGCGCGCAGACGTAGTCATCGTGGATCGTACGCCCCGGGTGGTCGGCCTGGTTGCGCGCATCGTAGGGGTAGGCCGGCGGATGATTCTCGCCGTAGTTGTGATGCGCAAAGAACGCGCGCTGCCAGATGTCTGTCCGATTCATCGCCTGGATGCTGTTCACGGCCGCGTCGAAGCCTGGACGATCCAAAACCTGGATGCCAGGATAACCGCCGGCGTCGAACGCCCGCACCGCCTGGCGCGCCCAGTTCTGGCCGAAGGTCTGCACCCAGTCGGACGGGCGTTCCAGGGCGCGCCATTCGCGATCGTCCTCCGGTTCGTTGAAGATCTGTAAATACAACGGCGGCCGGGCCGGGTCGTGCGGGAAGCCGCTGCCGTTCAAGGCCCTGCGCAGCCCTTCGACATAGGTCGCGGCATCTACATTTTCGTCAATCGGCTTGCCGATGCGCACCACCGGCATGATGCCGGCGCGGAAACAGGCGCGCGCCGCGCGCTCGGCCTGCAGTTCATCCAGGGCGTGGATCAGCGTCCAGGTGGCGCGGATGGATTTCAGGTTGGCCACCGTCCGCTCGATAAACTCGTCGCGCAGGTCAGTGTGGAAATGCAGGCCGATGCCGTTGTCGTTCGGCGGCCGCGGGTACGCCTTGAGTTTTTCGATGTTGTCGGCGGACAGGGTTACGGTGGGGGGGCGCGTGGCTCCCGGCGGCGAGCCGGCCGCCTGCACCGTCACCGTGACCGGGAAATCATGGCGGACGCCGTCCACCGTGAATACCCGCAGCAGGTAGGTCGTGGTCGCCGCGGGCTTGATCGTGTGCGTCTCGTGCGCGGCGCCCCCCTGCACTTCGAGGAAGACTTTGCCCACCCCCGCAACATCCCAGGTCAGGGTGGACGATTCGCCCGGCCGGATGGTGGATGGCTCGGCTCTGAACTGCACCGTCACCCCGGGCGGCAGGGAACCCAACGGTGTCGGGGCTGGTTGCTGTGGTGGTGGCGGGGGCAGCGGCGGTGCGCCAGCCCCGGCGGCCTTACGCGTACGCTGGAACACCACGTAGAACGAATGATGAAAGGTTGAATTCCACAGCTCACCGCCAGGGCCGCGCTCGTCGGGATGCGCCGTGTGCAGATTGGTTACGCGCTCGCTCTTATCGAGCGCGTTGGCGCTTAGCCCCGTGATCCAGATCGAAAGCACCTGACCCTTGTTCAGCGGAATGTTGCCGGCCGGCTCGTTGACGCCTTTGTCCAGGGGCATGGGGCGGGCCTCTTCGTCGGGCTGGCGGCCTTCCCACGTCCAGCCGGCCCAGGCGGGCGTCCCGGTCACGCGTTGACCGCTTTCGTCCAACGCCTCGATGAAAACTGTGTGGTTTGCCTGGTTTTCCTCTGGCGTCAGGTGGTGAACGCCGACGACGCGCCAGTAGGTTTCACCCACGGCTACGCCGGCGGTCTGAATCTGCACGCCATACCGGGCGCCCGCGTCGTTGAACGCGGCGCCGCTTTGCTTCACATGGTCAAGAAACTGGGAATTGTACTGTCTCATCAGGCGCCTCCTTGTGGTTCGAACTCTCGAAGTAACTATTCTGGCCGCCAGCGCCGGCGGCCAAAACCGCCGCCACCGGAGCAAAGTCGGCCTTCGCCGATGAACTCCAGCCTCCGCAGGGAGGCTTCGCGCTCGTTGCAGCGACCTCGGTCGCCCGATGGCG
>DAISHS010000017.1:21389-24124 GCA_036822415.1 Chloroflexota bacterium
AGTCGCTACTACGAGCCACGGCTATTATCCGGTTAGCCTCCGCAGGGAGGCTTCGTGCTCGTTGCAGCGACCTCGGTCGCCCGATGGCGGAGCGACTGAAGTCGCTACTACGAACCACGGCTGTTTTCCGGTGAGCCTCCGCAGGGAGGCTTCGCGCTCGTTGCAGCGACCTCGGTCGCCCGATGGCGGAGCGACTGAAGTCGCTACTACGAGCCACGGCTATTATCCGGTTAGCCTCCGCAGGGAGGCTTCGCGCTCGTGGCAGCGACCTCGGTCGCCCGCAAGCCGGCGCGTGACGCCGATCAGAGGATGAGCTTGTCTGTTGGTTGTTGGTTGAGAGACGATGCCCGGCGCACATGGCAGGTGACGGCCAGTCATGTGCGTGGCCGGGTCTTCAAGGCTGTAAAGTTGTCAGCGCCTGCGCCCAGTTCTGTGCGTTTCTGTTTTCCACAATCAGCACATTCCTGGTGAGCGCCCCGGCCCACGCCCTTCGGCAACAGTGGCACAGTGGCAACCGAATTATACCACTTGGGCTTGGATCATGTAAAATGGCCCCAACTCCGCACCAATCTAGCGCAAGTAGAGTACAATGACCACATTCTCGTTAGTCGGCGATGTCGGCGCGCCTGCTGGCGCCGGCCCAGGGGAAGTGCTCTTGATATTCTGTGGAACATGGTTTTTTACCTCTTCGATGGTTTGCCATTCGCATGCTGCGTCCTGATCTGCTTGCGCACGATCAGCAGCCCGGCCGCGCACGCCAGAGCCACGATGGCCGCCCAGGGCGCGGCTCCTGCCGCGCGGTCTGCGCGCAGCCCGGCCAGCGTCACGGCCGTGGGTGTCTGATACGCCGCGCTGACCGGCCCGTGCAGCGTGGCCGTGCCGTAGATATCCACGTCCTCGACCCAGTAGAAGTACGTCACGCCCGGAATGAGGTCGGCGCAGTCCTCCCAGGTGTAGATGAAGTCGCCCATCTGTCACGATATATTTGGAAAACGATTTCACAGTAAAAAGCCTCCGGCATCTGCTGTGCCGAAGGGCCTCGTGGCGCGCACGGATGCTGTCTTCAATCTAGAGCGACCTTGGCGTCCTTCCGTGGCGCGTACGGCCGCGCGAGCGGCGCCAGCCCGCCCGGCGCTGCGTGTCCCGGCCGACGGTCGCGGCGCGCGTTCGACCTGGGTGTGCTTCCTTTCGTGACCGATCTGCGCGGGCAATCGCCCCCGCAGATCGGTCGTCTGGCCTTTGATCATGTATGGGAATGCGGCTTACGACGGTCGCTAACGGCTGCGGCCGTGCGCCAGGCGGCGCGTGACTGCAAATGTTCCACCCAACGCCAACAGCGCCAGCAGCCACAGCGCGGACATGCTGCTGCGACGGTCAGGCCTGGCAAAATTTGCCACGTTCACGGCCGTCGGCTGGCAGCCGTTGGCGCCGACAGTCAGGTACTGGTTGGTGTCGATGCGCGTATAGACACCGTTGACCGAGTTGATGCCGCCGGCCGCGTAGATCCGCCCCGCGGCATAAGCCGCCGTCATGCCGCCGGTGGACTGCGCCATCGTGTCCACATAGCTCCAGGAGTTAGTCGCAGGATTGTAGCGCTCGGCCGACGCCAGGCTGGTAATGGCCGCACCCAAGCTATCCTCGCCGCCGTAGACGTACACGTAGGCGCCATCGGTGGCAATGCCGGGTGAAACACGCGCCGTCTGCATAGGCGCCAGCGCCGACCAGGCGTCGGTTGCTGGATCGTAGGCCTCGAAGGTGGTCATGCCGTTATAGTCGGGGTCGCTGCCCTGGGCGCCGCCGGCGACGTAGATCTTGCCATTGAGGGCGACCGCGACATCGTTTTCGCGCGCGGTCGGCATCGGGGCGCGCAGCGTCCACGAATCGCTGGCGATGGTGTATTCGTAGTTGGTGTTGTTGGAGTTCAAGTCGCCGTCATCGCCGCCAATGACGTAGATTTTGCCATTGTACGCGGCTTGGGCCGCGGTGCCGATGCCGTCGACGCCCACCGGAATCGGGGCGCCGTTGGACCACGAGTTACTGAGCGAATCGTAGATCAAGGTTGAGGTGACGGCGTACGTCGGGACCGAAATGTCGGGATAGCCGCCAACGACGTAAATGCGTGCGCCGTAGGCCGACGGTTGAATCCCGTAGAGCGCTATCGGCAGCGGCGCGCGTGAGGTCCAGGCGTCAGTGAGCGGGTTGTACAGATCCATGTTGGTCACGGCGTGGCTGCCTGGCGTATTGCCGCCAATGGCATAGAACGTGCAGTTGTCAATCGAGGCTCCGCCCATCAACCAGCCAGCGGTGGGTACGGGAGCGCCCGTGCCCCAGGCCGAGGGGCTGGCGTTGAGTGGGCCAGCCGGAGCGGTCGGCGGCAGGCCAGGGTGGGCGGCGGCGGGCGCGATACTGATCACCAGCAGCGCCAGCGTCAGAAACAGGGTGATCGTCCAACGAGTTCGCATCATGGTATTTTCCTCTAAATCAAATTATCACGGGCAGGGGCGCGACCAGTTTATCACGCCCACCGCTTCAAAACCGTTTCAGGCAGCATTTCACACAAAAAAGCCCTTCGAACCGGTTCTGCCGGTGAAGGGCTTCTGGCTGGGCTGGTTGCTGGCTGGTTCAGTCGGGCCGCAGGCTGGCTGCACGACGGTAGCAGCGCCCGGCCTGATCCGTTGCACCGGCCGCCTGGGCTTCGTCCCCCGCTTGCTGCCACAGCACGATGGCCTGTGCGC
>DAISHS010000017.1:24224-26477 GCA_036822415.1 Chloroflexota bacterium
CCGGCCGCCTGGGCTTCGTCCCCCGCTTGCTGCCACAGCACGATGGCCTGTGCGCGCTCCCCGGCTTGCTCCATGTGCTGCGCCGCCAGGGCAGCGCAGCCCGGCCAGCCGCTCTTGGTGGCTTGCAGGGCCTCGGCCGTGCGCCGATGCAGGAGCTGGCGCCGGCACAGGCTCAACTCGGCATAGGCCGCAACCCGCAGCTTGTCGTGGCTGAAGTCATAACTGTCGCCGCCCTGTTGGCGCACAATGCCCCGGCGCCACAGCTCGTCCAACGCCTCGACCAGCGCCCATGGGGCCAGCCCGCTGGCGCGCTGCACGACTTCCAGGCTGAACTCGCGGCCGATCACGGCTGCGGCCTGGGCCAGGCTGCGCGCAGTGGGCGTGAGCTGTGCCAGCCGCTGCGCCAACACTGCCTGCACGCTGGGTGGCGGGCTAATGCGCCGCGGGCAGAGTGCACAATGCTTGCCATGCGGGTCTGGATCGGCGTCAGGCTGCGCTTCGACCGGCGCCAGCAGGTCGCCGCGCACCGTCTCCACCAAGAACAGGGGATTGCCCTCGCTGTCATCGTAGAGGTGGCGGGCCTCGCAGGGGGTCAAGCTGCGCCCGGCCAGGCTGGCGGCCAGCGCCACGGTCTCGTCGAAGCCCAACGGCCCCAGCGTCAGCTCATGCCACTGTCCGCGGCGCTGCAAGTCCAAACGCAGCGCCGTCAGCGGATGGCCTGCCTGCACCTCTTGGGCGTGGGCGGCGCCCAACACCAGCAGCCGCGTTGCACCAGGCCTGCTCAACAGGTAGCACAGCCAGTCCAGCGTCTCTCGGTCGCAGCGGTGCAAGTCGTCGCCCCACAGCAGCAGCGGCCGGCCCGGCGCCAGCAGCGGCGCCGCCAGGGCCTCGAAGAAGCGCTGGCGCTGCCAGGACTCGGTCAGCGGACCGGGATCGCGCGGCGCGGTTTGCTGGCCCAACACCTCCGGGACAAGGCGGGCAATCTCGGCCCGGCGCTGAGGGTTGAGCGCGGCCAGCCGGGGCTGGATCGCGGGACTGCGCAGCCAATCGGCGACGACCGCGTAGGGCAGGCCATGGCTGGCGGCATGACAGCGGGCAACGGCCACGTCGCCTCCCTCCCGCCACACCCAGGCGGCCAACTCCTCGGCCAGGCGCGTGGCGCCGACGCCCGGCTCGCCGCTCAGCAACGCCAGGCAACCGTGACCTGCAGACGCCGCCTGCCAAATCTCCAGCAGGCGTGCCCACTCCTGCTGACGGCCCACCAGGGGCGGCATAGTCGGCGCAGTGACCGGTGCGGTGGGGACAGCGCTGACTACTGCGCCGGCCGGCCCAGCTTGCAGCAGGCGCTGATAAATCGCCTGGGTAGCCGGGCTGGGATCGACCCCCAATTCCTGGCGTAACAGCGCAGCGCAGCGATGGTAAGCGCTCAATGCGCGTGCCTGATCGTCGTTGGCCATGTGCAGCCGCATCAACCCCCGATAGCCGGCCTCGTGCAGCGGATCGACGCGCAGCAGGCGTTGTGCGTTCTTGATGGCGGCGTTGAATTGGCGCTGCTGTTCTCGCACCTCGATGAGCTGTTCCAGCGCCCGCACGAAAGCCTGGTGCAGACGCTCGCGCGGCTGGATGATCCACTCGTCGTAGCAGTTGGGCAGCAGGTCGCCGGTATAGGCATTGACGGCAGTTTGCAGGGCAGCGGCGCGGGCAGCTGGCTCGCAAGCCCTGGCGGCCTGCTCCAACGCTTGCTCGAAGGTAGCCACATCTAGCCGGATATCGCTCCCACTCACCCAGGCGACGGTGTGTCGCTCCAGGACCAGGTAAGGCTCGCAGCCCGACAGCGCGTGCTGCAGGCGGTGCAGCGCCGTGCGCAGGTTGCTGAGCGCCTGCTGTTCATCGCTGTCAGGCCACAGCGTAAAGGCCAATTGCCGGCGTGCAATAGGAGTCTGGCCGTACAGCAGCAGGTAGGCCAGCAGATGCTGTATGCGCGCCTGGGCCAGGCCCGCGACGGAACGCCCTCCCCCGTGGAGGAGGAAGCTGCCCAGGAGATGCACTTCGAGGGTATTCGTATTGTCCATGTAACCTCTCAAACAGACCCGTGGGCGCCGCTCTGTTTGACGTGGTCAAGAAAACGCGCGTTGTACTGTCTCATCAGGCGCCTCCTCGTGGTTCGAGTCTTCAGATCATGGCCCTTCCTGGTCGGCCGGGGTGCATTTCAAACTGGGGGCAGATCGGGCGACTGCAAGTCGCTGCAACGAT
>DAISHS010000018.1:0-8924 GCA_036822415.1 Chloroflexota bacterium
CGAACCCTGGCCGAGCAGGGGCTTGACCCGCTGCCTGGGTATGTTGATGCCGGCGATGCCGCGGCTCCGCCAGATGGTTACGCGGCCGCCGACGCCTTGCAGCTGCTCACCGGCGCTGCGCACCATTTTGTCAGCAGCAGCCTGGCCAACCTTGACAGCCTGCGGGCGCGCGAAAATTCGCCTTTTCTGGAAATTCACCCATTGGATGCTGCGGCCCGCCAGATTGCCGCCGGCGCGATGGTGATCGTGGAAAATCGCCGCGGCTGGTGTACGCTGCGCGCGGTGCTGACAGACGATGTGCGCCCCGGCGTGGTGGTGTCGCCCAAAGGCCGCTGGAGTCGTCACGCGGACGGGCGCAACATCAACTGGACAACGTCCGACGCCCTGGGCGACATGGCCGGCCAAAGCACGTTTCACAGCAACCGTGTCTGGGTACGGCCAGCACGAGATCATAGCGGAGCAGAAATGCTCAACGAGTCATACACATGAAAATCAGCCGTGGTATGCTTGCCGCTGCGGGCGCCTATGTGCTTTGGGGTGTTTTTCCCATCTACTGGAAGTTCCTGCAAAACGTCTCGGCCCTGGAGATTTTGATCCATCGCATCCTGTGGTCGTTGGTGGTGGTGGCTGCGCTGCTCACGGTGCAAGGTCAGTGGCAGTGGCTGCGCAGCAGCCGCGAACGGCCGGCCATTTTGCGTTCGTTCGTTGTGACCGGCGCGCTGCTGGCGATCAACTGGCTGGTCTACATTTGGGCCAACAACCACGGGCACATTGTGGAGGCCAGCCTGGGCTACTTCATCACCCCACTGGTCAATGTGCTGCTTGGCCTGCTCATTTTGCATGAACGCATGCGGCCGCCGCAATGGCTGGCAATCAGCCTTGCGGCCGTTGGCGTGCTCTACCTGATTCTCAACGCCGGTGGACTTCTGTGGATTTCATTTACCCTGGCGTTCAGCTTTGGCATCTATGGCCTGCTGCGCAAAACCGCCGCGCTCGGCTCGCTGCCTGGCCTGACCGTTGAAATGATGGTGCTCTGTCTTCCTGCGCTGGCCTACGCTTTGTTCCTGCAGAGCAGTGGACAGGCCGTTTTTGCACACGGCCCGGCTGTCACAACCCTCCTGCTGGTGCTCTCAGGCCCTGTGACTGCGGTGCCGCTCTTGCTCTTTGCGCACGGCGCGCGCCAGGTGCCGTTGACCAGCCTGGGTCTGCTGCAATACATCGCGCCGACCATGCAATTCCTGATCGCGGTTGTGCTCTACGGCGAAAGTTTCACCCCCAGCCGCATCATTGGCTTTGGCGTCATCTGGGCAGCCCTGGCCATCTACGCCTGGGACAGCTACCGCTGGGCGCGTGCCGGGGCATCATAGCCCGCAATCTGCCAACTTGTGCTATACTTGAGGGTGCCCGTTGTGGGCATGGGCAGTAGTTCATGAAGGAGCAAACGTGATGTTGGCCACCAAGAGTTTGCCTGTACGTTCTGACCCCTGGTCGGAGCCGACCTGGGAGGTCGCCTTGCTCTTCCCAGACCAGGGCGCGTGGAGTGAAGAGGAATACCTGGCGCTGGACACGAATCGCCTGGTCGAGTTCTCGCATGGGAGCCTGGAGGTGTTACCGATGCCAAGTGATCAGCATCAAGCCATTGTGGGTTATCTCTTTTCCGTTTTCATGGCTTTCGCGCGGCGCGTCCATGGGACCGTGCGCTTTGCACCATTGCGTCTGCGCCTGTGGCCGGGCAAGTTCCGTGAACCAGATGTGTTGCTGCTGGTTGATTCTACCGACTCGCGGCGGCAGTCGGCCTGGTGGACCGGCGCCGACCTGGTCGTGGAAGTGATCAGCGAGGATGACCCGCAGCGTGACCTGGCGACGAAACGACTCGAGTACGCTCAGGCCCACATTCCCGAATACTGGATCGTTGATCCGCGCAACGAAACCCTCACCGTGCTGGCGCTGCAGGGCGCAGCCTATCACGAACGCGGCTACTTCACCCGCGGTGACATCGCCGCCTCGGCCACCCTGCCCGACCTCACCGTGGACGTGAACGCCCTTTTCGACGCCGAGTAGGTTCTTCCCTGCCTGGTCGGAACAAATTGCGCCTCCACACGTATTATGAGCGAGGGGTCTGAGAAGCGCCCAGGTGCGCCTCAGTGCAAGACAAGGAGTGTTTTACAATGTCCTACACGGCTGAGATTAGCCGCAGCAATCCGTCCTGTTTTCTATTCTTGATTGACCAATCCGGCTCTATGTCGGACCCGTTCGGCGGCCCCGGCGGCAAGCGTAAGGCCGATGGCGTGGCCGATGTGGTCAACCGCCTGTTGCAGAACCTGGTGATCAAATGCGCAAAGTCCGAAGGCGTACGCGACTACTATCATGTTGGCGTCATCGGCTATGGCGCTAAGGTTGGTCCAGCCCTGGGCGGCGTCCTCGCCGGTCGCGAGATGATTCCAATCAGCGAAATTGCCAACCACCCGGTGCGCATCGAGGAGCGCGTGCGTAAGATGGACGACGGCGCGGGCGGCATTATCGAGCAGACGATCAAATTCCCGATCTGGCTCGACCCGGTGGCGCACGGCGGCACGCCCATGACGCAGACGCTGACCCAGGCGCAAGCGATCGTCAAGAGATGGCTGGATCAGTACCCGCACTGTTTCCCGCCCATTGTCATCCACATCACCGATGGCGAGTCAACCGATGGCAACCCCACAGACGCGGCCAACGCGCTCAAGGCCCTGGCCAGCGACGATGGGCAGACCTTGCTCTTCAACATTCACATTTCATCGCAGCGCACCAACCCGTTCGAATTTCCGGCCAGCGCCGACGACCTGCCTGACGACTACGCGCGCAGCCTTTTTGCCATGTCGTCCGAACTGCCGTCGTACATGCAGGAGATCGCGCAACAGGAAGGTTACCCGGTGACCGCCAACACGCACGGCTTTGTCTTCAACGCCGACATGGTCGCGCTGATTCGCTTTCTCGATATTGGCACTCGGCCCAGCAATCTACGCTGAGCTGCACGATCACGCGCCGCCCAGGCCCTTGCAGACATGGGCCTGGGCGGCGGCATTTCCCGATGGAGTAAAGACCCGTGCAGGTGCTTCTCGACCATCTGGCGCTGGCCAAGGCCGGCAACAGCGCCAGTGATTATGAAGATGCAGCGTTTCCCCTGCAGGCGCCCACCGCCGCTGTGACCCGTTTTCGGGCCGCGGTCGCTGACGGCGCCACCGAAAGCTCGTTCGCCGCGCTGTGGGCGCGCCTGCTGGTCGAGGCGTTCGTGCACAAACGGCTGCTGGTGCGCGGCCAGCGCCTGCTGACGCAGCTGACCGCCTTGCAGCAGACCTGGCAGCAGGCGGCGGCCTCCAAGCCTCTGCCCTGGTATGCAGAAGAAAAACTGCGCGCGGGCGCTTTTTGCGCCTTTGTCGGACTGGAGCTGGCTGAAGGCCGCCGGGGCGCCACCTGGCAGGCCTGGGCGGTCGGCGACAGCTGCCTGCTGCAGATTCGTGAGAACGCGCTGTTGACGGCGTTTCCGCTGACCAGCGCCGATGCGTTCAACAGCCGCCCGCTGCTGATCGGCAGCCAGGCGCGACATCACCCGGAGACGGCCCAAGCCATGCGCCGCGCGCACGGCGTCTGGCAGCCCGGCGATTGCTTTTGGCTGTTGACCGATGCCGTAGCCGCCTGGTTCCTGGCCGCCCAGGCCGCCGGCAAATGTCCGTCTGTCATCCTTGAGGGGTTGCTGGCCGCGCCGACGCCAGAGGCGCTGGCCGCATGGCTGGCCGATCTGCGTCAGACACGCCAGATCCGCAACGACGACACCACGTTGTTGCGCATCACGCTGCGGGGTGCGCCGGACGACGCCTGATGGGCGTTGCGCCCCGTTGTCTGCCTAAACCATGCCCACGCCTATCGCACCGGTTGCCCCCCAGCCAAACGAATACGACGAAGCCATCCAAAACCCACGGCTTTGCTTTAGCGATCCCGAATTGCGCGCCGGGACGGTGGAACCTTATCCGCCTGGGCGCGGTATCCCTGGCCTGCCGTGGCCGCGCAGTGGAGCCTTTGGCCAGGCCTATCATGTCTTCAGCAATGGACAGCAGTGGGGCGTCAAGTGCTTCACGCGGCTGCATGATGACCAGGAGGCGCGCTATCGCGCCATTTCCGCGCACCTCAAACAGGCCAATCTTCCCTGCATGGTTGACTTCGACTTCCAGCCGCTGGGCATGCGCGTCAAGGGTAAGGCTTATCCGCTGCTCAAAATGGCCTGGATTGACGGCAAACCGCTCGATGACTATCTTGAAGAAAACCTCGGCCAGACCGCCGTTTTGGCCGCGCTGGCCGATAAATGGCTGGCGCTTGTCGCCAGCCTGCAGGCGCATGGCATTGCCCATGGCGATTTACAGCATGGCAACATCCTGGTGGCCGGCGGCGAGCTGCGCCTGATTGACTACGATGGCATGTTCGTGCCTGCCTTGCGCGGGCGGGTCAGCCATGAAATCGGTCATCGCAATTACCAGCACCCTCAGCGCACCGAGCAGCAGTTCGATAACAGCCTTGATCGCTTTTCCACCTGGGTGATCTATCTCTCCTTGATCGCCCTGCGCGAAGATCCCAGCCTGTGGTCGCAGTTTGGCGGCGGCGATGAGAAGCTGCTCTTCGATGCCGACGATTTTCGTGCGCCGGCGCGCTCGCGTCTCCTGGAAGCGCTCAGCCGTTCTAAGAAACCTCAGCTCCGTCCCCTGGCCGCGTTCATGATCGAGATGGCGCAGGCCGCGCCGGCCCAGGTTCGGCCGCTGGATGGGGCGCTGGTTACGCGCGCGATGGACGAGGTGCGCTCATCGTGGATCAAAGAAAGCACGCAGCAAGCCGCCGCCCGCGTGCCGACCGGCGTCTTGCAACCCGTGCCGGCCGCGGCGCCCGCCGGCCCGCTCATGGCGCCGCGGCCGGCCGCGCCCAGCAATCACAGCTGGCTGGAAGATCACCGCTCGTTCGCCAAGCGGCCGCCCAAGAAGTGGCTGCCGGACAACTTGTGGCCCGAACGGTTAGGCGTCGGAATGCAGGTTTTGACCAGCGGCGCCCTGGCCTACCTGGCAATTTTGGGCTTGATCGTGCCTGAATGGGCTGCCCTGTGGTTTAGCTCTACCCTGGCCATGATGGTTTTGCTGCTTGCCTACCGGTATGTCGCCCTGCCCGCCTTCCGTGAGCGCTCAGATCTGCTGACGACGCGCGCGAGCCTTGAGCGGCAGCGGCGCCAGAGCGTCAAACGCATGCGCAGGCTGGAAACGCAGTGGGATCAAGAGGTGCAGCGCGCCCAAACCGCGTTGACCAGGCTGAGCAGCGCAGAAACCACCTTGAAAACGCGCCAAACCGCCGAACAGCAGACCGTGGATCGCGAGCTGCAGTCACGTCAAGATGGCCGCTTGCAGCGCTGGCAGCAGCAAAAGCGGCGCGAGGCTCTGGCGCAAATTCGGGTGAGCGAGCAGGTAATCCCAGGCATTGGGCCACTCACGCTGTGGCGCCTGACGCGGGCCGGCATCGTCACGGCGGCTGATGTGGACTACGACCGTGTGCGCCAGGTGCAGGGTGTGGGCGACCAGCGCGCGCGTGAGCTGGTCGCCTGGCGTCGTCAGGCTGAGGCGCGCATTGCTCTCACCTTGCCCACGATGCTTCCGCCAGATCAAGCCGCGTCGCTGCAACAGCAAGCGACGCGCGCGCGCGAACGGATCGAAAAACGCTATGATAAACCCCTGGCGCATGCCAGTCAAAAGCGCGTCGCCGAGGAACAGCGCCATGCGCAGGAGCGGCAGCGGCGCGTGCCCGCAATTGAGGAAGAAAAGCGTCGGCAGACCGACCTTGTGCAGAGACTGCAAGCCGTCAACGCCGAGCTAACGGCCTACGAAACCCTCGGCTTCATCACTTTCGTGCGCCGGCTGCTCTTTTTACGCACCTGAGCCGCCGCGGTCGCGACTTCGCGCGTTGGCAACCGTCGCCGCCGCCACAGCGCCGAGCGCGAATACGCCGGCATTTCAACGGCTGCGGAACACGCCCAGTTCGTACAGGGGATCCCCGCGCGGGTCTTCGCTCATGAGCCAACTTTGCCGCGATACGTCGGGCGTACAAGGCCCATACGTGAAGAGCCTGATCTTTTTCCTGCCCGCTTCTCCCCGCAGTTTTTCCAGCACATCTTGCAGGATTCGCCCCACAAAGGGCGTATACATGAAAAAGACGGTTCCTTCGGCGTAGTCTGCTGATCGTGCGTCTGCCTGGATGAACGTTACGCGTGAGAGGTTGAGGTCTGCCGCACACCTGCTGGCATAAGCGCAGTACGCTGGCTCGAATTCGATCCCGCGGACCGCTGCGCCGCTGAGAAGATTCACCAGGATGGGAACGTGACCCAGGCCGGACCCTAAATCGAAGAGAACATCGTCTGGCGTGAGATGAGCTTTCTCTAGCAGGTCGAGTATGATTCGGGCTGGTGTTTGTTGATAATACACCATCTCCGGCTCTCGCGTTTTGGTCTCAGTGGGGATAGCCTGGGTGAGCAGCAATCCATTGATAAACAGATCGAGGGTATCATAGCCCATCGCAGCGTGTGGTCGGCGGCCTCTGGTATCACGCCCGACATAGTCATCAATCAGATCCTTGAGCGCCGCGCCCGTGCGGATGTCTGCCCGCAGCCGTCGAAACAAGGCGTCATCTATGGCTTCCAGCCGCCGCTTGAGGCTCTGCGCACGTCGTTTCAGCGCCAGCAGTTTTTCGGGTGGATGTGTCGAATGTGCCGTTCGAAGCAGCCCTTCGATGCGCTCAATAAGGTGGAACTCGATGTGGTCAAGCGCTTCTACGCGGCTGTCAAAGTTTGCTTCTGCGTAGAGCGCCCCGTTTTGTTCGATGGTCTCGATGTCTAATTCTATTTCGTCTGACGCCGAGCTGAACATCAAGGCCCCTTTTTCCCCCTTGGGCAGACCAGATTCGTTGCCGCGTCGCTGCATGGATGAAACTGCCCCAGCCTTCATTGGCGCAGGGGGGCGAGCTGCCGCATAACCCTGGCGCCAGCGATTTCCTGGCGCGCGTGTTGAACGAGGTTGGCGGGCCTCAACCTGTGGGTGCTGGCTCCAATACCCTTTCGCTTCTGGCGTAAAGGAATTCAGGATCCATGTCTAGCCCATTTTGCCATTCCACAGTATCAAACGAAACGCTGATTTGCTTGAAGACCTCGATATCTCTCAACTCAGCGAAACGCCCAATATGCAGATAGGGTAAAATATCAAAAAGACGACGTTCGTTGTTGTCAAACGTCAAGATCAGTTTGTGGTCGTCTGTTGCATGAACTTCGGTAATTCCCGCGTACATCGCAAAAACTCCTACTATGGGTTCTGTGACGGCCAATCGAACGAATTATGGTTGTGTCCCAATCGTCAGTCTACACTCTCTCTTTTGTTTTGTCAATGTACCCAAATCTGGTGATTATCCAAAAGTGATAATCTTTGCAGCAAGGACGCCTTTTTGTACCGAATCAGTCTCTCTGTAGCACGAAATTGCTTCGCAAATGGCGTCCGCAATGATCCTTTTGGAGATGTGAGTAATCATCAGACCCAAATATCCCCCGCGGCAGACTGCTGTGCCCACAATGGAAAAGGCCACGTCGCCGCCAAGCGACGTGGCCTTGCAACGGGGGCGAAGGGGCGCCGGAACGCCTATTCGTAGCGCAGCGCATCGATGGGATTCAGACTCGCGGCCCGGTTGGCCGGGTAGAGACCGAAGAAAACCCCAATGCCCAGCGACACCGCCAGGGCCAGCGCCACGCTTTGACTGGTCACCACGGCCTGGCTGCTGCCCAACAAGGGGGTGATGACCTGCGCGCCCACGACGCCCAGCACCACCCCGATCACGCCGCCCAAGACGCTGATGACAATGGCCTCCGTCAGGAACTGCACGAGGATGTCGCCGCGCTTGGCCCCCACGGCCTTGCGCAGCCCCACTTCACGCGTGCGCTCGGTCACGCTGACCAGCATGATATTCATAATGCCGATGCCGCCCACCAGCAGGGAGATGGCCGCAATACTGCCGAGCAGGGTCGTGAAGGTGCCGGAGGTCTCTTCGACGCTGCTCAGGATGTCGGCCTGATTTTGCACCAGGAAATCGTTGTCCGCGCCGGTCGCCAGGCCATGCAACGTGCGTAGAATGGCGGTCACCTGCGCTTGGGCCAGGTCCATCTCATCGGCCGTGCGCACTTGCAGGTTGATGGAACGCACGCTGTTGGTGCCCGCGCCCCCCAGCTTCAGCTGCGCCGTGCGCAGCGGCATCAAGATCACATCGTCCTGATTTTGCGGTCCGCTTTGTCCTTTCGACTTCAACACGCCGATCACCTCATAGTTCTGGCGGTTGATGCGCACCGTCTCGCCCACGGCGTTGACGTCGCTGCTGCCAAACAGGTCTTCCACCACCGACGTGCCGAGGATCACGACCATGGCCATGTTGTCATTGTCTTCTTGCGTCAGAAAGCGCCCCCGGCTCACGGTCGTGTTGCGCACGGTGGCATACGCCGCGGTCACACCGTTGATCGTGGTGGATGTCGTGCTGCCGCCATACGTCACCGTGGCGTTCGTGCTGTACAGGGGGGCCACCAGGCTGACCGAAGTGGCCAGGCTCTGGATGGCATTGACATCGTTCATGGTCAACGTTCGGCTGCTCTGCTGCAGGCCGCTCTGCGAGAAGCCGAAGCTGGGCATCGCCGTTACGGTCACCAGGTTCGATCCCAATGACTGAAACTGGCTGACCACCTGCGCCTGTGCGCCTTTGCCCACCGCCACCAGCGCAATGACCGCGGCGACGCCGATCACAATGCCTAACATCGTCAGGATGCTGCGCATCGTGTGTGCGGCCAGTGAACTCACCGCCACACGCAGTACCATGAGTAGTTTTCTCATCTCTAA
>DAISHS010000018.1:9024-25598 GCA_036822415.1 Chloroflexota bacterium
CCAGCTGCGCCTGCGCCAGGGCCAGCTTGTCGCCGCCGGCCTGGGCTTCGCTCAACGCCTCCTGCGCTTCTGCCAACGCCTGCTGGCTACGCCGCAGCGTCATCTGCGCCTGCAAGGCGCTCACCTGGCGGTTCGTCTCATAACTGACACGCGCATCTTGCGCGTCCATCATCTTGTTGTAGGCCACCTGCAGCCGATCTCGATAGTAGGCGTCCGTATAAGTTTCAGCGGCCAGTCGTTGATAATCGGCTGTTGGGGTTGCTTCGGCTACCTGCAGCCTTGCCAGCTGCTTCTTGGCCGCGCTGTCCTCTTGCTGCGCCAGCACATTGGCCTGCGCCTGCGCCAGCGCGCTCTGGGCGTTAGCCACGGCGGCTTTCAAGCTGGGCAGGTCAGGGTTGACCAACGCGTCGAGCGCGTCCTGCGCTTGCTGCAGCTGAACCTCGGCCGCGGCCTGCGCCACGTCGGCCTGTGCGATTTGGAGGGCGGTGGCTGAAGTCTGCAAGTCGCTCAAGGTCTCTTCCGCGGCCTGCAGATCGCTCTTGGCCTGATCGCGCGCCTGCTCATAGGGCGCCGGATCAATCGTGGCCAGCGTCTGACCGGCCGTCACCACGTTGCCGGCCTGCACGGCCAGCGTCAGCAGACTGGCTGTTCCGCTCATTTGCTCGAAGGCCAGATCGCTGCTCTGCTTGGCCTCCAGCTGTCCCACCACGCTCAGCGTCGCGTTCAGACTGCCCTGCGTCACCGCCACCACCTGGGTGTAGGTTTGCCCGGTCGTGGCGCTGGCTGCGGTCGCGGCGCGGCTCTGCAGGTACCAATAACCGCCGCTGACCACGGCCCCCAGGACCAGGACGACCAGCGCCAAACGAATTATCTTTTTCATGGTATCACTCCTTTGCATTACCGGATGATTAGCGACTGCTGCTGTTATTGTCGGCGCCCTGACCCACCATGCGTCCGGCCGGCGCAACCTGCACCGAACGTGCGGCGATGCTGCCATCGCTCTGTTGACTACCTGAAATCATCACGGTTTCGCCCTGCGTCAGGTCGGTCAGCGTCACCGAGGCCTGCTTTTCGATCAGGGTCGTATCCGAAACCTTGATTTGAGTCTGCTTGCCGTTGCTATCGGTGATCGTCAGGCCCGTTGCGCTGATCTCTGTGATTTGGCCGACGATCATGCCCGCTTGCGCGTTGCCTGGCTGCCCCAGGCCAGCCGGCGGCGTTCCGCCTGGCCCCATGCCGTTTGGCGCGCTGCCGGGAAGCCCGGGGCCGCCAAAGGCTGTCTGCGCCTGCCCTTTGCCATAGACCATACCGCCATAAAAAGCGCCGCCGGCCACGACCAATGTCACCAACAGAATACCGACGATCATGCGCCAATTGCGTCCCATGCCATGCTCCCTTCTGTGGCCTGGCTCATCCCCAGGCCTTTGCTTTTGATGTTCACTTGCCCGTTGACCCCGGCGCGGCGCGGCGCGGTCACAGGCGCATCGCTGACGATCAGGCCATCCTGCAGGCGCACGATGCGCCGCGTGTGGGCGGCAATGTCTGGTTCGTGCGTGACGAACATGATCGTGATGCCCTTTTGTTCGTTCAGCTCCTGGAAAATGCGCATCACCTCTTCGCCGGTCCGTGAATCGAGGTTGCCGGTCGGTTCATCCGCCAGGATCAGGCTGGGATGATTGACCAGGGCGCGGGCAATGGCGACGCGCTGCTGCTGCCCGCCTGACATCTCATTCGGTTTGTGATTGAGGCGATCGCCCAGCCCCACCATCTCCAGGGCCGCGACGCAGCGGTCGCGCCCGTGGCTGATGCCGGCGTAGATCAAGGGCAGCTCCACATTGGCCAGGGCCGATGTACGCGGCAGCAGGTTGAAGCTCTGAAAGACGAAGCCGATCTTCTGGTTGCGAATTTCCGACAGCGCCCCGGCTTCCATGCGGCTGACGTTTTGCCCTGCCAGCAGATAGGTCCCCTCGGTCGGTACGTCCAGCGCGCCCAGGATATTCATCAGCGTTGATTTGCCCGACCCGGACGGGCCCATGATCGCCAACATTTCACCGGGCTGTACTTCCAACGAGACCCCGCGCAACGCCTGCACGGTCAACTCGCCCATTTGATAGGTCTTCGTGACGTTTTGGATCGAAATCAGCGCCTGCTCTTGACTCATTGCGTCTTCTCCTTTCGTTCGCAGCCGGCTGCGCTCAGCGCGCCTGGCTGTTCTGACATCAGAATTGTCATGCCAGGGCCTGAGATAAGGCTAAGGCAAAACTGAGTAGAAACTGAGAAAGCGCAAGGCGCGCCGATGGCCTCAGCCTGGCTGCGTCCGTCCGCAGGGCGCATCCGCGCATCGGACAAAATGCGCCGTTTCAGGTATAATCTGCGCCGGGAAGGTGGCTCAATGACCGGAGAACGAATTTTGATCGTGGAAGACGAGCGCGCAGTGGCGCGCGGTCTGATTTATGCGCTGCAAGCCGAGGGTTTCCAGGTTTCCTGGGCCGAGAGCGCTCAACGCGCGTTCGACCTGGTGGCGCAGGGCGATCCTCACCTCATCGTGCTCGACCTGCGCCTGCCCGACATGACCGGTTTCGACGTCTGTCGGCGTCTGCGCAGCCAGGGCCGCCGCCAGCCGATCTTGATGCTGACCGCGCGCGATGATGAGTTGGACAAGGTCTTGGGCCTGGAACTGGGCGCTGACGATTATGTGGTCAAGCCGTACAAGCTGCACGAGCTGATCGCCCGCATCCGCGCCCTGCTGCGCCGCGCCTACGGCGAACTGGCCTCGACAAGCCCCGGCGCGCGCCTGCGCTTCGGGGACATCGAGCTCGATCTGGAGCGCCTGCTGGTCACGCGCGGCGGCCAGCCCGTGGACCTCACCCCCATCGAATTTCGCCTGCTGCGCTACCTGGTCAGCAATTCTGAACGCCCCGTGACCCGCGAGGCCCTGATCGAAGCGGTCTGGGGCTACGAGGGCGACCTGGGCAGCGATCGCACGATTGATGTCCACATGCGCCATTTGCGCGCCAAGCTGGAGGATGACCCGGCCCATCCCCGCTGGCTGCTGACCGTGCGCGGCCTCGGCTACAAATGGACGCGTGAGACGGGTAAATCATGAGCCTGGCGCCACTCCCACAACCCCGTGACCCCAGTCCAGCCGGCGGCGCCTATCCACAACGGATCGTGTCACTGGCGCCGAGCGTAACGGAGATTTTGTACGCCCTGGGCGCCGGCCCGCGCGTGGTGGGCGTCACCCGCGACTGTGATTGGCCGCCTGAGGCGCGCCGCCAAGCGCTCGATATCGGCGGCTGGCTTGATGTCAGGGATGCGCGCATCAGCGACCTGGCGCCTGATTTGATTCTTGCGGCCACTGCGCTGCCCGATCGCATCAGCGCCCTGCTGCAGGTCGGCGTTACACCGGTGCTCAGTGTGGACCCCAAGACCCTGGATGACGTGCTGGCGATCATTGCCCTCATCGGTCAAGCGGTGGGTACGGCGATCATGGCGCAGGCGCTGGTGGACGATATGCGCCGCCGCATGGCCGCCATTGCCCTGAGCGCCGCCCGCCGCCCGCGCCGCCCACGCCTCTACGTCGAAGAATGGCACAAGCCGCCGACCGCAGCCGGCCGCTGGGTTCCCGAACTGGCGACCTGGGCGGGCGCGGAAGCGGGACTGGCGGCGCGCGGACAGCCCAGCCAGGAGATGACAGACGCCGCGGTGCTGGCCTATGATCCTGAGGTCATAGTGCTGGCATGGAGCGGCTTTGGTGCGACGGCGCAGCCGCAGCAAATTATCACGCGGCCAGGTTGGTCGCAGATCACGGCCGTGCGCAACGGGCAGGTTCATGTCATGGATGACCGTCTGCTCAACCGCCCTGGCCCCCGCCTCCTGCTCGGTTTGCGTCAATTGGCCGACCTCCTGGCCAGGGTGGAGTAAGGGCTTGAATCTGCCGTTGACCGCTGCCCACAAGGCCTGGTATGCGCAAGTGGTGGAAACGCTGGCGGCCTGGGTTTTGCAGCCTGACCAAACCCCACCTGCCGTTAGCGCCTGGCCGGCTGCAGCTTGGGAAACCTTCGGCCTGGCCGCCTACCTGCACGGTGTGCTGCCGCTGCTGCAGGCCATGCCCTGGCGCGCGCAGCTGCCGGCGGCCGTGCAAGGCGTTGTGGACGCCGGTTATCGGGCGAACGTGCAGCGCAATCAGCGCCTGCTTGCAGAGCTGACCGCTGTGCTGGTCGCCCTGGCGCAGGCCGGAATCCCCACCATGCCGCTCAAGGGCAGCCTGCTGTTGGAGGCCAACGTCTATGGCGACGCCGGCCTGCGCGCCCTGCACGATCTCGACATCCTGGTGCGCCCTGAACAATTGCTGGCGGCCACCCAAACCTTGCAGGCCATCGGCTACCGGGTGGAAAATCGCACCTGGCGTCACATCGTCCTCCATCCGCCCGGCGCGGCGACGATTGTTTCCTGGACGCAAGATCACCCAGACAACCCACGCTTCCTCGATTTGCACAGCCATGTGCGCGAGGAGTTTCGCGGCGCCAGCTATGATTTGACGCCGCTGCTTTGGGCGCAGGCCCGGCCGCGCCCCTTCCTCGGCGCCACGGCCTGGACGCCTGAACCATCCGCGCTCCTGCACCACCTGACCGTCCATGCCTCGATTTCGCTGCTGGAACGCCTGCTGCGTCTCCTCCACCTGGTTGACCTGACGCTGCTGGCGCAGCGCAGCGCTCCCCACCTGATCGCTGAAGCGCTCACCCCGCTCAGCATGGATGACGCCCGTTTCTTCTACCCGGCCCTGGGCCTGCTGGCCTATTATCAGCCGCACGGCCCCCTGGCGTTGCCCACGGCGCGCCTGGCGTCAGAGGTGCACGCGCCGCTGCGCGCCTGGCTGAATCTCAGCCGCCTCTCCAATCGCACCTTCGGCATGGAGGCCACCGCCGCGCCCGGCGAAATGTTGCGCGTGTGGCCGCGCAACCGCCGCGAGCAGATGCTGGCCTTGCAACGCACCCTCTTTCATTCGCGCCGCGAGCTGGCCGCGCTCTACCCGCGACTGAGCGCCTCGCCCTTTTTCTGGCTGGCTCCCCTTCGTTTCTGGGGCGGGCTGCTCTACTCCTGGACTGGCCGCAGCTGGCGCAGCCTGCGCCCGCGGGGAGGCGCGCATGGCCGTTAGTCTACGCCGGGCGACGGCCCTGGTCCTGGGGCTGACCTTGACGGTCAACGTGCTCAATTACCTGCGCGACGCCGCGCTGGCCGCACGTTTTGGCGCCGGCCCGGCCAGCGACGCCCTTTTCAGCGCGCTGCTGCTGCCGGCCATTTTGCAGCAGATGCTGGTGGCCGGCACCCTGGCGCCGGCCGTGGTGCCGATTTACCTGGAGCTGAGGCGTTACAGCCCGGCGCAGGCCCGGCGTTTGATCTGGCAGGTGCTGCTTGGCGTCGCCGCGGCGCTGATTCCGCTGGCTGCGCTGGCCGTGCTGCTCACCCCGGCGCTGGTCAACCTGCTCTTCCCTGGCTTCGATGCCGCCACCCAGGCTATGACCGTACAGGCCCTGCGCTTCTTTCTTCCCGGCGCGATTTGCCTGATTCTGGCCGGCCTGACCGGCGCGCTGCTCAACGCGCATGAGCACTTCTTCGTGCCGGCGCTGACGCCTGGCCTGGGCAGCGCCGTCGTGCTTGGCCTGCTGCTGCTACAGCCTGACGTCAGCGTGCCCGAACTGGCGCTGGCGCTGGCCCTGGCCATGGGCGCGCAGCTGCTGTTGCATTTGCCCGGCTTGCTGCGCGCAGCCAGCCCGGGCCGCGCGCCCTGGTCCGCCGCTGCACCGCCGGCCTGGCCCAACCGTGCGCCGTGGCGGCGGGTGCTCATGCTGAGCCTGCCGCTCTTCGCCTATGTCAGTCTGTCGCAGATCACGACGTTGGTGGAGCGGGTCTTCGCGTCTCACCTGGGCGCGGGCGCGGTGGCGCGCTTGACGCTGGCGCAGAAACTTTCTTCCCTGCCGCTCTTCCTGGTGGCCGGCTCGCTGGCTGTCGTCATCTTTCCGCGCCTGGCCGCGCTGCACGTGGATCGTGACGCCTTCAGCGCTGCACTGGCCGCGGGGTTGCGCTCCGCGCTGCCGCTGCTGCTCATCAGCACAGCCTGGCTCATCAGCGGCAGCCAGCTCCTGGTGACGCTCCTCTACCAGCACGGCCGTTTCTCCCCGCAGGACGCCGCGCTGACCGCCGCGCTGCTGCAGGGCTATGCCCTGGGGCTGACGCCGGCCGGCGTCGGCGCGATTCTGCTCAAGGCCCTGCACGCGCGTCAGGATGTGCGCTCCCCGCTTTGGGTGGCCGCCATCAGCCTGACCGGTTACCTGGCCCTGGCCGCCCTGGGCAGCCGCCTGTGGGGCGCGCTGGGGTTGGCGCTGGCGCTTTCGGCCACCGCGCTGATTTCAACCAGCCTGCTGGCCGCGGCGCTGGTGCAGCGTCATCACGCCCTGGCCTGGCGGCATCTGCTGCACGATCTGCAAGCCCTCTTGCCCGGCGCGCTGGCGGCCCTGGCCGCGGGCTGGCTGGCCGAGGCCTGGTTGCGGCCGCTGCTGGGCGCCGCGCTGCCGGCGCTCCTCCTGCGCTTGCTGACGCTGGCTCTGGCCGGCGGCGGCGTTTTTTTGATCCTGGCCCGGCGCGCCGGTTTTGTCGCCGGCGATCCACGCGCCTGGCTGGCGCGCGTGCGCTGGCGTCGCGCCGCGCCCATTCCCCGTTCCAAGGCTTAGCCCATGCGCATCCTTTTCGATTCCACTTTTCCGGCGCGCAACCGCAGCGGCATTGGCGTCTATGGCCGCGAGCTGCTGGCCGCGCTCCGCCGCGCCGCGCCGCCCGCCTGGGATATCGAAACGTTTTGCGCGCCCGGCTTCGTCACCAAACCGACTGCGCTGCGTAAGCTGGCGGATGGCGCGGCCTTCGTGGTGGGCCTCGAAGCGCTGCTGCCCCTGCGCCTGTGGCGCCGACGCCCGGCCCTCTTGCACGCGCCCGCTTTCATTGCCCCGCTGCTGCCGCTGGGCTGCCCGCTGGTGCTCACCTGCCATGACACCATTCTGGAGGACGGCTGGCAGACGTTTCATCCGGCCTGGCGCCTCTTTCATCGCTTGTCCATGCAGCGCGGCCTGCGCCAGGCTCTGGCTGTGCTAACGCCATCGCAGCAGACCGCGCGTGACCTGGCGCGGGTCTACGGCGTGGATGCGGCGCGCGTGCACGTCACCTCGTTTGGAATCAACCCTGTTTTTCGGCCCGCGCCTGCCGCCGTCACGCAGGCTGTCCTGGCGCGCCTGGGAGTGAAGCCGCCCTATCTCCTGAGCGTCAGCGCGCAGGTGGAGCGCAAGAACTTGCCGCGCCTGCTGGCGGCGTTCGACCGCGTGCGGCGCGCCCCTGGACTGTCCAATCTCACGCTGGCGCTGGTTGGCCCGCCCGGCAACGCCAGCGCCCGCGTGCAGCAAGCCCTGACCCAGCTCGACCTGCGCGCCTGCGTTCACTGTCTGCCGCCGGTGACGGACAGTGACCTGGCTGCGCTTTACAGCGCGGCGTCCGCTTTTGCTTTGCCGTCGTTGTACGAGGGTTTTGGCCTGCCGATCATCGAAGCGCAGGCCTGCGGCGCGGTCGTGGTCACCAGCAACTACGGCGCCATGGCCGAAGTGGCCGGCGACGCCGCCCTGCTGGCCGATCCGCGGCAGGTGGAGGCCCTGGCGCAGGCTTTGCAGCAGGCGCTGACCGATCAGCCCCTGCGCGCGCGCCTGCAGGCGCGTGGTCTGGCGCGCACGGCCGAGCTGACCTGGGCGCGCACGGCTGCGGCAACCCTGGCCGTTTATCAGCAGGTCATAGACAGCGCAAGGAGCGATTGACGATGAACATCACCATTCGTGATCTGACGACGTATGACGAATTTGTGCAGGTGCGCCTGATTCAACAGCGTTGCTGGGGTTTTACCCAGGGCGAAGGCCTGTATGCGCCGCTGCTCAACACCGCCGCGCGCAACGGCGGCACGGTGCTTGGCGCGTTCGACGGCGCACAGATGATCGGCTTTCTGTTCGGTTTTCTGGGCATGAACGCGGATCGGCGCCTCAAGCTCTGTTCGCAAACCCTGGGCGTGTTGCCGGACTATCGCAGCCAGGGCGTCGCCGCCCGGCTGAAATGGGCGCAGCGCGTGCGGATGCTGGCCGTGGGCATTGACCTGATTACCTGGACGTTCGACCCGCTGGAAGCGCCGAACGCCCGCTTGAACCTGCACACCCTGGGCGCGATCGTGTCCACCTACGGTCGCAATTTGTTCGGCGAGAACTTTGGCGAGCTGGGGCGCGGCTTGCCCAGCGATCGTTTTCAAGCGGCCTGGTGGATCGAAAGCGCAGGCGTCAGGCGCCTGGCGGCCGGCGGCGCGCCCGCGCCTGACCAGCTGCACGGCCCCGTGGTCAACCGCTGCGCCGGCGATGGATTGGCGCGCCGCATTGTTGATCTCGACCTGGAACTTGAGTCCGCCGTGGTGCATGTTGAAATTCCCGCCGATACGCAGGCCCTCAAGCAAGCCGATCTGACCCTGGCCCTGGATTGGCGTCTGCAGACGCGCCTGATCTTCGAGACCTACCTGGCGCGCGGCTACGTTGTGACCGATCTTCTGCGCATTGCCACGACGGACGGCTGGCGCCCGTTCTATTCTCTGCAGAAAGAGAGCGCCCGTTAGCGGCAACCGCCGCCGTCTTGGAATTGAATTGGCGACGCGTTTTGGTCTTTGTCGGTAATAGGCTATAATTCAGACGCGTGGATGGCGCGTGTCCGTGTCTATCATTCGGGAGTTGTCGAGGTTGTGCATGGCCGATAGCTGGCAAAGCTGGGCAGGCATCAAGCGTTGGCATCATCACAAGGAGTCCTCCGTCCATGTTACCAGGTAATGGTCGTCGCTCGCATCTGAAGTGGTTGGTCCCTGGAATGCACGTCAAGCGCTGGCTGCTGCTGCTCATCCTGGGCAGCATTGTCTTGAGCCTGGGCTTTGCCGTGCTGCTGCGCAGCGTCTCCAATAACGAACTCCTCTCGCCTGTCCTTTACCTCGGTCTGCTGCAATTTTTGGATCGGCCCTGGCGCGCCCTGGTTTTCTCCGGCCTGGGGCTTGGGCTGATCGGGCTGGCCCTCTACCGGCTGAGCCAGGCCCTGGTGGAACCGTTCCTGCGGCCAGGTCAAAGCAACGTGGTTGATGTGGTGTATGAGCATCGCCGGCGTCGCGGCGGGCCAAAGGTGGTCGCCATTGGCGGCGGCACGGGCCTTTCCACCCTGTTGCGCGGTCTGAAGGCCTACACAGATAACATCACCGCGATCGTGACGGTGGCCGATGACGGCGGCTCCTCTGGCCGCCTGCGCCAGGAATTAGGTTTGCCGCCTCCCGGTGATTTCCGCGCGTGCATTGCCGCCCTTTCCGAGGCTGAAACCCTGACCACCAGCTTGTTCGAGTATCGTTTCAATGAAGGCATGGGACTCAGCGGCCATTCCTTTGGCAACCTTTTCATCGCGGCCATGACCAATATCACCGGCAGCTTCGAGAGCGGCCTCATGGAAGCCAGCCGGGTGTTGGCGGTGCGCGGACGCGTGGTGCCTTCCACCTTGCAGGATGTGACGCTGTGCGCGGATTTGCGCGAAGAATCGGCCGACGGCGTCTCGGGCTGGCGTCGCGTCGAAGGCGAATCGGCGATCCCCGCGCTGGGCCAACGCATCGAACGTGTCTTCTTGCAGCCTGAGGATGCGCGCGCCTATCCGGTCGCGGTCAAGGCGATCCTCGATGCCGACCTGATCGTGGCCGGGCCGGGCAGTCTATTCACCAGCGTGCTCCCCAACCTGTTGGTGGATGGCATTGCGCGCGCGGTGAAGGCGGCGCGTGCGCCGCGCGTCTATATCTGCAACGTCGCGACTCAGCCAGGGGAGACGGCCGGCTTTGGGGTTCTGGAGCACATCGAAACGCTCAACCGCCATGTGGGCGCGGGGGTTTTTTCATACGTGCTGGCGAACAACAACACGCGCGTGCCTGTTCCCGCACAGGCGGCCAATTTCGAATGGGTTGGTCTGCCGACAGAGGATGTCCCCGGCGTTTCTATTTACCTGGCTGACCTGGTGGATCGGCGGCGGCCCTGGCGGCACGACAGCGAGCTGCTGGCAAATGCGGTCATGCAGCTCTACGCGCAGGCGACCAACGCCCAAACGCGTTCTGAAAAAGCTGCCCTAAATCATAACGTTTCGACGCCGACCGTGTTACAATCCCGCTGAAGTGGCCGCATAGCCAGGTCTTACCCTGGCTATGCTTATGTTTGGAAAAATCTTATCATTCGCAGCCGTCAACGGCACCTAGTAAGGCAGGGAGAAATCTGCATGAAAACTCGTATCGGTATCAATGGATTTGGTCGTATCGGACGCCAGGTATTCAAGGCGCTGCGCGACACCTACGGCGAAACACTGGAGGTCGTGGCAATCAATGACTTGTTCGACGCCAAGACCAATGCTCACTTGCTGAAGTATGACTCGAATTACGGTAAATTCGATGGCGCCGTCGAAGTGGGCGACAATGCGCTGATCGTGGATGGCAAGCCGGTCAAGGTTTTTGCCATGAAAGATCCCGCGCAGCTTCCGTGGAAGGACCTGGGCGTTGAGATCGTTGTGGAGTCAACCGGTATTTTCACCAAGGGTGAGCAGGCCGCGGTGCATCGCAACAATGGCGGCGCCAAGAAGGTCATCATCAGCGCGCCAGCCACTGGCCCTGACATCACGATCGTCATGGGCGTCAACCAGGATAAGTATGATCCTGCGGCGCACCACATCATCTCCAACGCGTCGTGCACGACGAACTGTCTGGCCCCGGCCGCCAAGGTGGTGTTTGACAACTTTGGGATCGTGAAGGGGATGATGAACACCATCCACTCCTACACCAACGATCAACGCATCCTCGACCTGCCGCACAAGGACTTGCGCCGCGCACGCGCCGCCGGTTTGAATATCATCCCCACCTCCACCGGCGCCGCACGGGCCGTGGCTCTGGTCATTCCTGAGCTGAAAGGCAAGTTCGACGGCATGTCGTTGCGCGTCCCCACGCCCACGGTGTCCGTGGTTGATTTTGTTTGCATCCTGGAAAAAGAGACCACCACCGCCGACCTGGTTGCCGCCTTCAAGGCCGCCGAGGCTGGCCCGATGAAGGGCATCCTGGGCGTCAGCGAAGACTCGCCGGTCTCGATGGACTTCAAGGGCGACCCGCGCTCCAGCATCGTGGATGCCGAGTTCTGCCAGGTGCTTGGCGGCAATTTCGCCAAGGTCGTGTCCTGGTACGACAACGAGTGGGCCTATTCGATGCGCGTGGCTGATCTCTGCCACATGTTGGTGGAGAAGGGTCTCTAATCTGACTTGCACAGCCCCTGGTTGTGTCAGACTCATTGATCGAGTCTTGTTCCCGGCGGGTCCTCGAACCCGCCGGGCGTTTATAAAGGATTGACCATGGACAAGAAGACGATTCGTGACATTGATGTGAATGGCAAACGCGTCCTCGTGCGCGTGGACTTCAACGTGCCGATCAAGAATGGCGCTGTGAATGATGACACCCGTATTCGCGCCGCCTTGCCGACGCTCAACTATCTGCTCGACCATGGCGCATCGTTGGTGCTCATGTCGCACCTGGGACGCCCCAAGGGCGGCCCGGATCCCAAGTACACCATGCAGCCCGTGGTCGGACGCCTGAGCGAACTGTTGGGTCGTCCGGTGCAGTTTGCTGACGATTGCGTTGGCCCTGTGGCTGAAGCGGCCTCCGCGGCGCTGACGCCCGGCGCTGTGCTGCTGCTCGAAAACACGCGCTTCCATCCCACCGAGGAGAAGAACGACCTCGAGCTGGCGCAGCAGATGGCGAAGCTGGGCGACATTTTTGTCAACGATGCTTTCGGCTCGGCCCATCGCGCCCATTCGTCCACCGAAGGCGTGACCCACTTCCTGCCCGCCGTGGCCGGCTTCTTGATGGAAAAGGAGCTTGCTTTCCTGGGCAAAGCCCTGGACATGCCGCAGCGCCCGTTTGTGGCCATCCTGGGCGGCGCGAAAATTTCAGACAAGATCGGCGTCATCGAGGCCTTGCTGGCCAAGGTGGATGCGCTGTTGATCGGCGGCGGCATGGCCAACACCTTCCTCAAAGCGCAGGGCTTCGATCTGGCCGATTCGCTGGTTGAAGAAAGCAGCGTGGACACCGCCCGCGCCTTGATCGAGCGCGCCGGCGCCAAGCTGCTGCTGCCGGTGGACGTGGTCATCGGCGATAAGTTCGACGCCGAAGCGGCCAGCCAGACGATGCCCATGGCCAATATCCCGGCCGGTTGGCGCATCCTGGACATTGGCCCGGCCAGCGTGGCGCGCTTCGCAGAGGCGCTGCAGCCAGCCAAGACCGTGGTCTGGAATGGCCCCATGGGCGTCTTCGAGTTTCCGCGCTTTGCGGTTGGCACCTTTGCCATCGCCGAGGTGTTGGCCGGGCTGAACGCCACGACCGTCATCGGCGGCGGCGATTCGGCGGCCGCCGTGGAGCAGGCGGGCCTGGCCGAGAAGATGACCCACATCTCCACCGGCGGCGGCGCCAGCCTGGAGTTCCTGGAAGGCAAGAAGCTGCCCGGTGTGGAAGCGCTGCTCGATCAGTAGCCTGGATGCGGGCAGTTACGCCGCAAGTAATTTTTGGTTGAGGTAAAAATCATGCGTAAACCGATTATCGCGGGCAACTGGAAGATGAACAAGACCGTGGCCGAAGCCCTGGCGCTGGTCAACAGTCTGCGGCCCGTGCTCGATGACATCCCGGCCGTCACCAGTGTGGTCTGCCCGCCGTTCACGGCGCTGGCGCCGGTCAAGCAGGCGCTTGCCGGCTCACACGTGGGCCTGGGCGCCCAAAATCTGTTTTGGGAAGAGAAGGGCGCGTTCACCGGTGAAGTGGCGCCCAACATGGTGGCCGAGCTGTGCCAGTATGTCATCCTGGGGCACTCCGAGCGCCGCCAGTTCTTTGGCGAGACCGACGCCAGCGTCAACCGCAAGGTCAAGGTCGCGCTGGCCCATGGCTTGATCCCGATCATCTGCGTGGGTGAAAACCTGGAGCAGTACGAGGCCGGCGCCACCGATAGCGTGGTGCGTGGCCAGGTCAACGGCGCGTTGGCCGGACTGACCGGGGAGCAGGTGGCCGCTTTGGTCATTGCCTATGAGCCGATTTGGGCCATTGGCACCGGCAAGGCCGCCACAGGCGCCGCGGCCAATCAGATCATCAGCCTCAGCGTGCGCGGCCCGGTGGCCGATCTGTTTGGCGAGGCTGTGGCGCAGGCGGTGCGCGTGCAGTATGGCGGCAGCACCAACGCTAAGAATATGGCCGAATACATGCAGCAGCCTGACATTGACGGCGCCCTGGTCGGCGGCGCCAGCCTCAAGGCTGAAGATTTCATCGAGATGGTGCGTATCACCGCCAAAGTGCGCGGCTAACTCACCGCCTTCCGCAGGTTCCCAATCTGCGGCCAGGGCCTGAGCGCCTTCAGGTCTTCTTTGAGAAACCGGGCTTCTTATCCCAAGAACCCCGGTTTCTTTTTTGTGTCCGCATTTACGCCGATTCGCCCATCGCCTGGGCTTGTGCGCCCGCGGCCGCGCTGCCCGCACTCGCCGACTGGGCGGCGGCGGCCAGGCTGGCTGCTGTGGCGTCCAACATGCGCTGGTGAAACGAGATGCCGGCGCGCTGACCGCGCTGGCGCAGACGGCGCTGCACCCAACCGCCCAGGA
Organism: Chloroflexota bacterium; assembly: GCA_036822415.1. Taxonomy (GTDB): domain Bacteria; phylum Chloroflexota; class Anaerolineae; order SSC4; family Amarolineaceae; genus Amarolinea. Next base: position 22,777 of record DAISHS010000018.1, read on the forward strand.
AGACCAGATGCAGCGGATAGGCCAGGGGAAAGAGCGGTGAGCTGACCAGGCGTGGAAAGCGGTTGCCCAACAGGCCGTAACGATCGGGCAGCAGGAGGTGACGCAGGACATTCAGGCGCTCCCCCGACCGCTGCGTCCAACGCAGATTGTCTGCCAGGCGCCGCGGCGCAGGATTGCTCAAGGAAACCTCGGCCAGGCTGATCTGCTGCAGCCAGGCGCGCAGCCCCGGCTGCAAGGTCTCATTCAAAGCGCTGGTCAGCCCTGGCGGCGGGACGCCAGGAAAGACGCTCTGCAGCAGGGTGAGGGCCGGCAGCAGCAGGCGCGGTTCCAGCCGCACCCCGGCCAGGCTGGCGACTGCGCGCGGACGTTCCCCTTGCAGGCCCTGCGCGTCAAACCAGGCCGCCGCGGCCCCGCAGGCAACGCCGATGCAGGCGATGTCCTGCCGCGTGAGCGGTTGCCAAACCCGTTGTAGATCAACCAGCTGCAGCAGGCGCGCCTTGCGTTCCCACACATCCTGCGATGCGTGGGCCGCCAGGTGCAGGAAGAACAGCCACGGCGGCAAAAGACGAACCGGCGTCGGCGTCTGGCTGTGCTGCCAGGCGGCGCTCGTCAGCTCCAGGCGCAGGCCCAAAAAGTCCTCGGCCAGGGCCGTATGCACCTCTACCCGTCGCGGGTTGTCGGGGTCGCCGGCGCTGAAGGAGGAAAGCCGCGTGTTGTCGGGCTTGATGAAGTTCAGATGCTTCCAGGTGACGCGCGCCTCTTCGATGTAGCCCAGGCGCAGCATGAGCAGCCGCAGGGCGGGAATTTGGGCCGACTGCGCCAGCAGATCGAGATCGGCCAGCGGCCTGACCTCAGGCCGCGGATAGCCATGCCGATCGAGGAGCAGATGCGCGCCCTTGAAGGGGATCAACTCGATCCCCTGCGCGGCCGCGCCGTGCAGGATGGCGCTCAATTCGGCGTGCAGCCGCTCATTGCGCCGCGCGTTGGCGGCCGTTTCGGCTGCCAGCCAACGCATGACATAATCAGGCGCGGCGGTCGTGGTTTGCCAGCGTTCGGCCAGGAGCAGATGGACGCCATGCCTGACCGCCTCTTGCACAATCACGGTCCAGTTGGCCTGGGATAACGGTCCGTCCGCAGCCGCGAGGGCATCTTGCCCGGCGCCGCCAAGCCAGCGCATCAGCAGCGCCACGGCCGCGGCGCGGGACAGAGTCGCCTGGCTCATTCGTACTTTAGCGCCTTCAACGGATCGAGGGTGGCGGCGCGCAGGGCCGGAAAGACGCCGGAGAGCAGGCCGACCAGGGTAGCAAAGAGGATGGCAAACGGGATCAGCCAGACCGGGGTGTAGACGATGCTGCTGTCGGGGCCGGCCGGGCCGCCAAAGATGGGATTTCCCTGCGCGCCCAGGGCCGATTGCGCAATCAGGTTGATGACGCCGCTCACGGCCCAGCCCAACCCCGTGCCAATGATGCCGCCGAGGAAGCCGATGGCTGCCGCTTCGCCCAGGAAAATGCTCATGACGTCGCGGTTGCGCGCGCCGATCGCTTTCATCAGTCCGATTTCACGCGTGCGCTCGTAGATTGCCATGCTCAGCGTGTTGGCAATGCCAAAGGCTGCCACGAGCAGGGCGATAGCGCCAATGCCGCCCAGGATGGCCTGCAGCACCATGAAGAAGGAGTTGATGCTGTTGACCGTGTCCTGCGCGGAGTAGGCGTTGTAGCCCATCTGGCGAATCTGCTTCTGCACGTCGGCTACGTCCCGTGAGCTGGCTACTTTGACGACGACCTGCTGATAGCCTTCACGATTGCGGTCAATGCGGCGGCCAGAGAACCACTGATTCAATTCTTCGATGTCTTTGAGCGGCGCATACAGGTTATAATCGGTCTCGCCGAGCGACGCCAGGACGCCGGTGACCTGGACGCGCAGGTTACGCGTCGCCATGTTGCCTTCGTTGTCGTAACGAATCGCGCGCAGGGTCAGGCTGGCGTCCTGCAATTCGACCGTCTGCGGCGCGCCAGGGACGCCTGGTCCGCCAAAGGGGCTGATTCCCTCTTTCGGGTTGACTTTGCGCGGGTCGTAGAGCGTGCTGCCAATCTGCGCGCCCACCACCACCTGGCCGGTGCCAATGCGGTTTTCACCAGAGGCCAGCTTGTAACCGAACAGCTTCCAGGCCTCCGGGTCCACGCCCATGATGCCGGCGCCGCCGGTCAGGCGATTATAGTGCAGCTCCGCCTGGCCTTGAATGAACTCCTGCGGCGTCAGCGCAACCACGTTGGGCAGGGCGCGCAGCTTTTCCAGCACCTTGAGCGTCAGTCCCTGCGGCTCGCCGCGCGGCGCGCTGGAAGCGCCGACCCCAGGAGCTTCCTGCATCATCGGTTGCTGCCCCACGACGTTGATGATGGTCAGGTCCGAGATGCCGCCAATGCCCTGGGTGGCGCTGCGCTGTAAGCCCGCGCCTAAACTAATCAGCACCAGCACCGCGGCCGTGCCAATGACCACGCCGATCGCAGTCAGGATGACGCGGATGCGCATGCGGTTCAGGTTGGCTAAAATCGTGCGAAAGAGATCAAAGAATGACATAAGTTAGTGCAAAGTGCAAAGTACAAAGTGCAAAGCGGAGTGAGCATCCTCAGATGCGAACAAGTGCAAAGCGCACAGTGCAAAGCGCAAAGTGCAAAGTGCAAAGTGCAAAGTGCAAAGTGCAAAGTGCAAAGTGCAAAGCGCAAAGTGCAAAGTTCATAGTTCATCATTCATAATTCATAATTCATACTTAGCCGCTGCCGAGGCCGAAGAGGCCCAGGAAGAGGCGTTGCCAGAAGGGGCGC